>JBOGZW010000057.1:0-8878 GCA_050697575.1 Gaiellaceae bacterium | reverse complement strand
CTGCCGACGGCGACGTCGTCGCCGTGCCTCTCCCGGGCTTCTGCCTCCGTCAGGCCGACACCCGCGATCTCGGGATCCGTGTAGATGGGGCGCGGCACGGCGCGGGCGCCCATGACGGCCTCGTGGCCCGTGGCATTTTCGGCGGCGATCTCGCCCTCGCGGAAGGCCGTGTGCGCGAGCTGCCAGTACCCGGCGCAGTCGCCGACGGCGTAGATGTGCGGCACGGACGTCCGCCGGTATTCGTCGGACGTAATCCCCTTGCGCGGGTCGAAGTCCACGCCCGCGTGCTCGAGACCGATGCCTTCGACGAGAGGACCACGGCCGACGGAAACCAGCATGAGGTCGACCTGAACCGTCTCTCCTTCGCCGAAGTGCACGGTGAGGCCGTCGGCGCCTTCCTCCACTTTCGTGCACTGCTTGCCCAGGTGAAGCGCGATCCCACGCTTGCCGAACTGCTTCGAGAGCTCCTTCGTCGCGTCCGCGTCCTCTTGCGGGATGAGCGTGTCGAGCATCTCGACGATCGTCACCTCCGAGCCGAAGTGCTGGAAGATCGATGCGAACTCGCACCCGATGATGCCGCCCCCGAGGACGACGAGCCGTCGCGGGACCTCGGTCTGCGCGAGGAGCCCCGTCGAGTCGACGCATCGCGGCGAGTCGAGGCCCGGGATCGGGGGGCGCATCGGATACGAGCCCGTGGCGACGATCGCAGACGTGAACGTCACGTCCTCCCCGCCCTCGACGCCGATCGTCGTCGCATCCTTGAATGCGCCCTTGCCGCGCACCCACTCGACGCCGTTGGCCTTGAAGAGCAGGGCGACGCCGCCCGTCATCTGCTTGGAGACGCCGTCTTTCCACTCGTTGGCGGCGCCGAAGTCGAGCTGAGGCGCGCCGACGGCGACGCCGAGCTGCGCGAAGGTCTCGTCTGCCGCCTTCAGCGCGGACGCGGTCTGCACCCACGCCTTCGTGGGAATGCAGCCCACGCGCAGGCACGTGCCGCCCAGCTCCGCCTCCTGCTCGACGCACACCACCTTCGCCCCAAGCTGCGCTGCTCGGATTGCGGCCGTGTAGCCGCCCGGCCCGCCCCCGAGGACGGCGACGTCGCATTCCATACGGCGATCCTATCGACTAGGTTCTTTGCAAAGTGCTGAGCGAGATCGCGCTGTTCACGGACGATGTGGAGGCGCTCGTTGCCTTCTACGGGCGCGTCCTCGGGCGCGAGCCGACGGCGTCGTGGCCCGGCGGGGCGACCTTCGACCTCGACGGCGTCACGATGCTCATCCACGTGCGCGGCGAGCCCCAGGAAGGCATGCCGCCGAACGTCGACCACTTCGCGATTCGCGTCGATGACGTGGACGGCGAGGCAGCGCGGCTCGGCACGGAGCCGAAGGATTACGACTGGGGCCGCTCGGCGTACCTCACGGATCCCGACGGCCGGCTCGTCGAGCTGCAGTAGGCGCCGCCGCTCTTGACAGGCTTCTCCTCAACATCTACTCTTTTACAACTGTTTAGTTGTAAATAGGTGAAGGAGGAGAAGTGGCCCTTCCGCGCCCGTTGCCGAATTCGCTCGTAGAGATCATCGCCCGCCGCTTTCGCGTGCTCGGTGACCCCACGAGGATCAGGCTCCTCGACAAGCTTCGCGACGGCGAGGCCAGCGTGCAGGAGCTGACGGACGCCACCGGCGCGTCGCAGCAGAACGTGTCCAAGCACCTCGGCGTCCTGCTCGAGGCGGGCATCGTCGCCCGGCGCAAGGAAGGCACGTTGTCGCTCTACTCGATTGCCGACGACGCCGTCTTCGAGCTGTGCGAGAGCGTCTGCGGCTCCCTGCAACGTCAGGTGACGGAGCTCCAGGGACTGCTGGAGGTCGCACGATGAGCCCAGGGTCCAGATGACGGACGTGGGGCCCATCGGCCGGCTTGGCCGCTGGACGGCGACGCATGTCCGAGCGGTTGTCCTCGCCTGGGTCGTGATCGCAGTCGGCTTCGGCGCACTCGCGCCCAGGGCCGAGCACGCCCTCTCAGGCGCCGGCTGGGAGGCCGCGGGCTCGGAGTCGGTCGCCGCCCGGAACCTCCTGGACGAGCAGTTCGGTGGCATCTCGTCCTACGGCCTCACGGCGATCGTCCACTCTGAGCGAGTCAGTGCGGACGATCCCGTATTCATGGCGGCCATCGAGCGCGCGAAACGCATCCTCACCGCCAGTCCCGCTGTCGCCGCGCCGCCGTCCATACAGACGTCGCGCGACGGCCGAACCGTGCTGGTCACCGCGGGCGCGGGGCGCAGTCCGTCCGAGATGGTTGCGGCCGCGGACGGCCTCAAGGGAGCGTTAGAGGGGGCCTCGCGCGACGGCGTGGAGGTCCGCCTGACCGGCGCCCCGGGCATGTGGTCCGACTTCAACGAGGCCAACAAGGAGGCGATGCTGAAGTCGGAGCTCTTGTCCTGGCCCGTGACGATGGCGATCCTGCTCCTCGCCTTCGGCTCGCTCGTCGCCGCAGGCCTGCCCCTGATGCTGACCATCCTTGGCCTGGCCGCATCGGCTGGGATGCTGTTCCTGCTCACGCACGCATTCGATGTCTCCATCTGGGCCATGAACTTCGCGCTCATGTTCGCGCTGGCGCTCGGCATCGATTACGCCCTCTTCATCGTTCACCGGTTCCGTGGCGCGCTCTTCGGCTCCGAGCTCGAGACCGAGGACGCGGTGGCGGTGACAATGGACACCGCCGGCAAGGCAGTCCTGTTCTCCGGGCTCACGGTCCTCATCTCGCTGTCGGCCGTGATGCTCGTTCCCAGCCCGGCGTTTCGCTCGATGGCGCTCGGGATCATGCTCTCCGTCATCTTCGTGTTGGGCGCGACGCTCACGCTGCTGCCGGCGGTGCTGGCGAAGCTCGGTCGAAGGGTCGACCGCCTCGCGCTGCCCTGGGTCCATGCCGGTGAGCACCGGTCGCCGGCGTTCGGCCGCTGGGCGGAGCGGCTCTGGCGCCACCCGCTGAGGTACGGCGTGCCGGCGGTCGCCTTGCTCGTCCTGCTCAGCGTCCCCGTGTTGCGGCTCGACACCGGAATGCCCTCGATCAAGGTCGTCCCGGAGTCGGCCTCATCACGCCAGGGATACGCTTGGCTGCAGCAGGCGTTCGGGCCTGGCGCGCCGGGAACGCTGCAAATCGTCGGCCCGCGGGCCGACCGCGCGGCAGCGGCGGGCGCCGTCGACCGCGAGCCCGGCATCGTGAAGTCGATGCCCGCGACCCGCAGCGACGACCTCGTTCTCATCCAGGCGGTACCGGCGGACGATCCGTCCAGCGACGAAGCGGCAGGGACGATCGACCGGCTGCGCGCAGATCTCCCACCGGGCATGCTGGTCGGCGGCGCCGCGGCCGAGAACCACGACCTCGAGTCGGCCCTTGGGTCGCGCACGGCGCTCGTCGTTCTCGTCGTGCTCGTGCTCGGCTTCCTGCTGTTGCTGCTTGCCGTTCAGGCGCCGATCCTCGCAGCGGTCGGCGTCGTGACCAATCTGCTCGCAACTGGAGCTGCCTTCGGCATCGCCAAGCTCGTCTTCCAGGACGGGAACCTCTCCGGCCTACTCGGCTTCGAATCGCAGGGCTTCCTCAACGCCTGGGGTCCAGTGTTCTTCTTCGCGATGATCTTCGCGATCTCGATGGACTACACCGTGTTCCTGCTGTCGTCGGCCAAGGAGCACTACGACCGCTCGCATGACCCCCGTGAGGCGGCAATCGCCGGCATGGCGCACTCCGGACGCGTGATCTTCGCCGCAGCAGCGGTGATGGTCGCCATCTTCTTCACGTTCGCGCTATCCGGGCCGCTCCCCCCAAAGGAGATGGGGATCATTCTCGGCGTGGCGGTCCTCCTCGACGCGTTCCTGATCCGGCTGGTGCTGATTCCCGTGGCACTCCGTCTGCTCGGCCCGTCCGCATGGGCGTTGCCCCGCTGGCTCGATCGAGTGCTTCCCGACGTGCAGTTCGGGCATTCGTAGAGATCGCTGCGGTTCCCGCGGAGTTCGCGGGCTCAGAGCTCGGCGCGCATGACAAGCGCGCCGCCGCGCTCGCCGACTCTCTCGAAGCCGTGCCGCTCGTAGAGCGCGAGCGCGGGGTTGTCCGGCTCGACGCTGAGGCTGATGGCGGAGAAGCCGTCCTCGGCGGCCTGGGCGAGCAGCGACGTGAGCAGCTCGGCGCCGTAGCCACGGCCGCGCCGGCTCGGTACCACCGCGATCGTCAGCTCGGGCGTCTGCTCGTCCACGAACCCGTAACCGGGATGTGTCTCCGTGAAGAGCCGGTACCACGCCGCCGCCACGGGCTGGAAGCCCTCGATGAGGATGAGCGCCCGGTCGCCAGGCCGTCCCCAACCCTCGACGTAGCGCGACACGGGCAGGTCTCGGAGCTCCGGCTCCTCCCAGCGCCAGTAGTACGCGTGGCGCAGCATGTCGCGGAGGAACGCCGTGTCGTTCGCGTCACCGCGCCGGATCATCATCGAGAGTCTAGAGTCGAGTTCGTGCCGACGATCCGAGGCTACGGGCGGGCGATCTGGAGGCCTGCCGCGAGCTCTGGGTGAAGCGAGATCCGTGGGTACCCGGCGAGCGGGTCGCCGATCGGGACTTCCGCTTCTAGAGCGCCAGACTCAGATCCTCGAGCATCGCTTTCACGGTCTCGAGGAACTCGGCCGCCGGCGCGCCGTCGACAGCGCGGTGGTCACACGTCAGCGTCATCGTCATCGTCGGCCGGGCGACGATCTCACCGTCGCGCACGACGGGCCTCTCCGAGCTCGCCCCCACGGCGAGGATCGCCGCCTGCGGCGGGTTGAGCACAGCCACGAACTGATCGAGCCCGAACATGCCGAGGTTGGAGATGGTGAACGTCCCGCCCTCGATGTCCTCACGCCGGAGCCCTCCCTCGCGCGCGCGACTCACGACGGCGGCACGAGCGGCGGCCACCTCGGCGAGGGAGAGATGTTCCGCCCCGTGGATCACCGGCACCATCAGCCCCCGGTCGGTCGCGACCGCGATCGCGATGTTCGCGTACGGGAAGACGAGCAGCTCTTCGTCGGCGAACTGGACGTTGACGGCGCGATGGCGCATGAGCGCGGCCGCAGACACCTTCACGAGCACGTCGGTGACCGTCACGCGCTCCTCCGGATCGAGCTCCCGGCGCCGTTCGACGAGCTGGTTCACCGCCTCCATGTCGGCGGACAGGACGAGCTGGAAGACGGGGATCTCCCACGCCTCCGTCAGCCTGCGGGCGATCGTGCGGCGAACGGACGTCAGGGGCAGCCGCTCGACGTCGCCGGCCACGCGAACAGGCTCCGCGGGGGCAGCCGCAGGCGCCGCCGGCGCTGCCGCTAGCGCTGCCGCCGGGGCCGCCAGGCGCTCGACGTCCTCGGCGACGATCCGACCTTCCGGGCCGGTGCCCTTCACCGACGCGAGATCGACACCCTGCTCGCGCGCGAGCCGTCGCGCGAGCGGCGAGGCCTTGATGCGCTCGCCCTCTAGCCGTTCTGGCGGAGGCGCCGCGACCGCCTCGACGGGGGGCGCCTCGGTCTCGGCCGCCGCCTCCTCGGCCGCCGCCTCTTCAGCCTTGGGAGCTGCGACCTCCTCGCCGGCGTCGCCGATGAAAGCCAGCGTCGTGCCGACCGCGACCTCGCCCTCGGGGACGACGATCTTCAGGAGCACGCCGGAGGCTTCGGCCTCCACCTCCTGCGTCACCTTGTCGGTGTCGAGCTCGTAGAGCGGCTGGCCCTTCTCGACGGAGTCACCCTCGGCCTTGAGCCATTTGACGACGGTGCCCGACTCCATCCCCTGGCCGAGCCGGGGCAGCTTGACCTCGCTAGCCATGCTGGGTCGTGCGGCGGATCGCGTTCAGCACGTCCTCGGCGTGCGGGACGACGTACTGCTCCATTGGCGGGGCGAACGGCAGCGGCACGAACTTCGCGCCGACACGCTCGACGGGCGCGTCGAGCCAGTCGAACGCCTGCTCCTGGACGACCGAAGAGACCTCGGCGCCAAAGCCCATGCGCGTGACGGCCTCGTGCGTGACGACGCAGCGGTTCGTCTTCTTCACGGACTCGACGATGGCCGGCTCATCGAGTGGCTGGAGCGTGCGCGGGTCGAGCACCTCGACGGAGATCCCATCCGCCTCGGCCTCCTCGGCCGCCTTCAGCGCCTCGTGCACGAGCCGGCCGATGGCGACGACAGTGACGTCGCTCCCCTCGCGGTGGATACGCGCCTGGCCGAGCGGAATGGGCTCGAGCTCCTCCGCCACGTCCTCCTTGCGCGGATAGAGGGTCCGGTGCTCGAAGAACACGACGGGGTTGTCGTCGTAGATCGCCGACCAGAGGAGGCCGCGGACGTCGGTCGCCGTCGACGGATACACGACCTTGAGGCCGGGGACATGGACGTACCACGCCTCCACCTGCTGCGCGTGCTGCGCGCCCGGCGACCAGCCGGCGCCGCCCTGGGTACGCACGGTCAGCGGCACCTTGACCTGGCCTCCCGACATGTAGCGGTGCTTTGCCGCCTGGTTCACGAGCTGCTCCATGGCGAGCGTGAGGAAGTCCTCGTACATCACCTCGACGATCGGGCGCATGCCCATGATCGCGGCGCCCATGCCAGCGCCGACGAGCGCCATCTCGGAGATCGGCGTGTTGCGGACGCGCTCGGCCCCGAACTCGGCGAGCATGCCCTGGGTGACGCCCATCGAGCCGCCCATCTCGGCGATGTCCTCGCCCATGATGAAGACCTCGTCGTCCCGCCGCATCGCCTCCGACATCGCGTCGCGCACGGCCTCGCGGTAGGAGAGCTCAGGCATAGACGTTTTCCAGGGCGTCCTCGGGCTTGTGCTCTGTGCCGTTGTGGGCGAACTCGACAGCACCATCCACCATGCGCACGACTTCGGCGTCGATCGCCGCCAGCTCGTCGTCCGAGAGGCCGAGCCGCGGCCGCAGCTTCTCGAGCGGATCCTGCGTCTCGCGTAGCTCCTGCTGCTCGCCTTTCGGCCGGTAGACCTGCGGGTCGCCGACGTAGTGCCCCACCAGCCGGAACGTCTCCGCAAGCAGGAACACGGGCCCCGAGCCCTTGCGGGCGTGCGCGAGCGCCCTGGTCGCCGTCGAGTGGACTGCCTCGACGTCCTGCCCGTCCACCGTCATCGAGCGCATACCGAACGCGATCGCGCGCTTCGTGAGGTCGGTGATGGGAAGCTGCTGATGCGTGGGCGTCGACTCCGCGTAGTGGTTGTTCTCGCAGACGAAGACCGCGGGCAGCTTCCACAGCTGGGCGAGGTTGAGCGCCTCGTGGAACGTCCCGATGTTCGTCGCGCCGTCACCGAAGTACGCGACCGCGACGCGCGGCTCGCCGCGCATCTGGAACGCAAGCGCCGCACCGGCGATCATCGGCAGGCCGCCGCCGACGACGGCGTTCGCACCGAGGTTGCCGCGCTCGACGTCGTAGAGGTGCATCGAGCCGCCATAGCCGCGCGAAACGCCCTCCACTTTCCCGTAGAGCTCCGCCATGAGCGCGTGGGGATGCGAGCCGCGCGCGAGGGCGTGACCGTGGGCGCGATGGGTCGACGCGAACACGTCGCCCTCGGCCATCGCGCTCGCCACGCCGACGGCCACCGCTTCCTGGCCGATCGCCACGTGCAGGAAGCCTGGCAGCTCGCCCGCGCGGAACTGTTCCTCGACCTTCTCCTCGAACCGGCGGATGAGCAGCATCTCGCGGTGGAACTCCCGCAGCCGCTCCTGCGAGAGCGCACGCTTCTTCGCTGCCCGGGCCTCGGCCACGGGGCTGAGTTTATGCTGCAGGCCGTGGGCCTAGCCGCGCAGTGGGATGCGATGGTTGCCGAGCTTCCGGCGGGCTGGCCCGAGATCGGACTTCGGCTTCGTCTCGCCCGTCCCGAGGATGCTGCCCGCGCGGCCGCGCTGCTCGGATCGTTGAGCCCGGGCGTCGCCGGTGGCGACCTCCACCTACGCGCGACGTCGGAGGGCGAAGCGGGACCGAGCGCGATACGGCGGCTCCTGGCGCGGCTCGATGAGAGCGGGATCGGCGGCACGCTGGAGCTCGCGGGAGAGGTGGCCGGGGCCGCCGCTGAAAGCGTTGCCGCTCCCACCAGGCCGCTCGCGGCAGCCTGGGACGAGCTCGTCGCAGGCCTACCCGAGGATTGGAGCGATCTGCTGTGCCTCGTCGAGCTCCGATCGAGCGACGAGCTCGATCCTGCCGCACTCGCTCTCGCACCGGTCAACCCGTCGCGGCACGAAGGCACGCTCGGCTTTCGCTTCCGCGTCGCGCGGCACTTCGGCTACGGGGCCGCGCCGGGGATGGCACGGCGCTGCCTCGAGCGTCTCGACGAGGCGGGCACTCCCGGCCGGCTGACGCTGCTGGAAGCGTTCTCCGACACACAGCCGGTGCTCACGCAGGGGCCAACCTTCGTCGTCTCGGATCGGGCGGTCTGATGCTCGGGATCGCCGCACGGCTGCAAGAGATCAGGACGCGAGCGATCACGCTCGCGCGGCTGCAGCTCGAGCTCGTCACGCTCGAGCTCAAACGGAAGGGGAAGGCGCTCGCCATTGCCGCGGCGCTGGCGATCGTCGCCCTCGTCGTCGTCCTCTACGCGATCGGGTTCATCTTCGCGGCGATCGCCGCGGGCATCGCGGAGGCGCTGCCGCTCTGGGCGTCGCTGCTTATCGTTTCCCTCTTGCTCCTGCTCACGGCAGCCGTGCTCCTGTACCTAGCGATGCGCTCGGCTCGGAAGGCCGCACCGGCGCGCCCCGTCGAGGCCGTCGAGGAGGCCCAGAAGACTGCCCAGGAGATCCGCGATGCCTGAGAAGCGAACGACAGCCCAGGTGCGAAACGAGATCGCCGCCGAGCGTGAGGCGCTCGTCGGGGACA
>JBOGZW010000056.1:0-9133 GCA_050697575.1 Gaiellaceae bacterium | reverse complement strand
ACGGACGGGTCGTGCGAGCAGGCGAAGGAGCTCCACGAGGTCATCGAGCGGCCGAACCTCTACGTGAAGATCCCCGGCACCGAGGCGGGCCTGCCTGCGATCGAGGACATGATCGCCGCCGGGCGCTCGATCAACGTCACGCTCATCTTCTCTCTCGAGCGTCATCGCCAGGTCATGGACGCGTACATCTGCGGTATCGAGCGCCTCGTCGCGGACGGGGGCGATCCCAAGGGAGCCAGCTCCGTCGCGAGCTTCTTCGTCTCGCGCGTCGACACCGAGGCGGACAAGCGGCTGGACGCAATCGGCCGCCCTGAGCTGAAGGGCAGGCTCGCCGTCGCCAACGCGAAGCTCGCCTACCGGCAGTGGAAGGACGTCTTCGCCGGCGACCGCTGGGCGCCGCTCGAGGCGGCGGGAGCATCGAAGCAGTGGTGCCTATGGGCATCGACGTCCACGAAGAACCCCGAGTATCGCGACGTGCTCTACGTGGAGACCCTCATCGGGCCGGACACGGTCAACACGATGCCCGAGGAGACGATCGCCGCGTTCCAGGATCACGGCAATGTGGCACTGACGCTCGAGGAAGGTGTCGAGGAAGCGGAGGAGCTGTTCGCCCAGCTGGCCGAGGCGGGTGTCGACTACGACGACGTGACGGAGACGCTCGAGCGTGAAGGTGTCGAGAAGTTCTCCGACTCGTTCGCCGAGGCGCTCGACGGGATTCGCCAGAAGCAGGGAGAGCTCACTACTGCCTGAGCTCACCCCCGGGGAGCTTCTAGAACGGATCTGGGAGCGTGACCCGACAGTCTGGACGGGGCACGACGAGGCGCAGTGGCTGGGATGGCTCGACGAGCCGCTGCGAATGCGTCAGCGGACGGGGGAACTCGATCGCCTCGTTGAATCGCACCGCCGGGAGCGGGTTGTCGTCTGCGGGATGGGAGGATCGAGCCTCGCCCCGCTCGTGATCGGACGCCTGGCCGGGGCGCCGCTGGACGTGCTCGATACGACGCATCCGGCCCCGCTTCGCCGGTTGGATCTGGACGGCGCGCTCATCGTCGTCTCGTCGAAGTCGGGGACGACCGTGGAGACCCGCTGCCACTTCGACCACCTCTGGGAGCGAAGCCGAAGGCGGGCCGAGTCGTTCCTCGTCATCACCGATCCCGGCTCGCCGCTGGAGACGCTCGCGCGTGAGCGTGGCGTGACGGCGGTTGCCGGCGAGCCCACGATCGGCGGGCGCTACTCCGCGCTTTCCGTCTTCGGCCTCGTCCCGGCGGCAATGGCGGGCGTCGACGTCGTCTGGCTGCTGGCGCGTGCCGAGGAGATGCTCGGCGCGTGCCGTGTCGCCGACGGGAATCCGGGGCTCGAGCTCGGGCTCTCCCTCGGCTCGGGTTGGGAGGAGGGACGCGACAAAGTCGTCTTCGGCAATCCGGGCGGCTTCGGGCTCTGGCTCGAGCAGCTCGTAGCCGAGTCGACCGGCAAGGAGGGCAAAGGCCTGGTGCCGGCGGCGGGCGAGTCCGCGGACGGGGTGGACAGGCAGAGCCTGGACCTCGACCTCTCCGACCCGGGTGACGTCGGCGCAGAGTTCTTTCGTTTCGAGCTGGCGACGGCGGTCGCGGGCGCGATCCTCGGCGTCAATCCCTTCGACCAGCCGAACGTCGAGGAGGCGAAGGCGACGACGCGGTCCATCCTCGATTCTGGACATGTCCCGGGGACAGTCCCTGGGACCGGTCCCGAAGAGACCGTGGAGGCGCTGCTCGCAGGCGTCCGGCCAGGCGATTACGTGGCCATCCAGGCGTTTATCGACCCTGATCGCGAGCGCGAGCTCGAGCCTCTCGTCGAGCAGGCTCGCGCGACCGGGTGCGTGGTCACGGTCGGCCTGGGCCCGCGCTACCTCCACTCGACGGGGCAGCTGCACAAGGGTGGCCCGCCGACCGGCCACTTCATCCAGGTGGTCGACGACACCGGCCCGGACGTTGCCATCCCGAAGCGGAAGTTCGGCTTCCGGCGCCTCATCGAGGCGCAGGCTGCGGGAGACTACGAGGCACTGAAGGCGCGCGGGCGTCCCGTCGTTCGCGTCAAACTGGAGGAGCTATGAACCTGGGCATGGTCGGGCTGGGGAGGATGGGAGGCAACATGACCGAGCGCCTGCGCCGGGCAGGCCACACGGTCGAGACGTACGCGCGCACGGATCCGGCGCGCACGACCGGCTCGCTCGTCGAGCTCGTCGGCAAGCTCGACCACCCGCGCGTGGTGTGGCTCATGATCCCGGCCGGCGACCCCACGGAGAACGCCTTCCAGACCCTCGTCCCGCTGCTCGAGGACGGCGACATCATCGTCGACGGCGGCAACTCGAACTTCCGCGATTCGCAGGGGCGCGGCGAGGTGGCGGGCGCGAAGAGCATCCACTTCCTCGACGCGGGCGTGTCAGGCGGCGTCTGGGGCCTCGAGGAGGGCTACTGCATCATGGTCGGCGGCGCCGGCGACGGCTTCGCGCTCATCGAGCCCTTCGTCCGTGACCTCGCGCAGGAGGGCGGCTACGCGCACGTCGGCGCGTCGGGCGCGGGTCACTTCGTGAAGATGGTCCACAACGGGATCGAGTACGGGATGATGCAGTCGCTCGCCGAGGGGTTCGAGATAATGCGTGCGTCGGAGCTCGAGCTCGACCTCAGGCAGCTCGCCGAGCTCTGGCAGCACGGCTCGGTCGTCCGCGGCTGGCTCCTCGAGCTGCTCGAGAGGGCGTTCGCCGAGGATCCCGAGCTCGCCGGCATCCGCGGTTACGTGGAAGACTCCGGCGAGGGGCGCTGGACGGTCGAGACGGCCATCGACGAGCGCGTCCCGGCGCCGACGATCGCCCTCGCTCTCTTCTCCCGCTTCGCCTCGCGCCAGGACGAGTCGTTCGCCGCGAAGGTGAACGCGGCGCTGCGCAAGCAGTTCGGTGGGCACGCCGTGCAGTCGGCCGACAAGCCTGAGTGACGCCGCGCCCGGCCTGCGCCGTATAGGAGACGTGTTCGTGGCGGAGACGAGCTTCGCGACGGTCGCCGAGGAGCACCTCGACGCCGTCTACGCCTTCCTTCTCTACCTGACGGGAGACCGAGCCTTGGCCGAGGATCTGACAAGCGAGACGTTTGAGCGGGCCCTCGGGCGCTGGCGCCGGTTCGATCCGCGCCGGGGAACCGCGAAGACGTGGCTGTGCCAGATCGCGCGGTCGGCGGCGCTCGATCACTTCCGGTCGGAGTCGCGCCGCCGCCGGCGAGAGGAGACGTTCGCGGCGGCACACGACGTCGTCACGAGCGACGCGGTGTTCGGAGACGGCTTGTCGCCGGAGTTGGAGTCGGCGCTCCAGAGTCTGTCCCCCCGCGACCGCGAGGTGATCGCGCTGCGGGTCATCTGTGACCTCGACGGAGACACCGCCGCCCGCGTGCTCGGCATCAGCCGGACGGCCTGCTCGACGCGGCTCAGCCGCGCCCTTCGCAAGCTCGAGGAGAAAGTGAGGGACGATGTCATCGCCTGACGCAATCGACGAGAGGTTTGACGGGCTCGTGAGCGAGCTTCGCGCCGCTCGACCCGTAGCTCCTGACGACCTTCGCCGGCGCGTGGCGGCGATCGCTGCCCGGCCTCCCGCGCCGCGTCGGAAGCTGCGCGTGACGTGGGTGCTCGCTCCCGCGGCCGCCGCTCTGGCTGCGGGCGCGATCGCCGTCGGCGTGCTGTCCAGTGGCGACGAGCAGCCCGCGAATCTCGGCCCACTCGTGGCCGAGCGGGCGAGCAAGGATTCGGCCACGAGCGGGCTCGAAACGCTCACGAGGCCGCCGGTGGCGCCCGCGAAGCGCGCGCAGCGCTACTCGGCCCAGATCACGCTTCGGGTCAAGGACCTGTCCGACGTCACCCAGGACGCGCTGCGCCAGACCAGGGCTCTCGGCGGCTACGTCCGCACGGTCGACTACGGCGAGGGTCGCGGGAAGGGAACGGCACGCCTCGTCGTCCGCGTCCCGATCGGCCGCGTACAGACCGCGATCCTCCGCTTCTCCGAGCTCGGCACGATCCTCGACCAGCACGTGTCGGTGCGAGACGTGCAGCCCGTGCTCGACCGGCGCTTCGCGCGCATCGCCGAGCTCCGGCGGGTCATTCCCACGCTGTCGGGAGTCGACCTGGCTGCCGCACAGGCCGAGGTCGAGGCGCTGCAGGCCGCGCAGGCAAGGGAGCGGCGCCAGGCGAGCTTCGCCACGGTGTCGCTCGACCTGACGACTGCCGAGAAGGAGGTCGTGCCCGCGCCGCCGGGGAGGATCGAGCGTGCATTCGAGCGGGCGGCCGACCTGCTCGCCGCGGAGGCCGTAGCGGTGGTGTACGCGGCGGTGGTCGCCGCCCCGTTCATCCTGCTCGGCCTCGTGCTGATCATCGCCTTCTGGGCCGCCCGCAGCCGCTCGGACAAGCGCCTGCTCGGCTACTAGGGACGACGGCCTGTGGATGAATCGGCACAGAATTGGCACAACTCAGTGCCAGGCACCGGACCTGTCGTAAGGAGGCGTGTCCGGCGCCGCCGCAGCCGCTAGCCGTAGACGACGACGATCGCGATCACCGCCGTCAGCGCGAGCAGAGCGAGCGAGAAGCCGAACAGCCACAGGCCGAGCACGAGGTTCTTACGCTCGAGCTCGGGGTCCATCAGATGACCACCGGGTCGATCGCTGCCGCGACGAACAGTAGGGCGAGATAGAGCAACGAGTAGTGGAAGAGCGCCGACGCGCGTGCGGGCACGAGCGAGCGCCATAGCCGCACCGCGAGCCAGAGGAACGCCGCGCCGAGGACGAGCGCCGCACCGAGGTACACCACGCCGAACCAGCCGGTAGCGAACGGCACCACTGTAAAGGCTACAAGCGCCACCGAGTACAGCACGATCTGCCTCGCCGTCTCGGCGTCGCCGCGCACGACGGGCAGCATGGGAATCCCAGCCGCTGCGTAGTCGCGCTTGATCAGGAGCGCGAGTGCCCAGAAGTGCGGCGGCGTCCAGAGGAAGACGATGAGGAAGAGGCCGAGAGCGGGCAGCGCCAGCGAGCCGGTAGCGGCCGCCCAGCCGACGAGTGGCGGCACCGCGCCCGCCGCGCCGCCGATGACGATGTTCTGGGGGGTCGAGCGCTTGAGCCAGCCGGTGTAGACGAGGACGTAGAAGAGGTTGCCGACGAGCGCGAGCACTGCTGTGAGGACGTTCACCCCACCCGCGAGCACCGTGAAGGAGAGCGCAGACAGGGCGAGCCCGAACTCGAGGGCGTGCGAGGCGGACAGCCGGTCCGCCGCCACCGGCCGCTTCCGCGTCCGCTGCCCCATGAGCCTGTCGATGTCCCTGTCGAGCACGTGGTTGAGCGCGCTCGCGCCCCCGCAGGCAAGAGCGAGGCCGATCATCGCGGCGACGGTGATCTCCCAGGGCGGGACGCCCCCGGCGCCCGCCACGAGGCCGCAGAAGCCGGTGAGGAGCAGGAGCGACATGATCCGCGGCTTCGTGAGCGCGATGTAGTCCCGCGCCGCGCCGAGCGCCACCCAGCGTTCGCGGTGGACGAGCGCGGTGACGACGAGTACCGCCGCAAGCGCGCCTCCTGCAAGCGCAAGATGGAGGCCTTGCGCCGTCACTTGAGCGGCTGCGCCGAAGAGGCCCAGCGCGGCCACCGCGTATGGAAGCACCCGCCGATGCCGGAACCACGAGGCAACCACGAGGGCCGCGAGCGGCGGGAGTGCCAACGCGGCCAGCCCGTCGTGCGCCGCGCCGAGCTCGCCCGCGCCGGAGACGACCGCCAGCAGCACCGCGGCCGCCGCCCACAGCGAGAGCAATCTCAGCCAGGGGCTAGCCACGGCGCGTCTCCTCCAGACGAATCCGCAGGTCACGCAAGGGCCGCGCGCTCGAGACGTACGGCAGGGGCGCCGTCCAGTTCTCGGGCGGTGGGGGCGACGTAGCGAACCATTCGAGCGTGTTCGCCGTCCACGGGTCGTTGCCGACCCGCCGATAGCGTCGCGAGCGCAGCGCGTTCACGGCGAATACGAGTATCGCAACTGCCATGAGGAACGCGCCGATCGTCGACAGGCGGTTGTAGATCTCCCAGGCGCCGCCCTCCGAGTACGTGGAGATCCGGCGCGGCATGCCCAGCAGGCCGAGGAAGTGCTGCGGCATGAACGCGAGGTTGAAGCCGGCGAACATCAGCCAGAAATGCCACTTGCCGAGCCGCTCGTCGAGCCGGCGGCCGAACATCTTCGGCCACCAGTAATACAGCCCCGCGAAGATGCCGAACATCGCGCCGCCGAACAGCGTGTAGTGGAAGTGCGCGATGACGAAGTACGTGTCGTGCAGCTGCCAGTCCACCGGGTACGCGGCGACGAAGAGCCCCGTCAGGCCGCCGATCACGAACAGCGAGATGAGGCCGAGCGCAAACAGCATAGGCGTGTCGAACGAGATGTTGCCGCGCCACAGCGTGGCCAGCCAGTTGAAGATCTTGATCCCGGTCGGCACAGCCACGATGAACGACGCGATCATGAAGTAGCTGTTGAGGCCGGTGCCGTAGCCGACCGTGAACAGGTGGTGCGCCCAGACGAGCATCCCCGCGAACGCGATCCCTAGTGTCGAGAACGCGATCGCGGCATAGCCGAAGATCGGCTTCCGCGCGAAGACAGGGATCACCTCGGAGACGATCCCGAACGCCGGCAGGATCATCACGTAGACCTCGGGGTGGCCGAAGAACCAGAACACGTTCTGCCAGAGGAGCGCGCTGCCTCCCTCGTCCGGGACGAAGAAGTGCGTGTCGAGCTGGCGGTCGAGGAGGAGCAGCGTCAGCCCCCCGGAGAGCACCGGGAGGATGAGGATCAGCAGCACCGCGTACGTGAAGATCGCCCAGACGAAGAGCGGCATGCGCATGAACGTCATTCCCCGCGTCCGCATGTTGAGGACCGTCACGGCGAAGTTGATCGCGCCTGCGAGTGTCGACAGCGACAGCAGGTGGAGCGACAGGATCCAGAGGTCGACGCCGTTGCCGGGGCTGAACTCCCTTTCGGACAGTGGCGGGTACCCCGTCCAGCCCGCGCTCGACGCGCCTCCCTTCGCGAAGAAGCTCGCGTAGAGCACGAGCCCACCGATGAGGAAGAACCAGTACGAGAGCGCGTTCAGCTTCGGGAACGCCATGTCGCGCGCGCCGATCATGAGCGGCACGAGATAGTTGCCGAAGCCGGCGAGGATCGGCACCACCACGAGGAAGACCATCGCCGTGCCGTGCACGGTGAAGAGCTCGTTGTACTTGTCGCCGGTGATGAAGTCCTGGTCGGGGCTCGCGAGCTGAAGGCGGATGAGGAGCGCCAGGAGCCCCGCGATCGCGAAGAACACGAGGCTCGTGACGATGTAGAGGATCCCGATCCGCTTGTGGTCGGTCGTCGTCAGCCAGCTCGTGACGCGACCCTGCTTCCAGTCGAGCGACGGCGCGTGTGTCTCCTGGCTCGCAGCCACTACGGCGTTCCTATCGAGTCGTTGAGGTACGCGATCGTCGCGTCGATGTGGTCGTCGGACCAGTCCTCGCCGACGGCCGGCATCGTCGCGCCGCCGCCCCTGATCAAGGCGATCGTCGTCGCGTCGAACTGCCGTCCCGCGATCGGCGGCGCGCCGTCCGACCCCTCGCCTGCGAGGCCGTGGCACTTCGCGCAGACGCCCTCGAATGTCTCCTGGCCGACCGTCTTGCTCGACTCCGAGTGCGTAGCGAGGAACTGCGTGAACGCCGCTGCGCTCACAGCTCTCACCGAGGCAGTCATGTAGGCGTGCTCCGCGCCGCAGAGCTCCGCGCAGCGGCCGGTGAACGTCCCTTCGCGGTCGGCCTTGAACCACGTCTCGTTCGTGCGGCCGGGAATGGCGTCGATCTTGCCGCCGAGCGCCGGGATCCACCAGCTGTGGATGACGTCGGGCGCGACGACCTCGAGCGTCACGACCTTGTTCACGGGAACGACGAGCTCGTCGACAGCGATCTCGCCGCCGGGGTACCTGTAGAGCCAGTAGTACTGGTGCCCCTCGACCGTGATCGCGATGCTGTCGGCGGGGCCGGCCGCCGGCGCATCCTCGATCTCGGGCAGCTTCACGAAGACGAACGCCGCGATGATCGCGAGCAGCACCACGGGCACGATCGTCCACGCCACCTCGATCCGCGTGTGGCCCCTCACCTGCGGCCCCTCGCCCTCGCGCGGGCGGTCGCCACGGCGGTAGCGGACGAGGAACCAGATGAGCGTCGCCTCGACGAGAACGAACACGAAGCCCGTCACGAAGAGGATGAGGATGTACGAGTCGTAGATCGCCTGCGCGTTCTCCGAAGCCGGCTTCACGGGCGTCAACCCGCCGTTGTCCGCGTACGCCGGCGCCGCAGCGAGCAGGATCCCGATGAGTACGAGAGCGGCCGCGCGCAGCATCGACGTGATTCTATGAGGCGCGATGGCAGAGCGTTCTCGCGTCATTCTCCCGCCCGCGGTCGGCGCGTCGTTCGAGGTCTATGTAAACGGCGTGCGCCAGGAGGAGGGGACGGACTTCACCCGCGAGGGCGGTGTCCTCTTGTTCCCTCGCGCCCTGAGGCAGGAGGGCCGCCTCGGCCCGATGCGCTGGCTGTCGCTCTTCCTTGGCGTCGCGGGCACGTACCGGCAGAACGACTCGGTGGATGTCGTCTACACGGCCGGCGGCCGCAGGCACGTCGCCGCACGCCTGCCGATCGTCGCGGACAGCGATTAGGCCCGGAAGCGGCGCTCGTAGCAGACGCAGTCGTGGACGCGCTCGAAGCGCGCGCGGATCTCGTCGGGCCGGTCGCCCGTGTAGTGGGCGAAGATCTTGACGGGCTTGAGACCAGGAAGCTCGGAGCAAAAGGTGCCCTCGATCTCGTCCCGCCCGTGCGGATACACGTGGAGGTAGGAGCGGATCTGCACGAAGCCCTGCGACTCGTACCACCGCTGCACCCACGGGTCGTCCCTCGTCCACGCTTCGAACCGCTCGATCCCTCGAGCGCGAGCAACATCCTCCGCGGCGGCGAGAAGACGTGACGCAATGCCTTGCCGGCGGAACTCGCGGAGGACCGCGACGTGCCAGATCATGCCGCCGAGGCCAGGGCGATCCTCGCACACGGTTCCGGGCTCTTCCTCGAACTCG
>JBOGZW010000055.1:0-9423 GCA_050697575.1 Gaiellaceae bacterium | reverse complement strand
GGCTTCCACAGCCCGCACAACGCCTTCCGCGACGTCGGCGGACGTCGCGACAACGGGCGGCACGAAGAGCACGATCACGGAGTCGATGCCGGGGTCGTGAAGGATGTGCGGCAGCACGGCTTCGAATGTCTCCTCCGTCGCCGAGCCCAGCATGTCGATGGGATTCGCCAGACTCGCTTCTGTGGGCACGAGCTCCGCGAGCGTCAGCCGCGTCTCCTCGCTGAGAGGGGGGAGCTCGAGCCCGGCGGCTTCACACGCGTCGGCCGCGAGGATGCCGAGCCCGCCGGCATTCGTGAGCAGGGCGACACGCGGGCCGCGCGGCAGAGGCTGCGTCGAGAGCACCGCTGCGACGTCCACGAGCTCCTCCAGTGTGTCGGCGCGTATCACTCCTGCCTGGTGGAACAGCGCGTCGACGGCTGTCTCCGAGCCGGCCAGAGCGGCTGTGTGCGACTGCGTGGCGCGTGCCCCCGCTCCCGTGCGGCCGCCCTTGAGCGCGAGGATCGGTTTCCTTCGCGCGACGCGCCGTGCGAGGCGGCCGAACTTCCTCGGATTGCCGAACGACTCGAGGTAGAGGAGGACGACCGCCGTCTCCGGATCGTCTTCCCAGTACTCCAGCAGGTCGTTGGAGGAAACATCCGCCTTGTTGCCGATGGAGACGAACGCGGAGACGCCGACTCCACGGGCGTCCGCGGCCTCGAGCAGCCCGAGCCCCAGCGCTCCGCTCTGCGACGAGAGACCGACGTTGCCGGGAGGGAACGCACGTGGGGCAAACGTCGCGTTGAGGTGTGGCCGCGTAACCGCGATGCCGAGGCAGTTCGGGCCGACAAGGCGCACGCCGTGGGCACGCGTGAGGGCCAGGAGCTGTTCCTGCCGCTGGACGCCCTCGGGCCCGACCTCGGCAAAACCCGCAGAGATGACGCACAACCCCTTCGTGCCTGCACGGAGCGCGTCCTCCGCCGCTTCGAGCACGTGCTCTCCCGCAACGCAGATCACCGCGAGGTCGATCGTGTCGGGGATCTCCGAGACGGTCGTGTACGCGCGCACGCCGGCGACGGGCTCGCCCTTGAGGTTGACGGGGTACGCGATGCCGTCGAAGCCTGCCTCGAGGACGTTGCGGAAGAGCTCGCCGCCGATGGAGCCGCGCCTCGACGAGGCGCCGACCACGGCGACCGTCCGCGGAGAGAAGAAGGACTGCAGCGACGCCACGACGGCTACGTGGTCCCGCTCGTCCACGCGCTCCGTGTACTCCCCGGTGGGCACGATCGACAGCCGGACCTCGATGTCGCCATGGTCGATCTCACGCGCGATCGAGAAGCCGGCGTCCTCGAAAACGCGGAGCATCGCCCGGTTCGAGCCCATGACGTCGGCGACGAACGACTCGATGCCGGCATCCGCAGCCAGCTCGGCGAGCTGCTCGAGCAGACGCGTTCCGGCACCGTGCCCCTGGAGCTCGTCCGCAACCGTGAAGGCAACCTCGGCCGCCGAGGGGTCACGCAGGCGGACGTAATTCGCGAGCGCGACGACGTGCTCATCCGATCCCTCGCCGAACGTGCCGATGAGGGCACCCCGCTCTTGCCAGTCCGGGTCGAGCACGGGTGTTACGAGCTCGGGAGTGAGCGACGGAAAGCCATGAAACCGGCGATACGCGCTCTCGTCCGACAGGCTGCGGAAGAACGCGAGGACACTTGCTGCGTCGCCCACCAGAGGCGCGCGCAGGCGCAGGGTGCGGCCGTCGCGGAGGATGACGTCGCGAACGTGGTCCACGGCTCTGAACATGCTCTCAGCTTCGCCGTCCCAATGCGGATCGCCATCAGGCTGAAGCCCACGCTGCAGTCGGTAGTTCCTACTGAACTCGCTGCGTAGCAACCCCGATGGCCGTCGGCGGCCCGTGTTCTAGCCTTGCGTCTGCATTGTCCGCGCGTTCGAAGAACATCGTCCTCATCGGCGTATTGATCGTGGCTGCCGGCCTGGCCGCGGCTCTGATCGCCGTGAGCGTGACCGGAGGGAAGGACGAGGCTCCGCCTGCCGCGCATGGCTCACCGGAGACCGAAGCGCTGCTCGAAGGCGTCCCTCAGCGCGGAAACGTCCTCGGTAGGCCGGGAGCGCCGGTGACGATCGTCGAATACGCCGACTACCAGTGCCCGTACTGCGCCCAGTGGGCGCGGGACACCCTGCCGGCAATCGTCGACGAGTACGTCCGGCAGGGCAAGGTGAGGATCGTCTTCCAGGGTGTCGCCATCCTTGGCCCCGAGTCCGCATCGGCGCTCCAGACGGTGGTCTCCGCGGGCGCACAGAACAAGCTCTGGAACATGGGCGAGCTTGTGTTCCACAACCAGGGGGCCGAGAACTCGGGCTGGGTCACGGATGATCTGCTGCGGCAGCTCGGCGCCTCGGTGCCCGGGCTCGACGTCGACGCGATGATGGACGACCGCGACTCGCAGGAGGTCGCAGCTGCCGTGGCCGACGGCCAGGCAGCAGCCCAGGCCGCGGGCGTCAATGTCACGCCGTCGTTCCAGATCGGCAAGACGGGTGGCGAGATGACGCTCGTGGAGGGCGCGCGGCCAACCGCGGACTTTCGCCGGCTTCTGGACAGCCTGCTCCGGTCGTGAGTGAGCGCCAACTGCGCGTCGCCGTCGGCGTGCTGGCGCTGCTCGGCCTGGGGATTGCCGGCTATCTCACGTACCTCCACTACGCCGGGGGCTCGCCGTACTGCATCGCCGGAGGAGGCGGTTGCGAGCAGGTCCAGGAGTCGGAATACGCGAAGCTCGCCGGAGTCCCGGTGGCGGTGCTCGGGCTCGTCGCCTTTACGGCGCTGCTCGTGACCGCGCTCGTGCCCGGTCCGGTGGCGGCTGCTGCCGGCGCAGGCATCGCCCTCGCCGGAGTCGCCTTCAGCGCGTGGCTGCTCTACGCACAGCTCGCGCTCATCGATGCCGTCTGCCAGTGGTGCGTCGCGAACGACGTCGTCATCGCGCTGGCCGCCGTCGCGGCGGTCTGGCGGCTGCGGAAAAGCACGTAATACGGCTCAGGGGTCACACTGATGGCAGGGCGGCGCCGGCCGGGCAGATTCCGGGCATGACCGGAACCCTCTGCCGCATGAAGCTCACGCTGGGCGAGGTGGAGGCGTGCCCGCAGGGCGCCTGCCCGTTCTGGGAGCACGGCGGCGCCGTGCTCGAGTCGGGCTGCGGCCTCGAGCGGCTCCATCTCGAGCTCGAACGCTCGGACCTCGCCGTGTACTTCGACGAGCTGCGTCGAGCGCTGGAGGCGGCGCGCGACGACGCAGAGCGCCAGGCCGCGAGGCAGGCGTTCGCGGCGCTCGTCCCACCCGAGCTCGCCGACCGCTGATTGACTTAGATACCCTGCCGGGGTATCATTGTCTGCATGATGCAGACGCTCGAGTACACCGTTTCCGGTATGTCCTGCGGCCACTGCGAGGCGGCCGTGAAGGAAGAGGTATCCGAAGTCGAAGGCGTCGAGTCTGTGGACGTCGATCTAGCCACGAAGCTCGTCGTCGTGCGCGGCGAAGGGCTTGACGACCCGGCCATCCGCGCTGCGATCGACGACGCGGGGTACGAGGCGGCGTGAGCGCCGTCGCCCCCGAACGCGTTCACCTCGACATCGACGGCATGACGTGCGCGTCGTGCGCGACGCGCGTCGAGAAGAAGCTGTCGCGCGTCGAAGGCGTTGAAGGCAGCTCGGTCAACTACGCGACCGAGGAGGCGACGGTCGTCTACGACCCCCAGCAGGTCGAAGTCGACGACCTCCTCGAGGCGGTCTCGGCCGCGGGGTACTCAGCGCACGTTCACGGCGAGGCCGTGCGCGAAGGGACGTCCATCCTGAGCCGGCTCGTCGTCGCGGTCGCGCTGACCGCGCCGCTCACCCTGCTCGCGATGGTTCCGCCCATCCAGTTCGACGGGTGGGAGTGGGTCGCGCTGGCCCTCGCCACGCCGGTCGTGCTCTGGGCCGGCTGGCCGTTCCACCGAGCGGCCGCCCTCAACGCACGCCACGCGGCCGTCACGATGGACACGCTCATCTCGATCGGCACGCTCGCCGCCTGGGGATGGTCGACGGTTGTCCTCGTGGCCGGCATCGAGGCCGACACGTACTTCGAGGTGGGCGCCGTCATCACGACGCTCATCCTCGTGGGCCGCTACCTCGAGGAACGGGCGAAGAGCCGTGCCGGTGCGGCGCTGCGTGCGTTGCTCGAGCTCGGCGCGAAAGAGGCGCGCGTCCTCCGTGACGGCGAGGAGGTGCTCGTTCCGATCGACGAGGTTCGCGTCGGCGATGTGTTCGTCGTCCGGCCCGGGGAGAAGATCGCGACCGATGGTGTCGTCGAGGACGGCACGTCGGCCGTCGACCAGTCGATGCTGACGGGCGAGTCGGTGCCGGTCGACATCGGACCGGGGGCGGAGGTCGCGGGAGCGACAGTCAACACGTACGGCCGGCTGATCGTGCGCGCGACGAGGATCGGCGCCGATACGGCCCTGGCGCAGATCGCCCGCCTCGTCACCGAGGCCCAGTCCGGCAAGGCGCCGATCCAGCGGCTCGCCGACCGCGTTTCAGCAGTCTTCGTCCCGGCCGTCATCGGAATCTCTCTCGCCACGCTCGCCGGCTGGCTGGCGCTCACCGGCGACGCCGGCGACGCGTTCTCGGCGGCCGTGGCGGTGCTCATCATCGCGTGCCCCTGCGCGCTCGGGCTCGCTACGCCCACGGCGCTCATGGTGGGCACCGGGCGCGGCGCGCAGCTCGGCATCCTCATCAAGGGCCCCGAGGTGCTCGAGGAGACGCGCAAGATCGGCACGATCGTCCTCGACAAGACGGGCACCGTGACCGAGGGCCGCATGGAGCTCGTCGACGTGCGGCCGCTGAACGGCGCGACCCGCTCCGAGGTGCTCCGCCTCGCCGGAGCCGTCGAGGACGCCAGCGAGCACCCGATCGCCCAGGCAGTCGCGAAGGCAGCAAGGGCCGAGGTCGGCGTGCTGCCGCCGGTGGAGACATTCGCGAACCGGCCCGGCGTCGGTGTCGTCGGGCGCGTGGAGGGCCACGAGGTCGAGGTCGGGCGCACGAACGGCGAGATCACCGTCAGCTGGGATGGCCTGCCACGCGCCACGCTCGTCGTCCGCGACACCGTCAAGCCCACGAGCGCGGAGGCGATCCGCGAGCTGCGCGAGCTCGGCCTCACACCTGTGCTGCTCACCGGTGACAGCAAGGAGGCGGCCGAGGTCGTCGCCCGCGAGGTTGGCATCGAGCATGTCATTGCCGAGGTACTGCCCGCCGACAAGGCGGCCGAGGTCAAGCGCCTCCAGGAGTCGGGGGAGGTCGTGGCAATGGTCGGGGACGGCGTCAACGACGCGCCCGCGCTCGCCCAGACCGACCTCGGGATCGCCATCGGCACAGGCACCGACGTCGCGATCGAGGCCTCCGATCTCACCCTCGTTTCCGGCGACCTGCGCGCCGCGGCTGATGCCATCCGGCTCGCCCGGCGAACGCTCGCCACGATCAAGGGCAACCTTTTCTGGGCGTTCGCGTACAACGTCGCGGCGATCCCGCTCGCCGTCGTCGGCCTCCTGAACCCCATCGTCGCCGCCGCAGCCATGGCCTTCTCGAGCGTCTTCGTCGTCACGAACAGCCTGCGGCTGCGCAGGTTCCACAGCCCTCGCGAGGAGGTGGCTTCCACATGACCCATGGCTACTCGGAGCACAGGGCCGAGCTCGTGAACCGGCTCCACCGCATCGAAGGGCAGGTGCGCGGCATCGAGCGGATGGTCGAAGAGGACCGCTACTGCATCGACGTGATCACGCAGATCAGCGCAGTCACGACCGCTCTCGAGAGCCTCGCATTCGAGATTCTCGACGATCACGTCTCCCACTGCGTGGCGGGCGCGCTCGAGTCGGGCGACGCAGCTGTGGCGGCGGAGAAGCGGGACGAGCTGCTCGCCGCCGTCCGCCGCTTCGCGAAGACCCGCTAGGGGAATGGAGCCGGCCGCCTCCCGGAGCTGAACGCCGCATTGTTCTCCCCCGGCGCCGACTCCCGGCCGGCTCACTCGCACAATGCTGCGCCCGAGGAGCACGCGACACCCCCATGCGGGGGATCTCGATCCCCCGTACGAGTGAGTCTCCGTTAGGGTTGCACGACCGGGGTGCTCCGCGCGCGCGGGGCTGAGAACACACCCGAGAACCTGATCCGGGTAATGCCGGCGAAGGGAGAAGGCGGACGGAAGTGTCAGCGGACTCGAAGACGCCGTCGTGGGGCATCGAGCCCGTGCCCGAGCGCCTGCGCGTGCTCGGCTTCTTCGACACGGCGGCGCTCTGGGGGAGCCTAGGCGTCAGCCTGCTCGTGCTCGTCGCGGGGACGTACCTCGTTCCGGCGCTCTCGCTGCGGGACGCGCTCATCGCCATCGCGGTCGGTGGCGTCATCGGCAACGTGATGCTCGGCACCGCAGGTGCGATCGGCGCCCAGGCCGGGGTTCCGGCAATGGTGCTCATGCGGCCCTCGCTCGGCCGGCGCGGCTCGTACGCGGCGACCGCGCTCAACGTCGCCCAGAACCTCGGCTGGGCGATCTTCGAGCTGATCGTGATCGCGACGGCAGCGGCGGCGCTGTCCGACCGCGTGTTCGGCTTCGAGGGCAAGTGGCTGTGGACGGTGCTCTTCGGGCTGCTCACGGCGGCGATGGCGCTCGCCGGGCCGATCGCCGTCGTGCGCCGCTTCGTCCGCCGCTTCGCGCTCTGGGTCGTGCTCGTGTCGCTCGTCTACCTCACGTGGTGGACTATCGACAACGCCGACCTCGACGCCTTCTGGTCGCAGCCCGGCGGGGGCGAGTCGGTGTGGTACGGCATCGACCTCATGATCGCCCTGCCCGCTTCCTGGCTGCCGCTCATCGCCGACTACACGCGCTTCTCGAGCGACAAGCGCTCAGCGTTCGCCGGCTCCGCGATCGGTTATCTCGTCCCGAACGTGTGGCTCTACGCTCTCGGCGCCGTGCTCGTGCTCACGAACCCCGCGTACAGCAACCCCGACGCGACCGAACTGATGACGTCGATCGCCGCCGGCGGGCTCGCCGCGGGTCTTGCCCTCCTGGCGCTCACCGTCGACGAGACCGACGAGGCGTTCGCGAATGTCTACTCGACGGCCGTCTCGCTCCAGAACGCCTTGCCGCGCGTGCCGCAGCGGCTCTTGATCGGGCTCGCCGCCGCCGGCGCGACCGTCGGCGCGCTCGCGATCACGTGGGCCGAGTACGAGACGTTCCTCTTCCTGCTCGGCTCGTTCTTCGTCCCGCTGTTCGGGGTGCTGCTGGCGGACTGGCTGTTGGCGGGCGCCCGCTACACCCGCGCGGACGTCTTCGAGGCGCCGGCGTTCAGACCGCTCATGATCGTCGCCTGGCTTGCCGGCTTCGCCCTCTACCAGTGGTTGCATCCCACCGGGCCGAGCGGCTGGACGGATCTCGTGGAGAAGACCGATCCGGCGGACATCGGCGCGTCGCTGCCGAGCTTCGCGCTGTCGTTCTTGCTCGCGTCGCTCGTTGCGCTCAGGTACCGGCGCTAGTGCTCGCGCGCGTCGCCACCGTCGAGGGCGTGCTCAAGGTCGATCTCGACACCGAGGAGGTGGAGCCCGGAGCGGGCACAGTCGAGCCACAGCACGTCGACACCGGCCTGCCGCGCGTCGTCTGCGCCGCCTCGGCGGGCTCCACGGTGGTCGTCGTCGTGGACGCCCGTCCGCCGCTCGTCGTCTCGCACGATGCCGGCCAGACATGGCGTGAGTCGGGACGCGGCCTGCCGGCGGGATTCGCGATCGCGATTCTCGACGACGACCCTGACGTCATCGTCTTCGCCGGCCGCAACCGGCTCTATCTCTCACGGGACGGCGGACGGTTCTGGGAGCCGCTCGCGGTCGAGCTGCCCGACATCGAGGCGGTTGAGCTCGAGGCCTAGATTAGTCGAGAGACAACAGCCACATGCCGCCGACCGTGTAGATCACCATCAGCGTCAGCATCGCGTACTGGGTTCGCAGCGCGACCTTCGGCGACGGCGAGAGCGCGACGGCGCGGTCGTGGGCGACGATGAGGGCGAGCACGTGGCCGACGACGAGCACCGTGACCTGCGCGTACCAGGTCGTGTTCGGCTTTAGGAAGGTGAGATTCGGCTCGAAGCCGGCCGTGCCGAGGACGTTCCAGCCGAGGTCGTACGGGTCGGAGAGCAGCGGGATCACGAACTGGCCAGACACGAGCAGGAGCGATACGTAGTGGGAGAGCGCGTACACGATCGCGATCGGGATGAGGCTCCCGACGAAGATGCCCCTGAATGCCGCGCGTTGGCCGACGACGCCCTCCGCGATCTTCACCGATGCCGTGTAGATCGTCGCCACGATCACGACTGCGAGGAAGAGCGCGGAGAGGTTCAGCAGCATCACGGCCCGTTCGGCACTCGCCGGGTCGGAGAACCTGATCTCGATGTCGTAGAGCCGCTCGAACCACCACGAGGAGCGAGAGAGGCCGTCGAACGCGACCGATCCGAGCATGACGGCGAGGAACGCGACGGCACCGGGACGCGCCTCCGTACGGGCGAGCTCCGACAGCGGACGGCGAAGAGTGAGCTCCGTCCGGCCATCGGCATCTCGGCGGCTGCCGATGAGGGCGACGCGAGAGATGAAGCCGAAGTACACGGCGAACCCGTCGCCGTTGTTCCTCCACGCTTCGCGTCCGAAGATCGCCATCCCCGTCCACGTCGCGACGCTGTAGACGCCGATCGCGAGCGCGAGCATGCGCGGCTCCGACGGGTCCGAGTACACGAGCTCGAGGGAGACGAACGAGAAGAGAAGGAGGACGGCCGGCCAGAGTCCCAGCGACAGCGGATACGGGCGGGCCTCACGCGACCAGCCGGCCTTCCGTACACACCACGCGACGGCGTCGGCCGCCGCGCGCCAGGGGTCGAGGACGGACCAGACGTTCCCGAGGACAATCGAGGCCACGACCATCCCCACCCAGAAGGTGATGTAAATGAACGTCGGGGCGAGGTTGGCGCTAGCGCGCTCGGAGCCGAACGCCGCCGCCGCCCAGACGACGACGAATACTGCGAGCGACAGCCCGCTGACGACCACGCGCAGGTACGGCGAGAGCAGGAAGCGCTGAAGGCCCTCGGGGAGCGGCCGGCCCGCTCCCGGTTCGAGCTTCGGCTTCGTCCATAGCGCGCCCAGCGCGACGAACGAGACGACTAGGACCGTGGCTCCGCCGACGAGAAAGAGCCAGCCCGGCACGGGGAGGTCGCGGATGCCCCCGATGCCGTGCGCCGCGGCACTGGCCGGGAGGGCGAGCGCGAGGAGTAGGCAGAGCGCGAGCGCTCTGCTCACGGGCGAACTTCGAGGTCCGCGATCTGTAGGCCGCGATCCTCGAGCTCGACCTCGAACCTGCCGGCGATGGACGCGACGAAGACG
>JBOGZW010000054.1:0-9688 GCA_050697575.1 Gaiellaceae bacterium | reverse complement strand
GCGCGTACGCGCGGAAGTCCAGCCGAGGTGAGTCGAGAGTGGCGCTCAAGCGCTCGCTCCGGCCCGCCTCAGCGCGGGTCGAATCGCTTTATGGAGGAGCGAGATGCTGAAGAGTGACAAGGAGCGGATCGTCGGAGAGCTCACGGAGCGCCTGCAGGCGACCGACACGCTCATCGTCGCCGATTACCGCGGCCTGACGATGAAGGAGGTCGACGCGCTTCGAGGCGAGCTCCTGGCGCACGGCGCGAAGTTCACCGTCGTCAAGAACTCGCTGACGAGGCGCGCAGCGGAGGCAGCGGGTGCGGATGCCGTGCTCACGCTGCTCGACGGCCCCACAGCAATCGCCTTCCTCGAAACGGACGGCGATCCGGTAGCCGTCGCGAAGGCGCTCGCCGAAACCGCCCGCACGACGAAGGTGCTCGCGGTGCGCGGAGGCCTGCTCGAGGGTCGGGCGATGACCGCCGAGGAGGTCGAGGAGCTCGCGAAGCTGCCGCCCATGGACATGCTCCGCGGCCAGGTGCTCGGCGCGGTCGCCGCGCCGCTGTACGCGATCGTCGGGCTGTTCGCCGCGCCGCTGCAGGACCTCCACGGTCTGCTGCAGGCCCGGATCGACCAGCTCGGCGGCGAGGAAGCCGAGGCCGTCGCGGAGGAGCCGGAGCCGGCGGAAGCGGAAGAGCCCGCCCCGGAGGCGATCGCCGAAGTTGAAGAGGTCCAGGAAGAGACGACCGAGGCGGCCGAAGAGCCCGCCGAGTCAGAAAGCGAGGAGTAGATGGCCGCTGCAACTGGTGTAGACAAGGTGTTCACGGAGCTCGGCAAGATGTCCGTGCTCGAGCTCGTCGAGCTCAAGAGGAAGATCGAGGAGGAGTGGGGCATCACCGCCGCCGCCCCCGTCGCGGTCGCCGCTCCCGGCGCTGCCGCTCCGGGCGCCGCGGCCGGCGAGGCCGCCGAGGAGCAGACGGCGTTCGACGTCATGCTCACGGGCGCCGGCGACAAGAAGATCCAGGTGATCAAGGTCGTCCGCGCGGTCACCGGCCTGGGCCTCAAGGAGGCCAAGGACCTCGTCGACGGCGCCCCGAGCGCCGTGAAGGAGGGCGTCGCGAAGGACGAGGCCGATTCGATCAAGAGCCAGCTCGAGGAGGCAGGCGCCTCCGTCGAGCTCAAGTAGCGCGCTCGCTGACCCGCCGGAAGTCCATCGCGACTGGACTTCCGGCCGGGCAGCTTGCGCGACCCTTGCCTCTTCCGCTACTCTTTCGAGTTCCGCCGACGTCCGGCAGTTTCGGCTGCGATCACGACTATCTCAAACGGGAGGCGCCCAAGTTGAGCAGTACCCTCGCTGCGCCTAGTGCGCGCAAGTCTTTTTCGCGCCTGAAGCACGTCCTCGATCTACCGAACCTCATCGACATCCAGAAGGCCTCCTTCCACTGGTTCATGGAGGAGGGGCTCCGCGAGACGATCGCGGACATCTCGCCGATCGAGGACTACACAGGCACACTCGCCGTCGAGTTCGGCGAGTACGAGTTCGGCGAGCCGCCGTTCTCGATCAGGGAGTGTCGAGAGAAGGACCTCACGTACCAGGTCCCGCTCTCGATCATCGTCCGCTTCGTCAACACGGAAACCGGCGAGATCCGCGAGCAGCGCGTCTTCATGGGCGACTTTCCCATGATGACCGACCAGGGCACGTTCATCATCAACGGCACCGAGCGCGTCATCGTCACGCAGCTGGTCCGCAGCCCCGGCGCCTACCTCATGGAGCCAAAGGATGCGACGAAGCAGGTGTTCACGGCGAACCTCATGCCGGCCCGTGGCTCCTGGCTCGAGCTGGAGATCGACAAGAAGGGCATCGTCTACGCACGTATCGACCGCAAGCGGAAGCTTCCGGTGACGACGCTCCTGCGCGCGCTGCCCACCGAGGACCCGTCGACCGGCTTCAAGCTCGACACCTCGACGAACGAGAAGATCCTCGAGCTCTTCGACAAGTCGATCTACATCGCGGCGACGCTCGAGAAGGACCCCACTACGCGTGAGGAGGAGGCGCTGATCGAGGTCTTCAAGAAGCAGCGCCCCGGCGAGCCGCCGACGCTCGACAACGCACGCAACCTCCTGAAGTCGCTGTTCTTCGACCCGAAGCGCTACGACCTTACGAAGGTCGGCCGCTACAAGCTCAACCAGCGCCTCGAGGTCGACGTTCCGGACGGGACGCGCGTGCTGACGACGCAGGACATCGTCGCCCTCGTCAAGAGGCTCGTCGGCCTGCCGAAGACGCTGGGCGTGGACGAGGAGGCGAAGGACTACGCCGCCGAGGCCGCCAGCATGTCGCGCGATCCGATCCGCGGAGAGCTCGACGAGTACGAGGACTTCGGCAACCGCCGCCTCCGCACCGTCGGCGAGCTGATCCAGGAGGCGTTCCGCGTCGGCCTCTATCGCATGGAGCGCGTCGTCCGCGAGCGGATGACGACCGAGGACGTCGACGCCATCACGCCCCAGACGATCATCAACATCCGCCCGGTCGTGGCGGCGCTGAAGGAGTTCTTCGGCTCCTCGCAGCTCTCGCAGTTCATGGATCAGACGAACTCGCTCGCCGGCCTCACGCACCGTCGCCGCCTGTCGGCGCTCGGTGCGGGCGGTCTGACGCGCGAGCGCGCGCCGATCGAGGTGCGCGACGTCCACCCGACGCACTACGGGCGCATGTGCCCGATCGAGACGCCGGAAGGCCCGAACATCGGCCTCATCGGATCCCTGGCCTCGTACGCCACCGTGTCCGAGTTCGGTTTCGTGCAGACGCCGTACCGCAAGGTCGTGGGCGGCAAGGTGACGGAGGAGATCGTCTACCTCGACGCCGCGGAGGAGGGCCAGTACACGATCGCCCAGGCGTCCGAGACGTTCGACCTCAAGACCGGGAAGTTCGAGCACGCACAGGTGCTCTGCCGCTCGCGTGAGGGCGAGGCAGTCATGTCGGACCCGAAGGCCGTCGACTACATGGACGTCGACCCGGCGCAGATCGTCTCCGTGGCGACCGCGCTCATCCCGTTCCTCGAGCACAACGACGCGAACCGCGCGCTCATGGGCTCGAACATGCAGCGGCAGGCTGTGCCGCTGCTCATCACCGAGCCGCCGCTCATCGGCACCGGTCTGGAGTACCGCGCGGCCATCGACACGGGCGACGTTGTCCTCACGAGCCGCGCAGGCACCGTGACGGACGTCGACGCCGAGCGCATCGTCGTCTCCACGCGCGAAGGTGACCGTGACTCGTACGACCTCGTGAAGTTCATGCGGTCGAACCAGGGCACGCTCATCCACCAGCGCCCGATCGTGAAGCTCGGTGACAGGGTGAAGGCGGGCGACGTCCTCGCGGACGGCTCGTCGACCCGCGAGGGTGAGCTCGCGCTCGGCAAGAACCTCCTCGTGGCCTTCATGCCCTGGGAGGGCTACAACTTCGAGGACGCGATCGTCATCTCCGAGCGGCTCGTGAAGGAGGACATGCTGTCCTCGATCCACATCCACGAGTACGAGATCGACGCGCGGGCGACGAAGCTCGGCGACGAGGAGATCACGCGGGACATCCCCAACCGCTCCGAGGAGTCCCTCAAGGACCTCGACGAGCGCGGCATCGTCCGCGTCGGCGCCGAGGTGACGGGAAGCGATCTGCTCGTCGGCAAGGTCACGCCGAAGGGCGAGACCGAGCTGACGGCGGAGGAGAAGCTCATCCGCGCGATCTTCAAGGAGAAGGCGAAGGAGGTCCGCGACACGTCGCTCAAGGTCCCGCACGGCGAGGGCGGCAAGGTGATCGACGTGAAGACGTTCTCGCGCGCGGCCGGCGACGACCTGTCGCCGGGCGTGAACGAGCTCGTCCGCGTCTACGTCGCGAAGAAGCGGAAGATCGCCGAGGGCGACAAGCTCGCAGGCCGCCACGGCAACAAGGGCGTGATCGCAAAGATCGTCTCCGATGAGGACATGCCGTTCCTCGAGGATGGGACGCCCGTGGACGTCGTGCTGAACCCGCTCGGCGTTCCCAGCCGGATGAACATCGGCCAGATCCTCGAGACGCACCTGGGTTGGGCCGCGGCCGCCGGCGTGTTCGGCGAGAACGGGAAGGCCGACGGCGCGACGCCGGTCGCCTCACCGGTCTTCGACGGTGCGACGCCCGAGGACGTCGACGACGCGCTCTGCGCGTGGGTCGAGCAGAACCCGGACTCGCCGATCAAGATGAAGGTCGACACCAAGCGGCCGCCCGGCCGACGCTGCTCGGGGAAGGTGCGGCTCTTCGACGGCCGGACCGGCGAGCCCTTCGAGCAGAAGGTGACCGTCGGCCACATGTACATCCTCAAGCTGCTCCACCTCGTCGACGACAAGATTCACGCGCGCTCGACGGGGCCCTATTCGCTCGTCACGCAGCAGCCGCTAGGCGGCAAGGCGCAGTTCGGCGGACAGCGCTTCGGCGAGATGGAGGTCTGGGCGCTCGAGGCCTACGGCGCCGCGTACACGCTCCAGGAGATGCTCACGATCAAGTCCGACGACACCGTCGGCCGCGTGAAGGCGTACGAGGCGATCGTCAAGGGCGAGAACATCGCCGAGCCGTCGATCCCCGAGTCGTTCAAGGTGCTGCTGAAGGAGATGCAGTCGCTCTCGCTCGACGTCCACGTGCTCTCGGAGGAGGGCGCGGAAGTGGACGTCCGCGAGGAGGAGGACGAGCTGCTGCGGGCAGCCGAGGAGCTCGGCATCGATCTCTCGCCGGGGTCGCTCCGTGTCGCCGCACGCGAGCCGACCGCCGAGGAGCTCGAGGAGGGCGCCGAGCGCGTGGACGAGGACGGAGAGATGTCCGTGCCCACGGACGAGCTCGTACCTGACGTGCCCGCGGCTGCTGAGGGCGAGCCGATCGAGGCCGACCTGGCCGACGTCGAAGCGGCAGAGGAATGACCGGAATGACGAGGACTAGCGAAAGGCGCGAACTCACGTGACGCAGATCGACATCAACGAATTCGACGCGATCCGCATCGGGCTGGCATCGGCCAAGCAGATCCGTGACTGGTCCCAGGGAGAGGTCACGAAGCCCGAGACGATCAACTACCGCACGCTCAAGCCCGAGCGCGACGGCCTGTTCTGCGAGCGCATCTTCGGTCCCACGAAGGACTGGGAGTGCTACTGCGGCAAGTACAAGCGCGTCCGCTACAAGGGCATCATCTGCGAGCGCTGCGGCGTCGAGGTGACGCGGCAGAAGGTGCGCCGCGAGCGCATGGGCCACATCGACCTCGCCGCGCCGGTCTCGCACATCTGGTTCTTCAAGGGCGTTCCGTCGCGGATCGGCTACCTCCTCGACATCGCGCCGCGTGAGCTGGAGAAGGTGCTCTACTTCGCCGCCTCCATCGTCACGGACGTCGACAACGACACGAGGCAGAAGGACCTCGCCGACCTCGAGGACAAGGTGCGTGCCGAGTACGACGCCGCGGAGGACGACCGCGAGGAGCAGCTCGCGGCCCTCGAGCAGCGGCTGTCGCGGCGACGCAACTACCTCACGAAGGGCTCGGACCGCGGCTTCGACGAGGACGACGAGTTCTGGGTCCGCGGCCTCGGCAACTGGGGCGAGGAGCAGGAGCTGCCGACGCTCGAGGACGTTCGCGGGCTCGTCGGCGGGCTGTTCAAGGAGATCGCGCCCAAGGTCACGACCGAGGATGCGAAGAAGATCCGCGAGCTCGTCCGCACGACCGTAATCCGCGACGACCGGCGACTCCAGCCGCGCGAGCTCGAGAACGTCGCTCAGACGTCGGCCGAGATCATGAGTGCGCTCGCGCCACTGCACAAGGACCTGAAGAAGGCCACCGGGTCGAAGAAGGGCGCTGTCACGAAGCACATCAACCGCGTCCTCGACGGCCTGCTCGACGGCGGCGAGCTCAACGAGGAGGACACCGCGCTCGTCGCAGGCGTCGACACGAAGAAGCTCGAGTCCGCGCGAAAGCTCGGCAAGGGCCTCCTCCGCGAGGTCGTGACGCAAGCCGAGCCCGGTTCGGACGACGAGCAGCTCCGCGAGCTCACGAACGACCTCTGCCTGCGGACCGACGGGAAGCTCGCAAAGGAAGACCTCGACGCCATCGTCGCGTGGCTCATGAAGGTGCGCGAGATGTACCTCGACATCGACCAGCGCCGCGCGGACGCGCGGGAGGCGACCGAGGAGGCGCGGACCCGGCTCGAGCAGACGTGGGAGCTCTTCAAGGAGCTCGAGCCGAAGATGGTCGTCAACGACGAGCAGATCTTCCGCGAGATGAAGGACCGCTTCGGCTCGCCGTACGGCTTCGGTGTGTACTTCCGCGGCGGCATGGGGGCGGAGGCGATCCGCGACCTCCTGCGCGACCTCGACCTCGATGCGGAGGCCGCCTCGCTGCGCGAGATCATCGCCACGTCGAAGGGGCAGAAGCAGCAGCGCGCGATCAAGCGGCTGAAGGTCGTGAATGCGTTCGTCCGCTCGGAGAACAAGCCGGAGTGGATGGTCCTCGAGGCCGTGCCGGTGATTCCTCCGGAACTCAGGCCGATGGTGCAGCTCGACGGTGGCCGTTTCGCCACGAGCGACCTCAACGACCTCTACCGACGCGTCATCAACAGGAACAACCGCCTCAAGCGGCTGCTCGACCTCGGTGCGCCCGAGATCATCGTCAACAACGAGAAGCGCATGCTCCAGGAGGCCGTCGACGCGCTGTTCGACAACGGCCGCCGCGGCCGGGCTGTCACCGGGCCGGGCAACCGCGCCCTGAAGTCGCTCTCGGACATGCTCAAGGGCAAGCAGGGCCGCTTCCGGCAAAACCTCCTCGGCAAGCGCGTGGATTACTCGGGCCGGTCGGTGATCGTGGCCGGGCCGAACCTCAAGCTCTACCAGTGCGGCCTGCCGAAGCTCATGGCGCTCGAGCTCTTCAAGCCGTTCATCATGAGCCGGCTCGTCGAGCGGAAGATCGTCCAGAACATCAAGGCGGCGAAGAAGTACGTCGACTCGATGGAGCCCGAGGTCTGGGACATCCTCGAGGAGGTCATCGCCGAGCATCCGGTGCTGCTGAACCGTGCGCCGACGCTCCACCGCCTGGGCATCCAGGCGTTCGAGCCTGTGCTCGTCGAGGGCAAGGCGATCCAGGTGCACCCGCTCGTCTGCCACGCGTTCAACGCCGACTTCGACGGTGACCAGATGGCCGTGCACGTGCCGCTCTCCGCGGAGGCACAGGCCGAGGCGCGCGTGCAGATGCTGTCCTCGAACAACATCCTCTCGCCCGCTCATGGGCGCCCGCTGACGACGCCTGCGAAGGACATGGTGCTCGGGCTGTACTTCCTCACGTACTCGACACAGGCCGACCTGTCTGCTCTCGACGTGGCGAAGCTCGACCCGCGGCCGAAGCGGTTCGCCCTCGAGGAGGAGGTCGAGCAGGCGCTCGAGTCGGGTCAGGTGAAGCTCCAGGACACGATCGAGTACCGGCGGCAGGGTGAGCTGATCCTCACGACACCGGGCCGAGTCGTCTTCAACGAGGAGATCGTCCGCTCGATCGCGGACGTCCTCGCCGATCCGAAGGCGGCCGAGACGCAGCCGTTCATGAACCGGACGATGGCGAAGAAGGAGCTCGACGACTTCATCGCCGACCTCGTCGAGCGGTTCGGCTCGGCTGTGCTCGCGGCAGTGCTCGACACGATCAAGGAGCTCGGCTTCCACAACGCGACGCTCGCCGGCATCACGATCTCGAAGAACGACATCGTCATCCCTCCCGAGAAGGAGGAGATCCTCGCCGGGTACGAAGAGCGTGTCGCGGGCGTCGTCGATCACTTCGAGCGCGGGCTCATCACCGAGGGTGAGCGGCACGAGCAGGTGACGGAGATCTGGACCGAGGCCACCGACACGGTCGCTGACGCGATGGAGAAGACGCTCTACGAGCTCAACCCCATCTTCATGATGGCCAACTCCGGCGCCCGCGGGTCGTTCAAGCAGATCCGCCAGCTGGCCGGCATGCGCGGCCTCATGGCGAACCCGAAGGGTGAGATCATCGAGCGGCCGATCAAGGCGAACTTCATGGAGGGGCTCTCCGTGCTCGAGTACTTCATCTCGACGCACGGCGCCCGCAAGGGTCTCGCCGACACCGCGCTTCGCACCGCCGACTCCGGCTATCTCACGCGCCGTCTCGTCGACGTCGCGCAGGACGTGATCATCCGCGAGGACGACTGCAAGACGAAGGAGTTCATCACCGTCCCGCTCTTCCTGCCCGACGGCCCCAACCGCTCGGCGGCCGGCCGCGTGCTCGCGGCGGACGTGTACAAGCCGCTCAAGGACGGAAAGCCCGGCAAGACGAAGCTCGCGGGGAAGGGCGAGGAGGTCACGAGCGCGCGGATGCGCGAGATCATCGAGGAGCTCGGCGAGTTCGCGAGGGAGATGGAGCTTCCCGTGCGCTCCGTGCTCAAGTGCAAGAGCGACTTCGGCGTATGCCGCACGTGCTACGGCACGTTCCTCGGCACGGGTGAGCCGGCAGAGGTCGGCGATGCGGTTGGGATCATGGCCGCGCAGTCGATCGGCGAGCCCGGCACCCAGCTGACCATGCGGACGTTCCACACGGGCGGAGTGGCCGGCGCCGACATCACGCACGGCCTCCCGCGAGTCCAGGAGATCTTCGAGGCTCGTACGCCCCGCGGTGAGGCACGCCTCGCCGAGACGGCGGGGACCGTGCAGATCGAGCGCTCCGAGCGTGGCCCGAAGGTGCTCATCCAGCCCGACGGAGACGGCAAGGGCGAGACGCCCGAGCCCGAGGAGTACCAGCTGCCGCGGCGCACGCGTCTGCTCGTCGAGAACGGCCAGCGCGTCGAGCCCGGCGATCCACTGAACGAGGGCTCACTCTCGCCCGTGGAGCTCCTGGAGCTTCACGCGCGGTCGGGCAAGGGCTCCACGCCGACCGAGGTCTACCTCGTCGGCGAGGTGCAGAAGGTCTACAAGTCGCAGGGCGTCGATATCCACGACAAGCACATCGAGCTGATCGTCCGCCAGATGCTGAAGAAGGTGCGGGTCGTCACCTCAGGCGACGCGGACCTCCTGCCCGGCCAGATGGTCGACCGCGTCGCGCTCGAGCGCGAGAACGCCCGGGTGAAGAAGGAGAAGGGCGCCCAGGCCGCGTACGAGCCGATCATCCTCGGCATCACGAAGGCCTCGCTCGCCACCGAGTCGTTCCTCTCCGCTGCCTCCTTCCAGGAGACGACGAAGGTGCTCACAGACGCGGCTATCGAGGGCAAGGTCGACCGCCTGCTGGGGCTGAAGGAGAACGTCATCATCGGGAAGCTCATCCCGGCTGCGACCGGCCTCAAGCGTTACCGCACGATCGGCATTGGCCCATCGGCGAAGGTGCCGAAGGAGATGTACGAGCGTGAGGCCGTGCTCGCCGCCCTCGAGGAGATCGAGTCGGACGGCGGGACGGGCATCGACCTCGCCTCGCTCGGCATCGACCTCGACGTCGAGGTCGGGGACGGCGACGGCAAGCCCGAGCCAGAGGACGAGAAGTAAGAACGCACCGCAGCGGGAGGCCCATGGCCTCCCGCTGGTTACCTAGCTACCCTTTCGCGCCGTGATGAAGATCGCCGTCGTCGTCATCGCGCTGGGCGCGGCTTTGGGCCTCGGCCAGGCCTCTCCTGCTGCGCCGGGAGGTCTCTGCGGCCTGCCGGATGTCCGACCCCTGTGGGTCGAGTA
>JBOGZW010000053.1:0-9764 GCA_050697575.1 Gaiellaceae bacterium | reverse complement strand
CCCCGCGCTTCAAGGTCTCGACTGGTCCGCTTCCGGCGTCCATGTCGTCGACCGGTCTCGTTTCTCGCGAGCAGGCCTCCTCAGACGGCTGCGGCGGGAGGCCCCGACGCACGAAGCCGTCCTGTTGAACGGTTCAGGCCGACTCGACCAGTTCGCCGCGATACTTCTCGGCCCGCTCCGGGGCGTCGGGCCAATCATCATCAGCGACTGCACGTGGCAGCGCGGCAGCTGGTGGCTGGACCGACTCGCGGGGCGCGTCGGTATCAGGGCGATCGACGCTGCTCGACCGACTTACTGTGTGCTCTCGACCGACGAAGTCGAGCTCTTTCCACGCACCTGGGGAGTCGATCCCTCGCGAGTGGTCTTCACGCCCTTCTGCTACACGCTGACCGAAGACGCACTCGCCGCGCGTACCTCGACGACCGGGGGCGTCTTTTCCGGCGGTGATTCAATGCGCGACTTCCGCCCGCTGCTGGCAGCCGCAAGGAAGCTACCCGTCGAAGTGACCCTTGCCGTCCAGCAGCTGCCTGCCGAGTCGGGCGCCCTTCCTCCGAACGTTTCCGCGCGGGCGGTGCCCCACGCGACGTTCATCGAGCTCATGCGTCACGCGCGCGTTGTGGTCGTCCCGCTCCGAGCCGGCATCGAGCGCAGCGCCGGCCAGCAGACGTATCTCAATGCGATGGCTCTGGGCAAGCTCGTCATCACGACCGACAGCCCAGGCGCACGCGACTACATCGAGCACGGCTCGACTGGGCTGATCGTTCCCGCCGGAGACGAGGACGGCCTCGCCTCCGCGCTCAGCTGGGCGCTCGATTCGTCGCACGAGGCCGACGTTGCAAGGATCGCCGCCCGGGCGCGCGCGGTCGCCCGCAGCCGCTTTCGTCCGGTCGACCACTTCAGATGCGTACTCGAAGTCGTCGATCGAGCAGTGGCCGCGGCTGCAAGCGGCGACCCAGATCTGCCGCGTGACACCCGTACGACACGCCGGTGAGGAACGTGGAGGAACGCCCGACAAGCGTCGACGACGGTACACCGTCACGCGACTCAGCGCGGGGCACGGTCGCCGGCATCGCGCGGGTCTCGATCATCGTGCCGATGCTGAACGAGGAGGCGCAGATCGAAGGGCTCCTGGCAGACATCGCAGCGCAGACCTTCACCGGTGATCTCGAGCTCCTCGTCGCCGACGGCGGCTCGACCGATCGCTCGGTTGAACGACTGCGCGCAGCGGCTGCCAGGCACGAGTTGGCGCTGACGGTGATCGAGAATCCAGACCGTCTGATTCCACACGCCCTCAATGCCTGTGTCCGCCGGGCCCGGGGCGAGCTCATCGTCCGCATGGACTGCCGTGCCCGCTTTGCGCCGGATTACGTGGCGCGTTGTATCGCCGCGGCCGAGGAAACGGGCGCGTGGAACGTGGGCGGCCGTACGATTCCGGTCGGACGAACCCGAACCGAACGCGCTGTCGGCTGTGCCACGGACAGCCCGTTCGGGGGGACCGGATGGACGCGGATGGGGAGCGCAGCGGGACGCGTCGAGGTCGACACCGTCTACTGCGGCGTGTTTCGCCGCGACGTGTTCGACCGCGTTGGGCTGTTCGACGAGGCGCTGCCCCGCAACGAGGACGAGGACCTCAACTTCCGGATCCGCCGCGCAGGCGGGCAGGTGATCCTCGACTCACGGATCAACGTCTTCTATACGCCGAAGGGGTCGGTCGCCGAGCTATTTCGGCAATACAGTGGCTACGGACAAGGCAAAGTCGACCTGATGAGGAAGCACGGGCGACCGATCACCGTGCGAAGCGTCGTCCCGCTCGCCTTCGTCGGCTCGCTTGCCGTGCTTGCGCCCGTCTCGATTCGCTCGCGTCGAGCGCGCGCGGTACTCCTGGCCGAGCTCACCGCTTACAGCGGTTGCGCCCTGGGCTTTGGACTCCGCGCGATCGCCCGCCGGCGCGAGTCTTTGCGACTGCTGCCCAACGTCGTGGTCGCTTTCCCGGTGCTGCACACCGGCTACGGCACCGGTCTGCTCCGCGGGCTGGCAGGTCTCGTAAAGCGCACCGTGCCGCGTGCCAGACTGGACGGCGGGAACGCGCCGCGGAGCCCGTCCTACGACGTTCGCAGGGCCTGATGAGGAGCACAGAGGACGAAGTTATGGCGGGCGCACGACGGCGCGCAGTTCGCCCCGCCTGCGGAGCGGATGACCCAGGCGCGGCGCGGCAGGCGCCGGCTGCGTTTTCCGAACGTCTCGGGATTTACGTCGACGACGTGCTCTACGTCGGGCACGAGGTCGGTGACCAGGGTCTCTCGACGGATTGTGCGTTCTTCCTCTTCGCCTCCGAGGTCGGACACCGTTTCGCAGCGACGCTGCTGTTCGGGCGGGCGCTCGACGGCGGCCGCGGCGAGCACCGGCTCCCGGTCTCGACCGACCTGGTCGCACTTCCCTTTTACCGCGACTTGCACAGCTTCCGTCAGATCGCACGTGCCACCCCGGGAACAGTGCGCGAGTTCTGGCGCGGCCTAGAGGGTGTCGACATCATCTGGGTCTTCGGCCCGAACCCATTCGCGATGGCATTGGCTACGCTGGCCGTCGCGCGCCGCCGCCGGGTCGTGCTCGGCGTCCGCCAGGACAGCTTCCAGTACTTCCGCGCGCGGCTCGGGACTCGTCGCGCGTCGGCAGCACTTGCCGTTGCCTGGGGACTCGATCGAATCTGGCGCCGGCTCGCGCGGCGGCTTCCCGTCACGGTTACCGGAGCTGAGCTGGCACGAGCCTACGGCCCCCGCGTGCACGACATGACCGTCGGGCTTGTGCGGAAACACGAGATCGCAGAGAGCGTGCTCGAACGTGATTGGAGCGGCGAGATCACGTTGCTCACCGTCGGGCGGCTCGACGTCGAGAAGGATCCCCTTCTGACCGTCGATCTACTCGGCCGACTGGAGGCCGCATATCCCGGCCGCTTTCGACTTGTCTGGCTTGGGCGCGGGCCCATGGAGGCCGCTGTCCGAGCCCGGATTGCCGAGCTCGATCTGGGTGACCGAGTCGAGCTTTGCGGCTACGTTCCGTTCGGTCCCAAGCTGCTCGCGTTCTACCGCGGCGCTCACGCATTGGTGCACGTGTCGCTGACCGAGGGCGTTCCTCAGTCGATCGTCGAAGCCCTCGCCTGCGGCACGCCCGTCGTCGCGTCCTCGGTCGGCGGCATCCCGTCCGCGCTCGAGCACGGACGCGCCGGACTGCTCGTCCCGCCGAGGGATGCCGAAGCGCTCGCGGCGGCCGTCGTCTGCCTGGCTGAGGACGCCGGGCTTCGCCGCCGGCTCGCCGAGCGCGGGCTTGCTCTTGCGCGTCGCCGGTCACTCGAGGATGAGTCGGAACGCGTTGCGCGGTTCCTCACCGCGATGTCGCGTCCGGAGGGAAAGAATGCGCTAACGAGGCGCGCGGGCCGTGTGCCAGCGTTGAGGAGAGGGAAGCAATGAAGTCGGGCGCGCGTCGCGAGGAGCGGCGCGCAGACGAGCCGCAGCGCCGGCAACCGCGCCGCGTGCCGCTCTTCGACCTTCGCGTCGACCAGCAGCTACTCGAGGCCGGCGAGGCCACGCTCGCCTCCGGCTGGTGGAGCATGGGCGCGAAGGTCGCCGAGTTCGAGCGGTCCTTCGCCGCCTTTGTCGGTGCGAAGCACGCGCTTGCAGTGTCGAGCGGGACTGCGGCGCTTCATCTGGCAGTTCTCGCCGCCGGCTGCGGCCCCGGCGACGAGGTCGTCGTACCCTCCCTGACGTTTGTCGCCGCCGCGAACACCGTTGCCGTCACGGGTGCCCGTCCCGTCTTTTGCGACGTCGCCGGCCCGGACGACTTGAACCTCGACCCCGCGGACGCCGAAGCTGCGGTCACCCCCGCTACGCGGGCGGTGATCGTCGTGCACTACGGTGGCTTTCCGTGCGACGTGGACGCTGTGCTCGCGTTCGCAGAACGTCACCGTCTGCTGGTGATCGAGGATTGCGCGCACGCCCCAGGGGCCCTTCTCGGTGGACGCGCCTGCGGCACTCTCGGGCACATGGGGTGCTTCAGCTTCTTCTCGAACAAGAACCTGCCGGTCGGTGAGGGCGGGATGCTCGTCACCGACGACGACGCCCTCGCCGACCGCGTCCGTCTGCTCCGCTCGCACGGAATGACGACGACCACTTGGGAGCGTCACCGGGGCCACGCTTCGAGCTACGACGTTGTCGCGGCGGGTCTCAACTATCGGCTGGACGAGCTTCGGGCCGCAATCGGCATCGTCCAGCTCGGCCGGCTCGCCGGAGAAAACGACTCCCGCGCCAGGATCGTCGCTCGCTACCGAGAGGCCCTCGATGGCAAACGCGGGATTTCCCTTCCTTTCGCGGCGGACGACGCCGAGCGACACTCGGCGCACCACTTAGCAGTTGCGCTCCTGCCTCCGGGCACGGAACGCGTCCGCGTGCGCGAGCAATTGGCCGCCCAGGGAGTCGAGACCAGCGTTCACTACCCGCCGATCCACCGCTTCACCGCTTATAGCGACAATGACCGCGAGTTGCCTGTGACCGATTCGCTCGTAGATCGCATTCTCACGCTTCCGCTCTACGCGCACCTCGCGGATGAGGACGTCGGATTCGTCGCCGACACGTTGCTTCGTGCAGTCGACGCCGAACGCTAGTCGCCTGGGCTGGCTTCGGACGGCACCCATGATCGTCCTCTGCTACCACGGGATCAGCGATGCGTGGTCGGGTGCCGTCGGGCCCCACTCGCTCGAGCGGCAACTTCGCCTCCTGCTCGACCATGGCTACCGCCCTGCATCCTTCGCCGAGGCAGTGCTCAGCCCGCCGGCCGGGAAGACAGTCGTCGTCACCTTCGATGACGGGTACAGGTCTGTGGTCGAAGATGCTTTTCCAATTCTCGAGTCGCTCGGAGTGCGCGGGACGGTATTCGTCCCGACCGGTTTCGTCGGTGCGGAAGTTGCCGCTTGGTCGGGTACCGACTGTTGGCTTGGCAGCGCGTACGAGCATGAACTTGTGCCGATGACGTGGGATCAGCTCCGGATGCTGCGAGATGCCGGCTGGGAGATTGGGTCGCACACGGCCACGCACCCGCATCTCATCTGCATCGGCGACGAGCAGCTCGGCGAGGAGCTGGTTGGTTCGCGCAGCGTCATCGAGCGTGAGCTCGGGGTCCCTTGTCGCTCGCTCGCCTATCCCTACGGCGAAGCAGACGGCCGCGTCGAACGCGCCGCTGCCGCCGCAGGCTTCGAGGCAGCATGCACATTGACCGATTCGTTTGCGCCGGCCTCGCCACTTGCTTGGCCGCGGATCGGGATCTTTCGTCATGACGGGCCGATCAGGTTCCGCGTCAAGGTATCTCCGCTCGTGATACGGCTGCGGTCCACGCCGTGGTGGAGGCTGCTTCGGCGCGGGCATCCGGACAGCAGACCCGACGCGCACCGGCCATGAGGCGCGGGTGCCGAGCATCGGCCGGGCCGGGTGCGGACCCGAGATGAGCGTCCGCCTCGACGTTTGGCCGCCGCTTCCGCCCTGGTGCTACTTCCGCCGAGCGTCTGGAGTCGTGCCGTTCCCGCTCGGCGAGCCCGGCGTGGTGCTTCTCGCTCGGGCTCGGCACGGCCTCTTCCTCGGTGTACAGGCGCTCGGCCTTGCACCAGGAGAGGCTGTGCTCGCCCCCGCCTACCACCACGGCTCGGAGATCGAGGCTCTGGTCCGGGCGGGGCTCGAGCCGCAGTTCTACGAGGCGACCGAGACCCTGGAGCCCGACCAGCACGAGCTCGAGCAGCTCATGACGGCAAACACCCGTGCGCTCTATCTCGTTCACTACCTCGGCTTCCCGCAGGACTCGATGCGCTGGCGTCGCTTCTGCGACGAGCACGGGCTTCTGCTGCTCGAGGACGCGGCGCAGGCATGGCTCACCTTCGACCGCGGCCGTCCGGTCGGCTCACTCGGCGATCTCGCGATCTTCTGCCTCTACAAGACGTTCGGGCTCCCAGACGGTGCGGCGCTCCTCGTGCGGACTGGGTCGGCGCCACACGCGGGCCGTGCGGGCCGAGCCGGAGCGGCTGAGCTTGTCCGGCAGCACGCACTCTGGCTCGCCAGTCGCTCGAAGCTCGCGAGCGCCGCCCTGAACGTGCTTACGCGGGACGGTGCGTACTCCCCTGAGCAGGACTTCGCGCTCGGCTCCCCTGGAGGACCGCTGCCCGCGAGCCGCTCGCTCGCCGCGCGCGTCCCCGAGGATGTGGCGGCTCGACGGCGCGCGCACTACAGACTGCTTCTCGAGGAGCTTCACGCTGTCGTCCCGCCCCCGTTCGAGCGCCTGCCCAGGGGTAGCTCTCCTTTTGCCTTTCCGGTCGCCACCGGGAACAAGCGGGAACTGCTCGACCGGCTCGCGCGGGCGGGCGTGCGGGCGCTCGACCTCTGGTCGGTGCCGCATCCGATCCTCCCCGCGGAACGGTTTCCGGCTGCGCAGGCACGCCGTGCGGGCACCGTCGGCCTCCCGGTCCATCAGGAGCTGCGGCCGGCCGACGTCGAGCGCGTGGCCGCAGCCTCTGGGCACCGTAAGACGAGCCGGCACGAGCTCGAGTGGATCGACGATCTCAACGACGCGGCCGAGGACTGGCGCAGGCTCGGCGCGGCGACCGGAAACGTCTTCGCGACGTGGGAGTGGGCGTCCCACTGGTGGCGACGCTACGGGCGGGGCCGACCGTCGATCGTCGCGGTCCGTCGACCCGGCGGCGAGCGCTTCGCGCTACTGCCCCTCTACCGCTGGCGCGACGGTCGGCTCCGGATCGATCGTTTCCTCGGTCATGGCACGGCCGACGAGCTCGGACCCGTGTGCGATCCAGCCGACCGAACAGCGGCGGCACGCGCGCTTCGTCAGGCCGCGGCGCGGACGGGCTGCGATGTCTTGCTCGCCGAGCACCTGCCCGCGGACGAAGGCTGGAGCTCGCTCCTCGGTGGCGCCGTCTTGGCCCGCGAGGGGTCTCCGCTCATCCGCTTCACCGGAGACTGGGAGGAGTATCACGCCTCACTTAGCTCCCACTTCCGGAAGAAAATTGCGTGGCAGGAGCGCAAACTCATCCGCGAGCGAGGGCTGCGTTACCGACTGAGCGACGACGCAGGCCGGCTGGCGGCCGACCTCGACGCGCTTTTCGCCCTCCACGCTTCGCGTTGGCCGCAAGGCAGCGCATTTCTCGAGCACGAGCCGTTCCACCGCGAAATCGCGGCCCGCGCGCTCGAACTTGGTTGGCTACGGCTCTGGCTGCTCGAACTCGACGATCGTCCCGCCGCGGCCTGGTACGGCTTTCGCTTCGAGGGGTTCGAGTGTCATCTGCAGTCGGGCCGCGACCCGTCGATCCAGAGCTCCGTCGGCTCGCTGCTACTCATGCACACGATCAAGGAAGCGCTGCAGGACGGAGTGAAGGAGTACCGCTTCCTGCGAGGCGGCGAGGACTACAAGCAACGTTTCGCCAGCGAGGACCCTGGGCTCGAGACCGTGGCGCTCGCCGGCACCTGGGCCGGCCGCGCCGCGCTCGCCGCCGGACGCAGCGCGCGCACTATCCGGCCGCTTCGGTCCGCCATCGGCGCGCGACTATAGGCTGATCCGCCCCGAAGCGCTCGTCGTCCTAGCCGCCGCGGCGCGCGAGCGCGAGCACTCTCTTCGCCATCGACCGACCGTACGTCCAGGCCGCCCAATCCACGAGTCCTGACGGGGTGCCAGCAAACGCCTGCAAGCGAAGCCGTTCTCGCAGCCCGGTGCTCCACTGCAGCTTCCAAGGCTCGGCGGCGCCGCCGAATTCGTAGCTGCGCAACCGAAGCTCGAACGCCCTGCCGAGCATCTCGTAGCGTAGGAGCATCGCTGGTGCGAGCGCTCGGTACGACGGGTCATAGCCGGTCTTGAGCAGGTAGTGGCGCGCGCCCTCCTCGACCGCGAAGTCAAAGGCGAGCGGACGCCCGTCGAGGTTCAAGAAGGCAAGGCGGAGCGACCCTCGCTGCGCTGCCCAGCAACCGACGTCGCGATAGAAGCGTTCGGTCTTAGGGCTGGAGACGATTGCCGTGCCTGCCCGCCCCTTCCAGGCGGCAGCCTCGACGCGAAAACCATGGTCGAGCAGCTCGTTCAGGCGATCGGTGCCGTCCTCGATCACGAGCTCGAGCGAGCCTGGCTTTCGAGCTTCCTTCGGCGACGGCGAAGCTCGCGCAGCATCTGTCCGTCGAGGCCGCTCAAATACGTGTCCCAGTCGCCCTCGGTGTCGACGTAAGGCGACGATTCAATCGTGCGCTCGACGATGCGGTAGCCGCGCGCTCTCGCAAGCGCGCGGAGCCGCGAGGACGACAATGTCTCGGCCGACACGAACGCGAGCCCGAGGCGCCGCGGCTGACGTGCGACGAGCTCATCTGCGATGTCGCGGGCGGCGCGATCGTCGGCAGCGAGGATGTCGAAGGACGGTGTGTGGTAGGTGGCCGTCGCGGCGAGGACGCCTCCGCGGCGCTCGAGTGGAATGAGTGCCGCGAGACGGCCGTCCCGGCGAAGGCTCGCGATTTCGAGAGTGCCCCGTCCGAATGCGCGCCACCACGCGAGAATCCAACCCGGCCTCAACCACGGCGATCCTCGTTCGGCATGGTCGGCGAGTCCTTCCCACTCATCGACCTGGGCGGGTGTGGCAGCTCTCGATGCCTCCCTCATCTTCGAGAAGCATGTCAGTTGATGTGGAGTGGCCAACGAGGTGCAAGGAGGAGCCGGTTCGGACTCCGCTTCCGGAAGTGGACGCTCGTGCGGACTACCTACTCAACGCTGCCGCCGCTTTGGGCGGCCGACTCGGCGAAACGACGTAGCGGCTCCCCAGTAGTCATCAAGGCGGCTCGATCTCGCGCTTCCTTCTCGCGTGCGAGGATCTCGCTCGGGTCTTCTCAGTTGACGAGGGCCGCCGGCCGGCATCCGTCGCAGCCTGACGGAACGCCGCCTGGGCGTCCTTCATGCGCCGGAACTCCACTGACCTCGGCTGGCTGATCTTGGCACGTCCATGTCGGCCTGCCGTACCATCGGCGCCATGGCCTACGACGAGGAGCTCGCGGATCGCATCCGCAACCTGCTCGGGGACGATCGCGATCTGACGGAGAAGAAGATGTTCGGTGGACTCGCCTTTCTCATCGGCGGCAACATGGCCGTGGCGGCAAGCGGCCAGGGTGGGCTGTTGGTGCGTGTCGACCCGGCGGAGTCCGACTCGCTCGTCGCAACGACGAACGCCGGCTTCATGGAGATGCGCGGGCGGCAGATGCAGAGGTGGCTTCGAGTCGGCGCGGAAGATCTCGGCAGCGACAGCGAGCTGGGCCAGTGGGTCGAACGCGGCGCCACCTACGCCCGCTCGCTGCCGGCGAAGGGATAGCCGCGGTCGCACCAGACCGCGTCAATTCTCGACCGAAGGATGAGGGCCGCCGAGCCGTACGGGCTGACACATGTCGTGCTCGCCGTGCGCGATCCGGATCGCTCGGCGCGGTTCTACGGACACGTGGTCGGGGCGGTCGTCGTGTACCACGGTGACGGATTCGTTCCGCGGGCTGCGGGGAACCAGGGAGGCATCGCCCACTTCGGCTTCCGGCTCGTGCGCCCGGAGGACATCGATGCTGCCGCGAGCGCCGTCGAAGCTGCGGGCGGCACGCTCTTGCGGCATGGGGAGCTCGGCCCCGGCGAGCCGTTCGTCTATTTCGCCGATCCGGACGGCTACGAGGTCGAGATCCGGCACGAGCCCCCCGACTCCGATGGATCCTGAC
>JBOGZW010000052.1:0-9989 GCA_050697575.1 Gaiellaceae bacterium | reverse complement strand
TACGCGGCGTCCTGGGGAGACGCGGCCATGCGCGCGAGCGCCTCTAGAATCGGATCGGGATCCGGCTTGTGGCGCTCCGTGTCCTCGGCGCCGATGACGACCTCGAAGTTCTCCTCGAGGCCGGGGAGCCGGTCGAATGCCAGCTGCACGGTCTCGCGGCGCTTCGCCGTGACGATCCCCAGGCGCCGTCCCTCCGCCCGCAGGCGGGGCAGCACCTCGACGACCTCCCAGAACGCTTCGAGCTCCTCGTGGAGAGGCTCGTTGTGGCGGCGGTACGTCGCCACGAGGTCGTCGACGCGGTCAGGATCGAGCGCCCGCATCTGGGCGACGAGCCCAGGCCCACCGACGGCGGCGGCGAGCACCTCGTCGGGTACGTCACGCCCGAGGACCGTCCTCGCTGCGTGCTTCATCGACGCGATGATCATCGGCCCCGAGTCGATGAGCGTGCCGTCGAGGTCGAAGAGGCAGACGGGAAAGCGCACCGCCTGATCGTATGCAGCCGGCTAGTACTCGACGCGCACGAGGTAGAGGCCCCAGGGCGGCGCCGTCTGCCCTGCTTCCGACCGCACGCGACCCTCCAGCAGCCGCGCGATGTCATCGGGCTGCCGGTCGAGCATCGTGCCGACGAGCGTCCGCACCATGTGGCGAAGGAACGAGTCTGCGGTGATCTCGAGGTCGAGGTGTTCGCCTCGCTCGTGCCAGGACGCCGAGAGAACAGTTCGCAGGAAGACGTCGTGCCGCGTGTCGGAGGGGGTGAACGCGCGGAAGTCGTGCTCTCCGTGCAAGAGATCGGCGGAGGCGGCGAGCGCGTCGAGATTGACCCGGCGCGGGTACCACCAGCTTCGGCGCACCTCGAGCGGTGACCGCTCCCGACGACGGTAGATGCGGTAGCGATAGCTGCGCGAGCGGGCGGAGTGGCGCGCGTGGAAGTCAGGCGGAGCCTCCTCCGCCGCCACGGCCGCCACGTCGTCGGGCAGCAGCGTGTTCAGCGCTTCGGCCACACGCTCGATGGGCGGGCCTCCGCCCACGTCCGCGCTGACGACGTTGCCGAGGGCGTGCACCCCCCTGTCCGTGCGACCCGCAACGGCAACGTTCTCCGCGACCGAGAAGAGCGATCGCAGCGCGTCGCCGACGACGGCCTCGACAGTGCGCAGCCCGGGCTGCGCCGCCCAGCCGTGAAAGCCAGTCCCGTCGTACTCGAGCGTGAGCTCGAGCCTCACGCGGCCCCGCCCCTTGAGACGCTAGGAAGCTGCTTCGGCCGTGACCGGCTCTTCCTCGCGCGGAGCTGCCACGCGAGCAACGGGCGCCCGCGGCACGTGGTCGACGAATTCGAGGTACGCCATCGGCGCGGAGTCGCCCGGGCGCGGCCCGACCTTCACGATCCGCGTGTAGCCACCCGGCCGGTCTGTGAAACGCGGGGCGACCTCGGAGAAGAGTTGGTGGACGACCTCCTGCGAGCGCAGGTAGGCAAGCGCCTGCCGGCGGGCATGGATGTCGCCGCGCCGGCCGAGCGTGATCATCTTCTCAGCCACGGGCCGGACGGCCTTCGCCTTCGCGACCGTCGTCTTCACGCGGCCATGGACGATCAGCGAGCCGGTGAGGTTCGCGTAGAGCGCCTTGCGATGGGGCGCATCGCGCCCAAGCTTCTTGCCGGCCCGCTGGTGCCTCATGCGAGTGGCTCTTCCCCTCTCAGCGTCAGCCCGTGCCCGGCGAGCGTCTCCTTGACTTCCTCGATCGACTTGCGACCGAAGTTCGGGATCGCCGCCAGCTCGACCTCGGTCTTCGTGACGAGGTCGCCGATCGTCTCGATGCCGACGCGCTTCAAGCAGTTGTACGAGCGGACACCGAGCTCGAGCTCCTCGATCGGGAAGTTCTCCATGCCATGCGCGAGCGACGGCTCGGCGGCGGCCTCGGCAGGCGCGTCGCCGAACCCTTCGATGCTCTCGATGTCGGTGAAGATCGCGAGCTGCCGGATGAGAATCTCGGCGCCCTGCGCGATCGCCTCGCGCGGGTCGATCGAGCCGTCCGTCGTCACGTCCAGGACGAGCTTGTCGTAGTCGGTTCGCTGACCGACACGAGCCGCCTCGACGTCGTACGAGACACGGCGCACGGGTGAGAAGATCGAGTCGATGGGAATGACGCCGATCGTGTGCTCCGGTCCGCGGTTCATCTCAGCGGGTACATAGCCGCGGCCGCGGCCGACGGTCATCGTCAGCTCGAGCTTGCCCTTGTCGGCGAGGTGCGCGATCTCGAGGTCCGGGTTGAGGATCTCGAGGTCGGCCGGCAGCTGGATGTCGGCCGCCGTCACCGGTCCCGGCCCCTTCTTCTGGAGCCGAACCTCGACCTCGGGCGACTCGCCGTGCAGGCGGCAAATGAGGTTCTTGAGGTTGAGGAGGATGTCGGTGACGTCCTCTCGCACGCCCGGCAGCGTCGTGAACTCGTGGGCGACGCCCTCTAGCTTGACCGACGTGACTGCTGCGCCCTCGAGCGACGAGAGCAGCACGCGGCGCAGCGAGTTGCCGAACGTGTAGCCGAAGCCACGGTCGAGCGGCTCGATCGCGAAGATGCCGCGCTCCTCGTCGACCTCTTCGTGGACGATGCGCGGGATCTGGAACTCCATGAGGCTGGTGCGGGTGGCCACGTGTCTCCTTCCTTCCTTGTGCGCGCTGGGCGCTACTTCGAGTAGAGCTCGACGATGAGCGACTCCTGGACCGGCGTGTCGATGTCCTCGCGATCCGGAAGCTTGAGGATCTTGCCGGTGAGGCCGTCGTGGTCGGCCTGGAGCCAAGACGCCACGGACGCGGTGAGGTCGGTCGCATCGCGAACGACCTGCTCGGCCGGGCTACCCGTCTTGAGCATGACGATGTCGTTGGGCTTGACCTGGTAGCTCGGGATGTTCACGCGCCGGCCGTTGACCTGGAAGTGGCCGTGGCGCACGAGCTGCCTGGCCTGGGAACGCGAAGCCGCGAAGCCCAGGCGGTAGATGACGTTGTCCAGCCGCGTCTCGAGCAGGCGGAGGAGGTTCTCGCCGCTGACGCCCGAGCCGCGGGCGGCCTTTTCGTAGTAGTTACGGAACTGGCGCTCGAGCAGGCCGTAGTAGCGGCGCGCCTTCTGCTTCTCGCGCAGCTGGAGTAGGTACTGCGACTGCTTGATGCGGCCGCGGCCGTGCTCACCCGGCGGATACGAGCGACGCTCGATCGCGCACTTCTCGGTGAGGCAGCGCTCCCCCTTGAGGAAGAGCTTCATGCCCTCGCGGCGGCAGAGCTTGCAGCTGGGTCCCGTGTAGCGGGCCATCAGTTGCGCTTCCTCTTCTTCGGGCGTACGCCGTTGTGCGCCTGGGGCGTCACGTCGCGGACGCCGAGGATCTCGAGCCCTGCGGCCTGGAGCGAGCGGATTGCCGTCTCACGGCCCGAGCCGGGGCCGTTCACGAAGACCTCGACCTTCTGGAGGCCGTGCTCCATGCCCTTGCGGGCGGCCGCGTCCGCGGTCACCTGCGCCGCGAACGGCGTCGACTTCCGCGAGCCCTTGAAGCCTGCCGAGCCGGCCGACTCCCAGACGATGACGTTGCCCTCCTTGTCGGTGAGCGCGACGATCGTGTTGTTGAAGGACGACTTGATGTGCGCCTGGCCAATGGCGATGTTCTTCTTGACCCGCCGACGACCGCGGCCCTTCGCTGCCTTGCGTGGGGGCGCCACTACGTCGCCTTCTTCTTGCGGCCGACGGTCTTGGCCGGGCCCTTGCGCGTGCGCGCGTTCGTCTTCGTCCGCTGGCCGTTGACCGGGAGACCGCGGCGGTGGCGGATGCCCCGATACGCGCCGATCTCCTGGAGCCGCTTCACCGACTGCGACCGGTCGCGCCGCAAGTCACCCTCGACCTGAAGGCTCGAGTCGATGTGCCGCTGGAGCTTCGTCGTCTCGGCGTCGGTGAGGTCCTTCACCTTCGTGTCCGGCGAGAGGCCAAGGTCGGCGCAGACCTTCAGCGCTGTCGCGGGCCCGATGCCGTAGATGTACGTCAGCCCGACGGCGAGGCGCTTCTGGTTGGGGAGGTTGACTCCGGCGATGCGTGCCATAAGGCGGTTCTCCTAGCCTTGCCGCTGCTTGTGACGGGGGTTCGTGCAGATGACGAACACGCGGCCATGCCGCTTGACCACGCGGCAGCGCTCACACATCGGCTTGACGGAAGGGCGTACTTTCATGACAAAGACACGGCGCAGCACGGCTGCGCCGCAGGTGGCCTCATCGTAGCAAAACCCCTGTCGCAGTCAGGACTTTAGGCCTCTCTGCGGTGACCGCCACCGTGTGCTCGAAGTGCGCCGCGAGCGAGGCGTCGGCCGTGGAGATCGACCAGCGGTCGTCGTGGACGACGATCTCGGGGCCGCCCATCGTGATCATCGGCTCGATCGCGAGCGTCATGCCCTCCCCGAGCACGGGGCCGCGGCCCGGCTCGCCGAAGTTGAGGATCTGCGGGTCCTCGTGCATCGAGCGGCCGATGCCGTGTCCCGAGAGCTCGCGGACGACCGAGAACCCGGCCCCTTCGGCCACTTCCTGGACGGCGTGCGAGACGTCGGAGAGGCGATTGCCCTCGCGGCACTGCTCGACGGCCGCATCGAGCGCCGCCTTGCACGTCTCCAGCAACCGTTCCGTGTCGTCGGGAATCTCTCCCACAGCGAACGTGTACGCCGAGTCGGCGACGAAGCCCTCGAGCGTGACGCCGACGTCCGCCGACAGGATGTCGCCCTCCTCCAGCACGTAATCGCCCGGGATGCCATGGACGACCATGTCGTTCGGGGAGAGACATGTTGCAGCGGGATAGCCGCGGTAGCCCTTGAAGGTCGGCTCGCCGCCGCGAGAGAGGATGAACTCCTCGGCAATCGCGTCGAGCTCGCCCGTCGTCGCGCCGGGACGGATGCTCTCACCGAGCAGCGTAAGCGCTGCCGCGACGATCTCGCCGGCGGCTGCCATGACCTCGATCTCCGCAGGCGACTTGCGGATGATCATCTCGTGTAGTCGGGGGAACCTCCCGGTTCCCCCGAACCCCCTCCACCCGTCCGCTGCGCGGACAGGCCGCTTCGCGCCCTCTCCGCGACCCGCTCCAGCGCCTCGACGATCTCTCCCCACACCTCGTCGCGCGAGCGGTCGCCGTGGACGCCGACGACGATGCCGCGAGGCAGGTAGTAGCCGATCAGCGGCTGCGTCTCGCGGTGGAAGATCTCGAGGCGCTTCGCGATCGCCTCCGGGCTGTCGTCCGTGCGGCCCTCCTGCTGGACCCGGCCCATGAGCCTCTCCATGCAAACCTCGTCCGAGACGTGGAGGTCGAGCACGACGTCGAGCGGCCGGTCGAGCTCGTCGAGCAGGTCGTCGAGTGCCTCTGCCTGGGCCGCATTGCGCGGAAAGCCGTCCAGCACGAACCCGCGCTCCGCGTCGTCCTCCGAGAGCCGCTCGCGAATGAGGCCGATCGTCAGCTCGTCAGGCACGAGGGCGCCCGACGCGAGGATCGGCTCGACCTCCTTGCCGAGGGGCGTTCCTGCCGCGATCGCCGCGCGGAACATCTCGCCCGTGGCCACGTGCGGAACGCCGTACTCAGCGGCGATGCGGGCGGCCTGCGTGCCCTTGCCGGACCCCTGCGGCCCGAGGATCAGGATGTTGAGCGACAACCCGCTACTTCAAGAAGCCTTCGTAGGAGCGCATCATCATCTGCGACTCCATCTGGCGCATCGTGTCGAGCGCGACACCGACCATGATCAGCAGCGACGTGCCGCCGAGGAAGTTCTGCGACGCCGACGAGAAGTCGAAGAACTGGATGAGAAACGTCGGCAAGACGGCCACGAGCGCGAGGTAGATCGAACCGGGCAGCGTCAGACGCGTCAGCACGCGGTCGAGGTACTGCGCCGTCGGTGGGCCCGGCCGGATGCCGGGGATGTACCCGCCGTGCTTGCGCAGGTTGTCGGCCTGGTCGATCGGGTTGAACTGGACTGCCGTATAGAAGTACGTGAAGAGGATGATCAAGAAGGCTTCGAACATGAGGAAGCCGACGTCCGTCGGGCTGAACCAGTCGTTGATGAAGCCCTGCGTCTGCGGGAAGAACTGCGCGATCGTCGGCGGGAAGGCGAGCACCGCCGCCGCGAAGATGATCGGGATGACGCCCGCCATGTTCACGCGCAGCGGCATGTAGGTCGAGCCGCCCGACGTGACGCGCCGTCCGACGACGCGCCGCGCGTACTGCACGGGAATCTTCCGCTGGCCTTCCTGGATGAAGACGACGGCCACGGTGACCGCGAGGAACACGATCGGGAAGAACAGCTTCGTGGTCGGGCCGCCGTCCACCCACGCGCGGATCGTCGTCGGAGCGTCCGCGATGATCGAGCAGAAAATGATGATCGAGATGCCGTTGCCGACCCCGCGCTTCGTGATCAGCTCGCCCATCCACATGAGCAGTGCGGTGCCCGCAGTGAGCGTGATCACGATGAGCACCACGCGGCCGGAGTTCGCCTCGAGCGCGTTCTGCCGCTTGAAGAGGTATGCGTAGCCGAGCGACTGGAACGCCGCGAGCACGATCGTGAGGTAGCGCGTGTACTGGTTGATCTTCGCGTAGCCGGCCTCGCCCTCTTTCTGGAGCCGCTCGAGCGACGGCACGACGACGGTCAGCAGCTGGAGGATGATCGACGCCGTGACGTACGGCATGATCCCCAGCGCGAAGAGCGAGAACTGCGAGAGCGCGCCTCCGGAGAAGAGGTTCAGGAGGCCCAGCACCGTGCCACCCTGCGTCGAGAAGTAGTTCTTGATCTGCTCCGAGTCGACGCCCGGCGCCGGCACCCAGGAGCCGAGCCGGTAGAGCGCGATGATCATCGCCGTGAACAGCAGGCGGCGGCGCAGCTCTGGCACGCGCCACGCGTTGGTCAGCCAGGAGAGCAAGGGCTACTCCTCTTCGGGCTCGGGCTCGCCGGGCTCGGCGTCGGCCTCTTCGGCAGCTTCGCCCGAGTCCTCGACCGCCTGCGTGTCGACCTCGGCCTCAGCCGGCTTGGACGCCTTCTTGTGGCGCTTGCGCTTCCGCTCCTTCGGCTCGCGAAGGAGCGTGATGGTGCCGCCGGCGCCCTCGATCTTCCCGCGCGCCGACTTTGAGACGCCGTGGGCCGACACGGTGAGCTTCTTCGTCAGGTCGCCCTGGCCGAGGATCTTCACGTCGATCCGCGTCGTGCGGATCAGGCGCTTCGCCTTCAGAGACTCGGGCGTGACCTCCGCACCGGCGTCGAACACGCGGTCGAGATCGCGGACGTTGACGCCCTGCGTGTGCGTGCGGAACGGGCCGATCGGCATCGCGTCCTTCGACGTATTGCCCGGCAGCTTGGGCAGACGCATGAAGAGCCTCGTCTGGCCGCCCTCGAAGCCGGCCGGCATCTTGTGCGAGCCCGCGCGTGACTTCTGGCCCTTGATCCCGCGGCCCGCGTAGCGCCCCTTCCCCGAGCCCATGCCGCGGCCGACGCGCTTGCGCGCGGCGCGCTTCTGGGCCGGCTTGAGGCTGGAGAGGTTTAGCTCGGAAGGCACGATCAGGACTCCTCCACCCGGACGAGGTGGCGGACCTTCCTCAGCATACCGGCGAGCTCAGGGCTCTCCGGACGCTCTACGGAACGGCCGATCTTGCCCAGGCCGAGCGCCCGCAGGGTTCCGCGGTGCTTGGCCGTCTGGCCGATCTGGCTGCGGACCTGCGTGATCTTCAGCGTCTTCACGCGGGCGTCTCCTCGACCTCAGGCTCGGCAACGGGCTCCTCGGCTGCTGGAGCTTCGGCGGCAAGCTCGTCTTCCACCTTCACCTTGGGCACGGGCAGCACCTGAGCCACGGTCAGGCCGCGCGCGAGCGCGACGTCCTCGGGCGTCCGCAGCCGCTGGAGACCGTTGACGGTCGCCTTGAGCATGTTGATCGGGTTCGTCGTGCCGAGGCTCTTCGCAAGGATGTCGCGAACGCCGCCGAGCTCGAGCACGGCGCGAACACCACCGCCCGCGATCACGCCCGTGCCTTCAGAGGCAGGACGGAGCAGGACGCGGGCCGCGCCGAACTCGCCGATGATCTCGTGCGTGATCGTCGTGCCCTTTCGCGGCACGACGAACATGTTCTTCTTCGCGTCCTCGACCGCCTTCGAGATGGCGAGCGGGACCTCGCGGGCCTTGCCGTAGCCGAGCCCGACCTTGTCCACCTCGTCGCCGATCACGACGAGCGCAGTGAAGGAGAAGCGCCGGCCGCCCTTGACGACCTTCGCTACACGGTTGATCTCGACGACCCGCTCCTTGAGCTCACCTCTCTCCTGGAATCCGCCGACGCTCAAAACTGAAGGCCTCCTTCGCGTGCGCCCTCGGCGAGCGCCTTCACGCGTCCGTGGTACAGGTAGCCGGCACGGTCGAACACGCAGGCCTTGATCCCGGCCTTCTCGGCCGCAGCGGCCAGCCGCTTGCCGACCTCGTTCGCCTGGGCGGTCTTCGTGCCCTTGAAGCTCTTGGGCAGGCTCTTACACGACGCAGCGGCAAGCGTCTTGCCTTCGAGGTCGTCGATGAGCTGCGCATAGATGCCGACGTTCGAGCGGAACACGGCGAGGCGCGGCCGTTCGGCCGTCCCGGACACCTTGCCGCGCACGCGCCGTCGCCGGCGAACACGTGCCTGTCTGGTGGTGGTCGGGCTCATGCTCGCTTCCCGGCGGCGAAGCCGCCTGTCCGCGACAGCGGACCGGTGGAAGGGGTCTGGGGAAACCGGGAGGTTTCCCCAAGTACACGACTGATCGATGGCGTGCAGATCATGCTCGCTTCCCAACTTTCCGGCGCACGTATTCGCCCTCGTAGCGGATGCCCTTGCCCTTGTACGGCTCGGGCGGTCGCACCTTGCGCACCTCCGCGGCGGTCTGGCCGACGAGCTGCTTGTCGATGCCGGACACGATCACCTCGGTCGGCTGCGGCACCTCGAAGCTGATGCCCGGGCGCGGCGAGACGATGACGGGGTGGGAGAAGCCGACGGTGAGCTCGAGGTCGGAGCCGCGGAGGTTCGCGCGGAAGCCCACGCCCTGGATCTCCAGGCGCTTCTGGAAGCCCTTCGTCACGCCCTCGACCATGTTCGCGACGAGCGTGCGCGTCAAGCCGTGCAGCGCCCGGTCCTCACCGCGGTCGGTCGGGCGAGTGACGACAAGGGTCTCCTCCTCCTTCGCCACGGTCATCCGCGCCGGCAGCTGCTGGCTGAGCTCGCCGAGCGGCCCGTTCACCTGGATGCGTCCAGGCGAGACGGCGACGTTGACGCCGGCAGGCAGCTCGATTGGTTGTCGTCCGATTCGGCTCATGGCTTCCTCGTCACCAGACGAAGCAGATGACCTCTCCGCCGATGCCCTTCTGCTCGGCCGTGCGGCTCGTCATGACGCCGTTCGAGGTGGACAGGATGGCCGTGCCCATGCCGCCGAGCACGCGCGGCAGGCGATCCTTGCGCGCGTAGACGCGGCGGCCCGGCTTCGAGATCCGCTTGAGGTCGGTGATGATGCGCTCGCGGTTGCGGCCGTACTTCAGCTCGATGACGAGCCGCTTGAAGCTCTCGCCCTCCTCGATCCGGTAGTCGCGGACGTAGCCCTCCTCCTTCAGGAGGCGCGCGATCTCCACCTTCGCGCGCGAGGTCGGCATCTCCACGGTGTCGTGGAGCGCCTTGTTCGCGTTCCGGATGCGGGCGAGCATGTCGGCGATGGGATCAGTGAGCATCGGGTTCTCCTACCACGAGGCCTTCGTCATGCCGGGGATCACGCCCTGGTGCGCGAGCTCGCGGAGGCAGATCCGGCAGAGGCCGAACTTCCGATAGACGGCGCGCGGGCGGCCGCAGCGGTTGCAGCGCCGCTTCGCCTGCGTTGGGTGCTTGGGCGTGCGGGACGCCTTCGCGATCATCGACTTCTTGGCCATCAGACGGTGTCTCCTTCGGTTGATGCGAACGGAAGGCCGAGGCCGGCGAGGAGCGCACGCGCCTCGTCGTCCGACT
>JBOGZW010000051.1:0-10012 GCA_050697575.1 Gaiellaceae bacterium | reverse complement strand
CGTGGGCGGCACCGTCGCCGTCGAGGCGGCAGCGGCGGCCGAGATCGAGCCCGCACCGGCTCCCGAGCGCGTCGGCGCGCCGGCGCTGGCTGCTCCTCCCGGTGACGGCGCCGCACCGCGGCAGTCGAAGCGGGAGCAGCGCAGGCAGCGGCGGCGCTCGCGGCCACATGGACGAGCGAGATAGGTCGCCGCGAGAGCTCGCCGAGCGGCTCGGCCTCCTCGCGGTAGGCGCCGTCGCGCTCACGGCTGAGCGCATAGACGAGCTCGCGGGCGAGCTCGCCGAACGCGGTGGCATGCAGCGCGACGAGGTTCGCCAGCTGATCGAGGAGGCGGTCGCCCGTTGGCGCGGCGATGCCACCCGGCTCACGGGGCGCGCGGGCCAGGGCCTTCAGGGCATCTTCGCCCAGCTCGGACTTGTGACGCGCGACGAGCTCGAGGAGCTCGAGCTGCGGCTTGCCCAGGTCGAGCACCGTCTGCGCCTGGTAGAAGGCGCGGCGGAGCCGGGCACCCCGTCCGTGCAAGACTGAGGGCGTGGCTTCGGGCACGAAGACACGCAACCTCGGCCGGATGTCCGAGATCGCACAGGTCGCGGTCAAGCACGGCTTCGGGTACTTCTTCTCACGCAACAAGCTGACCGATCTGCTGCCGGGGCAGGAGATCTCGCCCGACGGAGACGCCTCGTCCGAGCGCGGTAGGCGCCTGCGCGAAACATTCGACGAGCTCGGCCCGACGTTCGTGAAGTTCGGCCAGCTCCTGTCCACGAGGCCGGACGTCGTGCCGCCGGACATCGTCGTCGAGCTGCGCAAGCTCCAGGACGACGTCAGCCCGTTTCCGTTCTCCCAGGTCGAGCAGGTGATCAGCGAGGAGCTGGGCCAGCCGATCGAGCGGCTGTTCGTCGGATTCGTCGAGCAGCCGATCGCCGCCGCGTCCATCGGCCAGGTGCACGACGCCGTTCTCCCCAACGGCCGTCGCGTCGCCGTGAAGGTGCAACGTCCGACCGCGCCGAGGCAGATCGAGGCGGACCTCGCCCTCCTCTATCAGGCTGCGAAGATCGCGAAGGACCGCGTCCGCGCGCTGGACTTCATCGACGCGCAGAGCCTCGTGGACGAGTTCGCGCGCTCGCTGCGCGAGGAGCTCGACTACCGCCAGGAGGCGCGCAACGCCAGCACGTTCCACCGGAACTTCGCCGGGCATCCGCGTGTGCGCATACCGCGGGTGTACTGGAGCTATACGGGCGCGCGCGTGCTCACGCTCGAGTTCCTCGACGGGACGAAGATCGCTGACCTCCAGCCCGGCGAGCTGTCGGACGACGAGCGCCGGCGGCTCGCCTACGCGATGGCGGAGGCCTGGATGACGATGGTCTTCCGCCACGGGATCTTCCACGGCGACCCGCATCCCGCGAACATCCTCATGCTCGGCCACCCGGAGCGGATCGGGCTCGTCGACTTCGGGCAAGCGGGGCGGCTGACCGACGACGACATGTCGAAGCTGACCGCACTCTTCATCGACGCCGCGGCCGAGAACGTCGAGGCCCTGCCGAAGCGGCTGGCCGACCTGGGAGTCCGCTACGACAAGACGCGTGAGGCCGAGTTCGTCGGGCACCTGCGCGAGTTCTATGCGCGCTACTACGGCGTCCGGCTTTCCGAGATCGACCAGATCCAGGTCATCCGCGAGGGCTTCCAGCTCATCTACGAGATGAACCTCCATCTGCCCTCGCGCTATGTGCTCCTCGACAAGGCGATCGCGACGCTCGGCTCGGTCGGCGCAGAGCTCTATCCGGACTTCAACGTCTTCGAGGTTGCGAAGCCGTACGCCCGTGAGCTCATGGTGCAGCGCTTCTCACCGGGCAGGCTGGCGCGTGACGCGCGTAACGACGTGCGGGACCTGGTCCGCGTGCTGCGCGTCGCACCGCAGCAGCTGCACGACCTGCTCGAGTCGTTGCGAAACGGTCAGATCGAGGTGCGCATGGCACGCGACGAGCTCGACACCGTCCTGCGCAACCTCGACGTCGCCTTCAACCGGCTCGTGATCGCGCTCGTCGTCGCTGCCGGCCTCATCGGCTCGAGCTTCCTCGCCGCGGCCGCGACTGGCCCGGGGCTTCAGGTGCTGGCCGGTCTCGGATTCGCACTCTCGTTCCTTCTCGGCGTCTGGCTGATGTGGGGCGTGATTAGACACGGAAGGCTGTAGAGAAGTCGTCACAGATTCGCGCGAAAGGACATCTCGACAGCCTTCGGTGAGGCCGCTACGGTCGTCGCATGTCGCAGGCATTGCTCCTGGCACAGCCCGAGGAGGGTGTCGGCAGCTTCCTCGAACGCCATCTCGCGGATGACGGCTTCGACATCGTTCGCGCCGACGACGAGGAGGACACGCTCGCGCTCGCCGAGCGCGTCCGTCCCGACCTCGTACTCCTCGCGACTGAGCTCGACGTGTGCCGTCGCCTTCGCGAGGGCGAGCCGGGTCGCTCGTGGAACCGCCGCGTGCCCGTCATCGTCCTCGGGGACCCGCAGGCCGACGCCGTCGATCGCGTCCGGGCGTTCGATCGGGGCTGCGACGACTACGTCCCGCGCCCGTTCCACTACGACGAGCTGCTCGCGCGGATCCGCGCTGTCCTGCGTCGCTCAGGTCCGCCCACTTCGGACGACGACGTGCTCGAGGCAGGCGAGATCGCCATCGACCTGCCGACGCGGTGCGTGACCGTGGCGGGGCGGCTCCTGCCCTTGCCGGCGAAGGAGTACGGGCTCCTCGTGCGGCTCGCGTCTGCGCCGACGCACGTCTTCGGGAAGCAGGAGCTTCTGCGAGACGTGTGGGGGTACCGGTCGGCAGCACGGACTCGCACGGTCGACTCACACGCGTGCCGGCTCCGCCGCCGACTCGCGGAGCTGAGCGACACGCCGTACGTCCTCAACGAGTGGGGGGTGGGATATCGGCTGATGCTGCCGCTGTTTGTCGAGCGGAGCGCCGGCGCGGGCGGCTAACGCTCAAGTTCACAAGGCGCACGGGCGATACACCGACCGTATGGCGCAATGCCCCGTCATCGCGTGGAAGCCCCTGGGCGAGCTTCTCGTCGAGCGCGGCCTGCTCACGACGGAAGAGCTCGCCGACGCGCTCCGAGAGCAGGAAGCCACCGGCGAACGTCTCGGCGCGATTCTCGTCGCGCGGAAGGCCGTGCCGAGTGTTGTGCTGACCACGGTGCTCGCAGAACAAGTCGGCGTCGAGCTGGAGACGCAGGGGGGCTTCGGCAGCGGGCTGTTCACGAAGCTCGCGAAGCGCCATGGCACCGCGGTGCCGAAAGCCGCCGAGCCTCTTCCGGCGGTCACGTCCGAAGGTAATGACTCGCAGTACACGATCGCCACGGAGCCGAGCGACCCGGCATACGAGCTGTCCGCGCTTCGCGCCGAGCTCGAGCTGCTGCGCGCGCGGAACGCCCAGCTCGAGGCGGAGCTCGCTGAGCTCAAGATGAAGCCGGCGTCACCGCGCCGGGCGTCGCCGAAGTCGTCGAAGACCGCCGCTTAAGACGCAGCCTCCCGGAAACGCTCGAGGACGCGAGGCCAGCCGGAGTCGTACGACCCACGCTCTTCGGCGCCGCCGCCCTCGTAGCGCTCCCATCCGCGGTGCTCAAGGTCGACACGAGTGCCGTCGCCGTCCGGGCTGAACCGCACTTCGACCTTCGTCGGAGGCGCGGCGGAGTTGACCTTCCACTCCAGCACGACTCTGTGGGGTGGCTCGTAGACGAGGATCGTCGCCCAGTCGTGCTCCTTTCCGTCGGGCGCTCGCTCGTACATGCGCCCGCCCGCTCGCCGCTCGAACACCGGTGTCGTGCCCTCGCCGGTGATCGAGTGGCCCTCCACGGGCCACCAGGTCGCGATGTCCTCGGTGAACGTTCTGAACGCGCTCTCGACATCCGCCGCAACGGCGATCTGCTTTCGGACGGGCTCGATTGCCGTCTGGTTCGTCATAGGTTCCTCCCATCGTTGCGGGCGGCGGCCTCCGCGAACTGCGCGAGAGCCGCCGACCAGAAGTTGTCGAGGTACGTGCGGAGGGCGTCCAGCCCTCGGGGCTCGAGGCGGTAGAGACGGAACGTGCCCTGTCGCTGCTCGCTCACGAGCCCTGCCCGTTTGAGGACGCCGAGGTGCTGTGAAACGGCCGGCCGCGTGACGGGAAGGCCGCCGGCGATGTCCTTCACGGGCATGGGGCCGCCGCGCAGCCGCTCGAGAATCGCTCGCCGCGTCGGATCCGCGAGCGCCTCGATGGCCAGCGATGAGTTAGTCTCCACTTACGTAAGCCTACGCTTACGCAGTAGATGCGTCAAGCGGTTCAGACGAGCGCAGCGCCTTCGAGCCGGAGCAGCGTCTGCTTCCGCTCGAGTCCACCTGCGTAGCCGACGAGGCTGCCCGATGCCCCGATGACGCGGTGGCAGGGGACGATGATCGGTACGGGGTTTCTGTTGAGGGCGCCACCGACGGCTCGCGCGGCCCGCGGCTTGCCGATCCGCCTTGCGAGCGCGCCGTACGTGGTCACCTCGCCATACGGGACGCGCACGAGCTCGTCAAGCACGTGCCGCTGGAACACGGGCACCGCTCGAAGGTCGACGTCGACGTCGAACCCCGTCCGCGTTCCGGAGAAGTACTCGTCGAGCTCCCGCCGGACCGGCGTCAGCCGCCGCGGAACACGCAGCAGCCGCGGGCCGACCTGGCGCGCGAGGCGGTCGAGCATCTCCTCGGGGGCGAACTCGATCCAGCACACGCCACGGTCGGTGGCGGCGACGAGCAGCTCGCCGACGGGAGAATCGGTCACGTCGTAGGCGGCGTCGAGCATTCCGGCTGCCGAGGCAGCGTCCCGGAAGCGTTCATCGAGCTTGGCGGGAACGGTCATGTGAGCTCCTTTCGCAGACGGCGAACACCGGCCGAGGCCGCCTGTCTGGCCGCGGTCGCATTCGAGCCGAGCACAGCGCCGATCTGCTCGTAGTCGAGGTCATAGCCGTAGCGGAGGACGACGGCAGCCCGCTCGGTCGGTGGAAGATCGCCGGCGAGGTGCTCGAGCTCCGCATGCGGCGGGCGGCCATCCCAGGTCTCGCCCTCGCGCAACTCGTCCGTCGAGCGGCTGCGTCGGTGGGCGTCGATGACTACTCGCTCCGCGATCGTCGTCACCCATGCGCCGAGCTGCTCCGCGTGGCGCAGCCCGACATAGGCCCGGAGCGCACGCAGGAACGTCTCCTGGAACGCATCCTCGGCCAGTTGCCGGCCGACGCGACGAACGAGCAGCCTGTACACGCGATCACGGTTCGCTTCATAAAACTCCTCGAAGGGCGGAATGGTCACGAGGGCCATCATGTGCTCTAACGCGGATGCTCGTCGAGATGTGAGACTCGGCGCATGAAGGTCGCGGTCGTGGGCCACGTCGAGTGGGTGGACTTCCTCCATGTCGAGCGCTCGCCGAGGACCGGGGAGATCATTCAGGCGACCGACGCGTGGCAGGCCGCGGCTGGAGGTGGAGCGGACGCGGCGGTGCAGCTGCGGAAGCTCGCGGGAAGTGCGACGCTCTACACCGCGCTCGGCGACGACCCGTTGGGGCGGCGGGCGTTCGATGAGCTGAGCGCCCGGGGCGTCCGCGTGGAGGCAGCATGGCGCGAGGAGCCTCAGCGCCGCGCGGTCTGCTTTCTCGATGCGGCCGGCGAGCGGACGATCACATTGCTCGGCCCGAAGCTCGTACCTCGGGAGGCCGACGCGCTGCCCTGGGGCCAGCTGGAGCGTGTCGACGGCGTGTACTTAACGGGCGGCGACCCAGGGGCTGTCCGCCTGGCCCGTCGCGCGAACGTCCTCGTCGCAACGGCCAGGGAACTGCGCGTGCTGCGTGAAGCCGGCGTCCAGCTCGATGTCCTTCTGGGGAGCGCAGCGGACCCGGAGGAGCGCTACGAAGGCGGTCTCGAGCCGGCGCCGCGCTACGTCGTGCGCACGGAGGGCGCTCGCGGCGGCGTGGTGGAGCCCGGTGGCCGGTTCCCGCCCGGGAAGGTGCCGGGGCCCGTGGTCGACGCGTATGGAGCCGGAGATGCCTTCGCGGCCGGCCTGACATACGGCCTTGCCGGCGCAATGCCCATCCAGATGGCGTTGGAGCTGGCATCCCGCTGCGGTGCTGCGGTTCTCGCGGGTCGCGGCCCTTACGAGGGCCAGCTCACCCTCTAGAAAGGGCCGCTGGGGTTGCGCCGCGGTTTCTTGTGGTCTAGAGTGGGGTGAAGTGGACCAACGATGAACGGCGGGATTCGATGTTCCTCGGCGAGCACGAGCACACGCTCGATGAGAAGGGCCGGCTTACGCTTCCGGCGAAGTTCCGAGACTCCTTCCCGGAGGGTCTCGTGCTGAGCCGCGGCTTGGACGGCTGCGTGAACGCGTACGCGAAGGCAAACTGGGCCGAGCTGGCGGCGCGTCTCGCCGCTCTCGACTCGCTCAGCCGCGACGAGCGCATGATCCAGCGACACTTCTTCTCCGGCGCCGCCGAAGTAACACCCGACAAGCAAGGGCGCGTGATGATTCCCGCGGCGCTGGCGAACCACGCCGGGCTCGAGCGCGACGTCGTGGTAGCCGGCGTCCACGACCATCTCGAGATCTGGGACCGCGCCGCGTGGCGCGCCCAGATCGCAGACGTGGAAGGGAGGGCGGAGGATGTTGCCGAACGCCTTGCGTCCAAGCGCGACTGATCACGTCCCGGTACTCGCCGACGAGGTGCGGCGCCTGCTCGACGTGCAGCCCGGAGCGACCGTCGTCGATGCGACGTTCGGCGCCGGCGGTCACGCGGAGTTGCTTGCCCTCGACCTCCGCGGCGAGGGCCGCTTCATCGCCGTCGACCGCGATCCGTCGGCTCGTGCGTACTTCGAGCGCTTCCGCAAGCGCGCCGGCGTCCAGACGCGGTTCCTGCGCGGCGAGTTCGCGACCGTCCTCGAGCAGCTGGGGACGAACGACGTTCGGGTGGACGCGATCCTGCTCGACCTCGGAGTCTCGAGCATGCAGGTCGACCGGCCCGAGCGCGGATTCTCCTATGCGGTCGATGCCCCGCTCGACATGCGGATGGATCCATCCGCGGACGAGACCGCAGCCGACATCGTCAACGACGCACCGGAGCGTGAGCTGCATGAGATCTTCCGCCGCTACGGCGAAGAGCGTTACGCGCGGCAAATCGCACGCGCGATCGTGCGCCGGCGGCGCCGCGAGCCGTTCGACCGGACGGGCGAGCTGGTCGACACGATCAAGGCAGCCATCCCCACGCCGGCGCGCTTCGGCGAGGGGCATCCGGCCAGGCGCGTCTTCCAGGCGCTGCGTATCGCCGTCAACGACGAGCTCGGACAGCTCGAGGAGGCGCTCCCCGCCGCCGTCGAGCTCCTGCGGCCGCGCGGTCGAGTCGCGGTGATCAGCTTCCACTCGCTCGAGGACCGCATCGTGAAGCGCTTCTTCCGCGATCAGGCACGCGGCTGCGTCTGTCCTCCCGACTTCCCGGTGTGCTCGTGCGGTCGAGAGCCCGTGCTGCGCGTGCTGACGTCGCGGGCCGTGCGGCCCAGCGCTCAGGAGGTCGCCCTCAACCCGCGCTCGGCCTCTGCGCGGCTCCGCGTCGCGGAGAAGGTGTGATGGCAGCCGTCGCGACCGAGACCCGCGGGCGGCGGCCACGCGCGGCTCGCGGACGGACCGCGCAGCGCAAACTTGCCGGAGGCATCGTCTGGATCGTCGTCGTGGCGGCTCTGCTCGCCGGCGTGGTGGCGCTCAACGTCGCCGTGCTGCGGGTCAACCTCCAGTACGACCAGCTCAACCAGAAGCGCGCCAAGCTGCGGGCCGAGAACGCGGCGCTGTCCTCGCAGCTGGCGAGCTCGGGGACGACCGCACGAATTCAGAAGCTCGCGTCGGAACAGCTCGGGGCGGCGCCCGCCTCGCCGGAGCAGACGACGTTCGTCGAGCTTCCGCGCTAATGCGCGGCCACACGCAGTCGGACCGTCGCATTCGTCTGCTGCTCGTCCTGCTGCTGCTCGTCTTCGGGCTCTCGCTCGCTCGCGCGACGTGGCTGCAGACCGTGCGCGCAGCCGACCTCAGCCAGCTCGCGTCGAGCCAACAACACGAAACCGTGGCGATCCCCGCCGGGAGGGGAGCAATCGTCGATCGCATGGGCGTGCAGCTCGCAATCGGGCAGGAGGCCGTCACCGTGTACGCGAACCCGCGCCACGTAACGAGCCCACGCGTGGTTGCGCTGGCGGCGGCGAAGACGCTGGGGGTCGATGCCGACGTGCTCTACCCGCAACTGCTCGACAAGTCGAAAGGCTTCATCTACATCGTCCGGAAGGCGGATCCCGAGCAGGCGAAGGCGCTCGAGAGGCGCCGGCTGGCCGGCGTAGGCTTTCTGAAGGAAGAGCGGCGGGTGTATCCACAGGGCGGGGTGGCCGCGCACGTGCTCGGGTACGCGGGCACCGACAACCGCGGCCTGGGCGGCCTCGAGCTGGGCCTCGAGCGCGTGCTGGGCGGCCGGGAAGGAAGTGAGACCTTTGTCAAGGATCCCTTCGGGCGAGTCCTGAACGTCGTCAAGTCGGTTCCGGAGCGGCCGGGACGCGACGTGTTCCTGACGATCGACCATGCCATTCAGGCGAATGCCGAGTCGGTGCTTCGGTCGACGGTTTCGCAGTGGGGAGCCGTGCGCGCGACGGCGGTCGTGCTCGACGCGCAGAGCGGCGGAGTACTGACGATGGCCGTCGCGCCCGGCTTCGATGCGAACCTCTATTCGCGGACGTCGGCCGATACGCACCGGAACGTTGCGGTCACGGACACGTACGAGCCGGGATCGACGTTCAAGCTCGTGACCGTTGCAGCGGCGCTCTCGGAGGGGCTCGTCCACGCGAATACCGCGTTTACGCTCCCCTACGGCATCCGGGTGGCCGACCGGGTCGTCCACGATGCAGAGCCGCGAGGAACGGAGACGATGACGGTCGCCCAGATTTTGTCCCGCTCGTCGAATGTCGGCGCGGTGACGCTTGCACAGCTCCTCGGATCCGAGCGGCTGGGAAAATGGATCGATCGCTTCGGGTTCGGCGAGCCGACGGGAGTCGACTTCCCTGGCGAGTCGCCCGGCATCGTGCTCCCCGTCGACCGCTGGTCCGGCTCCACGATCGGCAACGTCCCCATCGGCCAGGGCATCGCCGTGACGCCGGTGCAGATGGCCGCGGCGTATGCAGCCGTCGCCAACGGCGGCATCTGGACAGCGCCGCACCTCGTCGACCACGTGAGTGGCGGCAGACCCGTGCGGCCCGAACGCCGCCGCATCCTGACGGCGTCGATCGCCGCGCAGGTGATGGACATGCTCGAGAACGTCGTGCTGGAAGGGACGGGAACGCTCGCCGCCGTCCCCGGCTACACGATCGCTGGCAAGACGGGAACGGCGGCGAAGGTGGATGAGAGTGGCGGCTACTCGACGTCGAACTACGTTGCGTCGTTCATCGGCGTCATTCCGGCCCGCAGGCCGCGCTTCGTCATCCTCGTGTCCGTCGACGAGCCGCGAGGCGCGATCTGGGGAGGCGTCGTCGCCGCGCCCGCGTTCAAGCGCATCGCTGACTTCGTGCTCCAGTACCTCGAAGTGCCTCCCGACAATCCAGCGTCGCTGGCGACGTCCGGTTAGACCCCGTCCGAAAGTGCGCGGGGCCACCAGCCTCCTCCCCGCTGTGAGCGTAACCCCGTTCCGGATCGACCGCCAGGGTATGTCTGCAAAAAGGCCCGCAAATGGCAGAGTTCTGTGGCAGTCCTGCGTGACCGAGAACACCTCATGCCCCTGGTAGACTCGCCCGGCGTGGACCTGGAGCGAGTCACGGCGGCACTCGCTCCGGCACGGATCGTCAGCCCCGCGCCTGCGCCCGTCGACATTCGCGAGCTCGCGTACGACTCGCGAGCCGTCGTCCCCGGCACGCTCTTCTTCTGTGTCCAGGGCGATCGCGACGACGGCCACGCGTTCGCGCCCGAGGCAATCGAGCGCGGCGCCGTGGCTCTCGTCGTCG
>JBOGZW010000050.1:0-10114 GCA_050697575.1 Gaiellaceae bacterium | reverse complement strand
GCCATGCAGTTCGGGGAGTGGACACGGCGGTGAGCGCCGAGTCGACTCCCGGAACGAGCGATAACTTGAACACCGTGGCCCTGGAGGGCTGCCCCTTCGTGTCCCAGCGGGGGGACGTCCTCTACTTCGCGTCGAACCGACCCGGGAGCACGCCGGTCCCGGGCGGCACGGCGTCGAGCATCGACATCTGGTACTCGCTGCGCACCGCGGACGGCGGCTGGGGCGACCCCGTCAACTTCGGAGCGGTGAACAGCCCCTTCACCGAGGTGTGCCCGAGCGCGCACCGAAACGCAAAGGACTTCCTGTTCGTCAGCAACAGGCCGGACGGCTGCGGCGGTTCCGACATCTACCGGACGCGACTGCACCCGGGAAGCGGGACGTGGGCAGCTCCCGAGAACCTCGGCTGCACGCTGAACAGCCCCGCGGAGGAGGCGAGCCCATATCTGCTCGAGGACGAGCTCTACTTCGGAAGCATGCGTGCCGGCGGCTTCTCGTCGACGGGGGACGGCCCGGTCTCGGGAGACGCTGACATCTACGTCAGCGCATTCGACGGGCAGTCCTTTGGCGAGCCGGAGCTCGCGGAGGGCTTGAACACGAGCTCGCACGACTTCCGTCCCAACCTCCGCCGCGACGGGCTCGAGATCTTCCTCGACTCCACCCGCCGGGCGGGCTGGGTGACTTCGACATCTGGACGGCGACGCGGGAGAGCACGTCCACAGCGTGGTCGACGCCCACGAACCTCGGGGCCGGCGTCAACACCCCCGCGGGCGAGCATCGCCCGTCGCTCTCGTGGGACGGTACGACCCTCTACTTGGGCTCCAACCGCTCCGGTAGCGAGGGCATTCTCGACCTCTACGTCACCACGCGCTCCAAGGTCACCGGCCCGTAGTTTGCGACGACGTGCTGATAGCTGCGGGCTAGCCTGAGTACAGTTATACTGCTAGCGCTTTGAGTGCTAGCAGAACGCAGAAGAAGGGCATCCTGGTCAGGATGCCCTTCTCGCTAAAGGCGGCTCTCGTGCGGGAGACTGCGCGCCGCGAGGCCAGCCTGAACGACGTCGCTGTCGGCATCCTCGCCGCTGCCTTCGACGTACCCTTCACGCCTTCAGGTCGCAAGAGCCCACTACCAGGCGCGAGCCCCGCCGTGCTGCTGCGCGTCCCGAGCGACCTGAAGTTCGAGCTCGAGAAAGACGCTCGCCGCGAGGGCACGAGCGTCAATGACGTCATTACACGAGTGCTAGCACACGACCTCTCCGTCCCGCTCACGACCAATCGAAAGGAAGTCATGTCTCAGCAGAACGGCAAGGTGCGCGCCTCGAAGGACAAGGTGCGCGTCGCAATCATCGGCGTCGGCAACTGCGCCAACTCGCTGCTCCAGGGCGTCGAGTACTACAAGGACGCCTCGCCCGAGGAGACCGTCCCGGGCCTCATGCACGTCGACCTCGGCGGCTACCACATCTCCGACATCGAGTTCACGGCCGCGTTCGACGTCGTCAAGGGCAAGGTCGGCGTCGACCTCGCGGACGCCATCTGGGCGCACCCGAACGACACGATCAAGTTCGCGAACGTGAAGAAGACCGGCGTCACGGTCTCGCGCGGCATGACGCACGACGGCATCGGCAAGTACCTGGCCGAGGTCGTCGAGAAGGCCCCGGGCGACACAGATGACGTCGTCGGCATCCTCAAGGAGACCGGCACTGACGTCGTCGTCAACTACCTCCCCGTCGGCTCCGAGATGGCGACGAAGTGGTACGCGGAGCAGATCCTCGAGGCCGGCGTCGCCATGGTGAACTGCATGCCGGTGTTCATCGCCAAGGGCGGCCACTTCGCGAAGCGATTCACGGACGCGGGCCTGCCGATCATCGGCGACGACATCAAGTCGCAGGTCGGCGCGACCATCTCGCACCGTGTGCTGACGACGCTCTTCCAGGACCGCGGCGTGCACCTCGACCGCACGATGCAGCTGAACGTCGGAGGCAACTCCGACTTCCTCAACATGCTCGAGCGGGAGCGGCTGGAGTCGAAGAAGATCTCGAAGACGAACGCCGTCACGTCGATGCTCGACTACGACATCGGGGCGAAGAACGTCCACGTCGGCCCCTCGGACTACGTGCCGTGGCTCACAGACCGCAAGTGGGCGTACATCCGTATGGAGGGCTCGTCCTTCGGCGACGTACCGCTCAACATCGAGCTGAAGCTCGAGGTATGGGACTCGCCGAACTCGGCCGGCATCGTGATCGACGCCGTCCGGCTCGCGAAGCTCGCTCTCAACAACGGCATCGGCGGGCCGCTCGAGGCGCCGAGCGCGTACCTCATGAAGTCGCCGCCAAAGCAGATCCGCGACGACGAGGCACGTGAGCTGACCGAGCGCTTCATCAAGCAGAACGCCCGCGCGAAGACGAAGACCGCAGCGAAGGCGTAGCTACGAGCCGCGCGGAGGTCGGCGTCGGTCGGCCTCCCGCGCGGCAGGATCGGCTCCGCGCCGGCCGCCCGTGAGCCTCCGTGGCCGCCTCGACGGTTCCTTCGGCAACGCTTGTGCGATACGTGCAAAATGCGCGGCCGAGAGGCGCACCGCACAGCTATCTATCGCGTCACGGACGGCGGCCGCTTTTGACACTGCTCGAGCAGCTAGGGCGGTCGAACTGTTCGAGACTTAAGCACATAGGGGGAGAATCATGAGAAGTCCAGTTGCACTCTGCGTCGGCCTGGCCGTCGCAGCACTCGCGGCCGGAACAGCCGTTGGATCCGGGGACAGAGCCGTCGGGACGCTCGAGCTGACCAATGCCATGATCAGCTCGTACTACAAGTTCGACAGAGCCTATTGCCCGGCCGACGTGCAAGCCCCGGCCGAATGCGTTCGCTTCACCGGCGAGGGAACAATTCGCGGCCTCGGTGTCGTGACGACGACCTACACGAAGATCCTTCCCGGAGTCGATCCAGCTTGTGTGATCGTCCAGAACAACTCCGCAGTCATCACGGTCGCCGGGAAGGGCACGCTCGAGGTCTCACGTCCCGGCACGATCTGCACTGGGCCGGCTCCGCTCACGACGGGGCCGTACACGTTCACCGTCACCGGGGGAACGGGCGCCTATACGGGAGCCTCGGGCACGCTGACATTCCGCACCTCGGTCGGCTCCCTGGACGGAGCGTGCCAGTGCGGCTCGTCGCAGGACACGTGGGCCGGCAGCATCACCGTCCCCGGCCGCGAGTTCGATCTGACGGCACCCACGCTCTCGGGTGCGAAGCCGAAGATCGTGCGCGTTCCCAGGAAAGCCAAGCAGGCCCGGGTTCGCTACGCGGTGACCGCCAAAGACGCGGTCGACGGCGTTCGACCGGTCGCGTGCTCGCCGCGCTCGGGATCGTCGTTCAAGGTCGGCAAGACGAAGGTCACGTGCTCGGCCGTCGACTCGAGCGGCAACAGCGCCAGCGCGACGTTCACGATCACCGTCAAGGGCGTCTGAGGTTCAGGCGCCCACCCGGAGCTAACTAGACTCGGAGGCCCACATGGGCCTCCGAGTCTGCCTCGTCACGCCGTTCGCGTGGTCGCAGCCGCACGACGTGAACGACCACGTCGCTGGCGTCGCAGTCGAGCTGCGACGGCTCGGCCATGCGGTGACCGTGCTCGCGCCGTCGACCCGCGCGCGCGACCTCCGCGAAGGACGCCGCGCGCTGCAGAGCGGCGAGCTCGGCGACTTCGTGGCGATCGGCCCGGCGCTCCCCATCTCCCGCCGCAGCACCATGGCGGCTCCCGTGGGCGTGCGCGCGAACCTCGCGTTCGCGCTCGCGCAGGGAAGGTTCGACATCGTCCACGGCTTCGAGCCGGGCGCGCCCAGCCTGTCGTACCTCGCGCTCCGTGACACCGAGGCCCTGGCCGTGGCAACGTTCTTCTCACCCGAGCGCCTGTTCTATCCCCCGGGCAAGGCGCAGCGGACCCGACTGCTGGGCCGGATCGATGCGCTACTGGCGACGTCCGAGGAGATCGCGAGAGAAGCAGCCGAGCGTTTCCCCGGCGACTACACAGTGATCTCGCCGGGCGTCGACCATACGCTCTTTCACCCGTCCAGAAAGAGACGAAAGATCGTTGTGGAGCTCGTCCCGGGCGAGCGCGAAGCCGCGCGGAAGGCGATTCGCAGCCTCGACGGGCACGAGGCGTGGGAAGTCGTGCTCCTACGGCAGAGTGCCCTCGCCCGCAGGCCGTACGTCCCGATGCGCCTGCGTGGCCGTGTTCATGTTCGAACGCAGCCGCCGGTGGAGGAGCGAGCCGCCATCCTCAACGAGGCGAGCGAGTTCTTTGCCGCGCCCGGAGGAAGCGAACGGCTTGCCATCGAAGCCGCGGCGGCTGCCGGCGAAGGTGCATCGAGCGACAGCTTCGCGGAGGTAGCCGCCGAGCTCGACCGGATCTACCGCCGCCTTGCAGGCCGCCGACGGCCGGTGCGCATCGAAGGTGACCCGCTCTCCGACCGCGAATGGATCGTCTGCGACCTCCACACCCACACGTCGTGGTCGCACGACTGCAGCGTCCCGGCCGCGGCACTGCTCGATGCAGCGGAGGAGATCGGGATCGGCGCGATCGCCGTCACCGACCACAACGTCTTCGGAGGCGCGCTCGAGGCCGTCGAGCGCGCGCGCGGCCGCGACCTCGTCGTCATCCCCGGCGAGGAGGTCAAGACGAGGGGACAGGGCGAGGTGATCGGGCTCTTCCTGCAAGAGGAGATCCCGCGCGGCATGAGCTTCGAGGACACGCTGGCGGCGATCCGCGAGCAAGGCGGGCTTGTCTTCCTGCCGCACCCGTTCGATCGCCGCCATGCCATTCCGGACCCCCAGACGCTCCATCGCCACCTGGCCGAGATCGACGTGCTCGAGGTCTACAACGCGAGGCTCCTGATGGAGACGTACAACGACGAGGCGCTCCGCTTCGCACGGAAGTACAACGTCCTCCAGGGCGCCGGCTCCGACGCGCACGTGCTGCCCGGTCTCGGCACCGGCGCCGTGCGCATGCGCGAGTTCCGGACGCCCGAAGAGTTTCTCATCAGCCTCCACACGGCCGAGATCCTTCGCCGGCCGAAGTCGCTCGCGTACCTCCAATCGCTGAAATGGGTGGCGCAGGTCAAGGAGAAGGTGCGCTAGGAGAGAACCCGGGCTAAACGTGGCGGTGCCGACGGACGAGATCTACGAGAAGTACCTGCAGAAGGCGATCCGCGAGATCAACGATCTCGGCGACGCCATCACGCGTGCCGCCGGCGACGGTGCGGCCCCGGTGCTCGGCTCCGGGCATCCGATGGCCGACATCATGCTCCTGAAGTACGGGGCGCAGGGATCCGAGATCGAGGAGGGTGTCGCGTTCTACGGCCGCGCCGGCCAGGCTGTGCTGCGATCGCTTCAGCGGCTGCGCGTCGACCCGATGGCCGTCTACGGCACGAACTGCCTGAAGTTCGAGGGGGCGGAGCCGGACGACCGCTCGAGGGAATGGCTCGCACGCGAGCTTCACATCGTCCAGCCAAAGCTCATCGTCTGCATGGGCGAGGACGCGCTCGGCTTCCTCAACGGGCTCGCGTTCCCTCTCGCGCAGGAGGTCCAACCGCGGGTGGGCGAGCTCCAGCCGTTCACGCCGACGATCGAGGCGCTCGTCTGCCCCGACATCGATGCCTCGCTCGACGAGCAGCCGGCGAAGACCGCGTTCTGGAACGCGTTCAAGCCCGTCGGCGCCTGGTGGGCCGAGCTGCCGCCGTACTAGCGGCTACGGCGTCAGCCGGTAGAAGCGCCAGAAGTCGTTCTCGATCGGCAGCACCTCGAAATTGCCGAACTCAGCTTCATCGGCATAGCGACGAACCGTGTCGGTGCGCATCACCGTCCCCGTGCCAGCAGGCTCCTCTCCGACCATGCCGACGGGAAGGCAGTGGAGGATGCTGAAGCCGTAATAGAGACGTTCGAGCTCGCTGGCCGGAGCCTGGAAGCCGTCCTCCGTGCGCTCGTCTGCGACGATCACCGAGCCGCCGTCGGCCAGCATGCCGCGCAGCGCCACCAGCACGTCCACGGGATGGGACATGTCGTGGAGCGCTTCGAAGATCGTGACGAGGTCGTACTGGCCCGCGAGTGCCGGATCGGCGGCGTCTCGCTCGTAGAACGTCACGCGATCCTCCACGCCGCTCCCTACGAGGTTCTTGCGGGCCTTGGCGATCGACGCCGTGTCGAGGTCGACGCCGTCCACGAGCACGAGCGGATATGCGCGTGCGATCCCGATGCTCGACCATCCGCAACCACACGCGACATCGGCGACACGCGCCGGGGGTTCGGCCCCCAGGCGCCCGTGCACGTCGCTCACCGCCGGGAGCCACTCCTGCCCCAGCAGATGGGTGAAGAGCGGGCGCGTGAACGCCTCCTGTCCCTCGTAGAGGTCGACGCCGTAGTCCTCGTACGGGACCCCCTCGCCGCTGCGATACGCGACCACCAACTCGTCGAGCGGACGGACGCCGCCGGCGAAGGCGCGCGCGAACGGCGCGGCGTAGTTGAGGCTCGTCTCGTCCAGCAGCGCCTCGTCGTGGCCCTCAGGGAGGCTGAACTGGCGTTTCAGCGGGTCAGCCCCTGCGTCGTCGACCTCGAGGATGCCTGTCGCGGCCTGCTGCTCGAGCCACTCACGGGCATAGCGCTCGTGAACCCCGGCAGCTTCGGCGAGGCCGCTCGAGGTGAGCGGCCCCGACTCAGCAAGTGCTCGATAGAGCCCCAGCCGATCGCCGAGGTAGACACCGAAGAGGTCCATGGCGCCGACGGTCGCCTCAAAGAGGCGACCAACGAGCGCGTCGCGTCGTTCCTCGGTGGTTGTTACGGCGTGGCTCCCGTGCAGTTCTCCGTCACCCAATTCGCGATGTTCGTGGATGCGGTCGTCGCCTCGTTGGAGTCGAGTTGAGCAAGCTTTGCGAGGGCCGATGGATCCGGCGTCTCGCCCGCTCCGACGTCGACGCCGCCGAGCGCGTCTGCGACTGCCGCCATGTACCTGGCGAGCACCTCGAAGTCCGGCTTGATGTCGTCGGGTGCGGCCGCGGCGAGCTCGTCGAACGCTGCCTTGATCTCGTCGACGTCCGCGGTTCCCGTGACCGCCTCAGAGACCTGAGCCCCGATTTTCGCAAACTCCTCGCAGTTCTCGGCGGTAGCGAAGTCGTCGGACGCACTCGTCTCGGTCGTGTCCGTGTCCTCGGTCTCCGTCGTCTCTTCCTCGGTCGTCTCTTCCTCGGTCGTCTCTTCGGTCGTCGTTTCTTCGGTCGTGGTCGTCTCGGTCGGTGTCGTGTCCTCGCTAGCCGAGCCGTTGTCGTCGCCTCCACAGCCCGCGAACGCGAACACGAGTAGCGCAAAGCTCGCGATGACGAGCAGCGGTACGAGCCTTCTTGCCATTCCTTTCCCCTCCTTGGTTGACGCGGCCGACCCTACGTGACGCCGGATTGTCGTGCAAGCAGGGCCACCGTCTCGACGTGCGGCGTGTGCGGGAACATGTCCACCGGCCGCGCTCGGACGAGCGAGTAGCCCCACTCCGCGGTGAGCTCCTTCACGTTGCCAGCGAGGGTCGTCGGATTGCACGAGACGTAGACGATGCGAGGCGCCTGCAGCCTCCCCACCTGACGCAGGGCCTTGCCCGAGAGCCCCGCCCGAGGCGGGTCTACGACGACAACATCGGGCGGCCCCGCCCGCTCGCGCAATTCCTCGAGGGAGCGGCCCACCTCGCCCGCGAAGAACGCCGCGTTGCCGACTCCGTTCAGCTCGGCGTTCTCGATCGCGCACGCGGCCGACTCCTCGGATGCCTCCACTCCCCACACCGTCATCGCGCTCCGCGCCATGACGAGGCCGATCGTGCCCGTGCCGCAGTAGAGGTCGTAGACGGTCTCGCCGCCTTGGAGCCCCGCGTACTCGACGGCGAGCTCGTAGAGCCGTTCCGCCATCGCGGTGTTCGTCTGAAGGAACGCGTTCGGGCGCACGCGAAATCGAAGGCCGCAAAGCTCTTCCTCGATCGCCTCCTCGCCCCAGAGCAGCTTCGAGGGGACGCTCGTCACCTCGGCCGGCCTGTCATTGATGCCCCAGTAGACGGATTTCACCTGCGGGAAACGGGTCATCGCGCGCACGAACGACTCCTCCGGCAGCCCTCCCGGCGCGGTGACGAGGACGACGAGCCCCTGTCCGGTATTGCGCCCCTCGCGTACGACGAGATGGCGAAGGAAGCCGGTCTGCGCACGCTGGTCGTAGGGCTCCAGCCGATGCTCTCGGGCCCACGCGCGGGCCGCGTCGCGTAGGCCGTTGCCGAGCTCCGTCGTCAGCCAGCACTCGCGGATGTCGAGCACCTCGTCCCACCGCCCGGACCGGTGGAAGCCGAGCACAGACCCGTCAGGCCCCGGCGCGAACGAGTACTCGAGCTTGTTGCGGTAGTGGAACTGCGACTCGGCCGGGACGGCCTCCTCGAGCGGCGGTTCCGCGATCTTGCCCAGACGAACGAGCGCATCGCGCACCTGGGCCGCCTTCTGTTCGAGCTGCACGTCGTACGCGAGGTCCTGGAAACGGCAGCCGCCGCACGCCGGATAGTGGTCGCACGGCGCGTCCACACGGTCGGCGCCCGGCTCCACGACCTCGACCGCCAGCGCCTCCGCGTGACTTCGCCGAACCTTTGTCACGCGTGCGCGAACGACGTCCCCGGGCAGGCCTCGCCTCACGAAGAGAACGTAGCCGTCGAGCCGCCCTACGCCGTTGCCGCCGTAGGCGAGCGAGTCGATCTTCACCTCGACCTCGTCACCGAAGGCGACGGGCGCCTGAGCCATTACTGAAGCGGCGTGACGTAGACCTTGCGGTCTCGCGGCCCGTCGAACTCGCAGAAGAAGACGCCCTGCCACGTGCCGAGCGCGAGCCGTCCGTCGTCGAGTGGGACGAGCACCTGCGGGCTCATGAGCGAGGCGCGGATGTGCGACGGCGCGTTCTCCTCGCCGAGCTCGACGTGCTTCCACGTCCAGCCGTCGTCGACGATCTTCTCGAGCGCGGTCTCGAAATCGCGCGCGACCATCGGATCGGCGCGCTCGTTCACCGTCACGCCGGCCGTCGTGTGCGGGACGTAGATGAGGATGGCGGCCGCGCCGTTCACCCCGTTGACGGCGCTCTGGACGTCCTCTGTGATCTCGACCAGCTGCGTCCGCCGCGTCGTGCGGATGGCGATCTCCCTCACGCGGCTATCCTACGCGCCGATGGCAGACGCGGCGCTGACATTGACCGAGCTGGAATCCATCCGCGGCCGCGCCGACCGGTTCCTCGCGGAGCTGCTCGACGAGTGGTACATGCACTACGCCGGGCACAAGGACACGCTCGAGATCGCTGGGATCTACGACCGCTACCCCGAGCTGACGTCGCTCGAGAACGCGAACGCACTCGGCGCTTCCGTGGACGGCGATCCCGGCGTGCGGGAGCTCTGGCACTTCGGCTGCGCCGAGTACCTCGCGAACCTCACGAAGAAGCATGCCGAGCAAATTGCCGCACTCGAGGCGAAGCTCGAGGCGACCGTGAACGGCGACACCGTCGGCTTCCGCATGCTGCGTCCCGCGATGGCGAACGAGCCCGACCGCGACAAGCGGCATGCGCTCGAGCAGGCGCGGAACGAGCTCACCGAGGAGCACATGAATCCCGTGTACCGCGACGGGATGGCCGTCACGCTCCAGGCGGTCAGGGATCTCGGGGCGCCCGACGCCGTCGAGCTCCACCGCCGCTTCGGCTTCAAGCTCGACGACCTCGCCGACCAGTGCCGCACCGTTCTCGCCGACACGGAGATGCTGTTCGAGGAGACGATCGAGCCGCTGCTGCGCGAGCGACTCGGGATCTCGCTCGACGAGGCAGAGCGCTGGGACATCCCGCGGCTCTTCCGGGCGACCGAGTGGGACGAGAGCTTCACGGCGGACGGCATGCTGCCGGCGCTGGAGGGCACGCTCACCGGCCTCGGCATCGACCTCCACTCGCAGTCGAACGTCGAGCTCGACGTCGAGCAGCGCGAGAAGAAGTCGCCGCGCGCGTTCTGCGCGCCGATCGAGGTTCCCGATAGGGTCGTGCTCGTCATACAGCCGATCGGCGGCGTGGACGACTGGCGCGCGCTCTTCCAC
>JBOGZW010000049.1:0-10196 GCA_050697575.1 Gaiellaceae bacterium | reverse complement strand
CGACGAGGAGATCCGGCTTCTGCTCCTTGAGGTAGCGGCCGGCGCCGGTGATCGATCCGCCCGTGCCGACGGAGATGACGAGCGCGTCGAGGTCGTCTCCCACCTGCTCCCAGATCTCGGGCCCCGTCGAGTGGTAGTGCGCGTCCGGGTTCGCCTGGTTCGAGTACTGGTCGGGCTTGTACGCGCCGGGGATCTCCTCGGCCAGCCGGTCGGACACGGAGTAGTAGCTCTCCGGCGAGTCGGGGTCGACGGCGGTCGGACAGATGACGACCTCGGCGCCGAACGCCCGCAGCAGGGCGATCTTCTCCGTCGCCACCTTGTCCGGGACTACGCAGATGAGCTTGTAGCCCTTGACCGCCGCGGCGAGTGCGAGCCCGACGCCGGTATTCCCGGACGTGGGCTCGACGATCGTGCCTCCCGGCTCAAGGTTGCCTTCCGCTTCTGCGGCCTCGACCATGCGCAGCCCGATCCGGTCCTTGTTCGAGCCGCCCGGCGTCATGTACTCGAGCTTGGCGAGCAGCGTGCAGCCGAGCTCGGCCCCGATCTTCTGCAGGCGGACGACGGGCGTCCCGCCGATGAAATCGAGAAGCGTCGGATACTCGCGGGCCACGGCCGCGAAGCGTAACGCTCAAGCCATCCCTCGGACGTGCCGATTAACTCGAACGTGGAAGCCGCCCGCGTTCCTCAGCAGCTGCTTGGGGAGCTCTTCGTCGAAAAGGGCTTGATCACGCCTGAGGAGCTTCAGGATGCCCTGGTGGAGCAGAAGTCGTCGGGCGAGCGAATCGGCCAGATACTCGTGAAGCGCGGCTTGGTGTCCGGCCCGGTCCTGACGACGGTGCTTGGTGAGCAGCTCGGAGTGAAGATGGAAAAGCAGGAGGGGTTCGGCTCCGGCCTCTGGTCCGAGATCAAGAGGCGCCACCCGCGCGTGGGACGCGACGAGGACGCAGACGAGCCTCAGGAACCGGCCAAGCCGCCCGAGGCCCTCGAACGGCGCCTCGCTCTGATCGACGACGTCGAGGAGGGCGCTCCGGAGGATCCGGTCGACGATGATCACGCTGAGCTCGAGAGCCTTCGCCAGCAGCTGAGCTTTGCGTCAACCCGGCTCGACGAGGAGCGCGCGGGCCACAAGGGAACGCTGCGCCTGCTCGAGGACTCCCGCAGGGAGCTGGAGCGGCTGGCGCGGGAGGTCGACGACTGGCGCGACCGTGCGGCGCGGGGAGAGGATTCGGACGCGAAGGAGCAAGCTGCGGCCCCGCTAGCCGAGCTCGAGGCAACGGTCACGGAACTGCGTGCCGAGCTCGAAGCCCGTGAACGTGAGCTCGCGGCGGGCGCCGAGGGTCAGACCCAGCTCGCCGCCGAGGCGAGCCGGCTCGAGGACGCGCTGAAGGCGCTTCGCGACGAGCACAGCGGATCGAAGGACGCGATTGCTGCGCTCACGGCGCAGGTTGACGAGCTGCGGGTCGGGGCCGCGGACGCGCAGCGGCTGCTCGATGAGGCTCGCAGGGAGGGCAGCGAGTCCCAGGCCACTGTCTTGACTCTCACAGCGCAGCTCGCCGAACAGCGTGCCTCGACTGAAAAGCTCGCGCGGAAGCTCGAGGACGCCCGTGCCGAGGCCGCAGCGTTCGAGGCCACGGTCACTGAGCTCCGGAACGAGGTCTCGAGCCGTGAGGACACGGCCCAGGAGCACGAGCGAGCGCTGGGCGAGCTGCGAGATGAGCTCGCGGCGAGCGAGGATGCCCGCTCGCGCGCGACCGCCGCTCGCGTCGCGGCCGAGACAGAGCTCGCGCGACGACAGTCAGACGCTCGCGCGCTCTCCCAGGATCTTCAGGAGACGCGAGGCGCGCAGGTCGCGGCCCGTCGCGAGTTGGCCCGGCTGGAGTCGCGCTGCGCAGAGCTCGAGCCGCTCGAAGCACTGCTTGCGCAGGCCAACGCAGACGCCGCAGCCCGGACGCACTCGCTCGCGGAGCTGACGGCAGAGCTCGAGGCCGTGCAGGCCGAGCTTGCCGAGCGGCCCGCGCTGCCGCCGGTCGAAGAGCCTCCCGCTACCCACCTCGTCTTTCTGCGGAGCGCCGAGGGCTACTCGCTCGCGGAGCGGCCGGGGCCAGCGCCGGATCAGGGCGCGTCCGCGGACGTCGACAACGTGCGCTTCCTCGTTAGCCGCACCGGCCCCTCGCCGTTGCCGGCTGACAACCGCCGCTGTGCCTACCTCGAGGTTTCGTAGCGCTCTCAGTGACGGAAATGCCGGCGGTGCGTGAAGATCATCACCGCGCCGGCCGCCCTCACCGCATCGATCACCTCGTTGTCGCGTTTCGAGCCGCCCGGCTGGATGATGGCCCGAACGCCGGCATCGAGCGCGAGCTGCGGCCCGTCGGCGAAGGGGAAGAACGCGTCGGACGCAAGCACTGCGCCCTCGCACGCATGCCCAAGCTCGCGCGCCTTGTCGACGGCGAGGTGCACGGCGTCGACGCGGCTCATCTGGCCGGCGCCGACGCCGATCGTCTGGAGGCCGTGAGCGAGGACGATCGCGTTCGACGAGACGTGCTTGCAGACGCGCCACGCGAAGAGCAGCTCGCCCCAGTCGTCCTCTGTGGGCTCGCCGCACACGACTTCCATCGCCTCGCGCGGATCGATGTCGGCGTCCGAGTCCTGAATCAGCAGGCCGCCCATGACGCGCCGGTAGTCCCGCTCGCCGGGTGAGGCACGGCGCCGCTCGGCGTCGAGCAGCACGCGTGTGGCCGGCTTCGCCGCGAGAGCGCCGCGCGCGTCCTCGTCGAAGCCGGGGGCGAAGAGCACTTCGACGAAGTGCTCGGCCAATCGGCCGGCGAGCGCGCCGTCGATCGGCCGGTTGGAGACCACGACGCCCCCGTACGCCGAGACAGGATCGGCGGCGAGCGCGCCCTCGTACGCCTCGCCGATCGTCTTGCCCAGCGCAACGCCACACGGATTCTTGTGCTTGACGATCACGCAGGCGGGCACGGTGAACTCCTCCGAGAGGGCCCGGGCGGCCGAAAGGTCGGCGAGGTTGTTGAACGATAGCGCGTCGCCTTGCAGCTGGTCGATGCGCGAGAGGACGTGGCGGCGCGCTCCCGCCTCGGCGTAGAAGGCGGCGCGCTGGTGTGGGTTTTCGCCGTATGCGAGGTCGAGCACCTTGTCGAACGTCGGCGTGACCGTGCGGGGGCTCTCCTGGCCGCCCGCGAACCACGCGGCGATCGCAGACTCGTAGGCAGCGGTCGTCGCGAAGGCGTCGGCGGCGAGGCCGCGCCGGGTTTCGAGCGAGAGCTCGCCGTTCTCACCCAGCTCGTCGAGCACGGCGTCGTACTGGTCCGAGCGGCAGACCGGCGTCACGCTCGCGTAGTTCTTCGCGGCCGCCCGCAGCATCGCCGGGCCGCCGACGTCGATCATCTCCACGGCGTCCTCCTCGCTCACGCCCCACCGCCAGGCGACCTGCGCGAACGGATAGAGGTTCACGCACACGAGCTGGAAGGGCCGGATGCCGAGCTCGTCGAGCGTGGCCGCGTCCTCGTCGCTGTCGGCCCGCGCGAGGATCGCAGCGTGCACGTGCGGGTGCAGTGTCTTCACGCGCCCGCCGAGCAGCTCGCCGGCACCGGTCAGCTCCTCGACGAGCGTCACGCCGAGCTCGTGCTCCTCGATGAACGCCGCGGTGCCTCCGCTCGCGACGAGCTCCACGCCGAGGTCTGCGAGGCCGCGCGCGAACGCGTCGAGGCCGGTCTTGTCGTACACGGAGAGCAGTGCGCGTTCGATCATTCGGCGAGCTCTCGGAGGACTCGCGGATAGAGCCGGTGCTCGACCGCCTGTAGGCGCTCTCGGAGCGAAGCTGCCGTCTCGTCGCTCGCGATCGCCACACGCTCCTGGGCGATGATCGGGCCCGAGTCGACGCCCTCGTCCACCCAATGGACGGTAACGCCGGTCTCGGCCGCTCCCGACGCGAGCGCATCCATGACCGGCGTCATGCCCGGGAAGGCGGGCAGCAGCGCCGGGTGGATGTTGACGATGCGCTGCGGGAAGCGGGCGAGGAACGCCGGCGTCAGCAGGTACATGTAGCCCGCGCAGGCGACGAGCGTCACTCCGTGCTCCTCGAGCCAGTCGGCCATGGCGAGGTCGCGCATCTCTCTCGACTCGAACTCCTCGAGCTCGAACGCGGCGACCGGAACGCCTGCTGTCCGGGCTCGATCGAGCGCCCTCGCATCGCCGCGGCTGGAGGCGACGGCGGTCACGGCGAGGCCGGCATCGAGGAGCGCCTGGAGATTCGTGCCCTCCCCGGAGACGAGAACACCGATCACACGATCCGCCCGATCACGAGGTCGTCGCCGGGCTGGGACACCACCGCGAGGAAGCCGACACCGAGGTTGAACACGCGCCGCAGCTCGTCCTCTGCCACGTGACGCGCCAGCCAGCCGAAGACCGGCGGGCGCTCCCAGGCGGCCCAGTCGATCTCGGTGCGGAGCCCGGCCGGCAAGACGCGTTCGAGGTTGCCGAGGATGCCGCCGCCTGTCACGTGCGCGAGCGCGCGCGCCGTCTCGCGGAGCCGGCGAACGTCGTCGAGGTAGAGCCGCGTGGGGGCGAGCAGGTCCGGGCCGTCGTAGTCCTCGTCCTGGAGCACTCGCCGGACGAGCGTGAAGCCGTTCGCGTGCACGCCCGCGGAGGGCAGCCCGACGACGACGTCGCCTGCGACCACCGCCGAACCGTCGATCAGGCGGTCGCGCTCGACGACACCCATGCACGTCCCGGCGAAGTCGAGCTCGCCCTCCTGGTAGATGCCCGGCAGCTCGGCCGTCTCCCCGCCGATCAGCGCAACGCCGGCAGCACGACAGACCTCGGCAGCGCCCTCCACGAGCTCCACGACCTGGTCGGCGTCGATCACGTTCGCGGCCACGTAGTCGAGCAACACGAGCGGATCTGCCCCGCAGGTGATGACGTCGTTGATGCAGTGGGCCGCGAGATCGGCGCCGCAGTTGCGCAAAGCGCCTCGCTCCCGGGCAAGGATGAGCTTCGTCCCGACGGAGTCGGTCGACGCCGCCAGTAGCCGCGTGTCGTCGAGCGCGTGGAGGCCCGCGAAGCCGCCGAAGCCTGTGGCGCCCGTGGACTCGACCGCGCGGCGCAGCCGCTCGACGACGTCGGCGCCCTTGTCGATGGAGACGCCGGCCTCGTCGTACGTCCGCCCGCTCACGCGGCGAGTCTATTCTCAGCGCTGTGATTCTCGGACACGGCGGCGCCCACGGAGACCTCTCGCTGCTGACGAGCTGGACGTTCGATCCCCTCGCGGCTGTCGCCATCGCCCTTGGCGGCTTCCTCTACTACCGCCGTGCACGGACACTCGCCCGTCGCGGGTCGCCTGTCGCCACCTGGCGCCGTTGGTCGTTCGGGGTTGGTCTCGCGCTCGTCGCGTTCGCGCTCTTCTCCCCACTCGACGCGTGGGGCGAGCAGGAGTTCTTCTTCGTGCACATGGTGCAGCACGTGTTGCTCGGGGAACTCGCGCCACTGGCGATCGTCGCCGGGTTGACAGGCCCCCTGCTTCGCCCGCTCCTCGCCTACAGGTGGATTCACCGGCTGCGTGTGCTCGCTCACCCGCTCGTCGCCTGGCCGCTTTGGGCGGTGAACCTCTACCTCTGGCACCTGCCGTACCTCTACGAGGCCGCGCTCGGCAACGACGCTGTGCACGCGCTCGAGCACGTGGCGTTCTTCACGGCGGGCGCGCTCTTCTGGGCCCCGGTGCTCGAGCCGCTCCCGGCCCCTCGGTGGTTCGGCACGGGCACGAAGCTCCTGTACATCGTCGCCGCCCGCTTCACGAGCATGGTGCTCGCGAACGTGCTCGCGTGGGCCGACGATCCGATCTACGGCAAGTACGTCCACGAGGTTGCCCGATTCGGCATCTCGGCTCGCGCCGATCAGGGCATCGCTGGCTCGGTGATGATGGTCGTCGACTCCGTGGTGACGATCGCGGCGATCGCCTGGCTCTTCCTCAAGCTCGCCGGCGAGAGCGAGCGACGGCAGGAGCTGATCGAGGAAGGCGTGGAGCCGGATGCGGCGTCGCGCGCCGTTCGCTACGGCCGCGGCTAGGTCCGGCACGACCGCTCGGAGACCCTTGTCGAGCAACATTCGCAATCTTGGCACCGTTTTGGTGCAGACACGCAATTGGTGCCTGGCACCAGAACGCATTTGCAACGTGACGAGACGGCGTTTGCGGAGCTAGACGCGGTCGGGAGGAGGCCAGTCGGGGAGATGGAGAAGCCCCGCCGGCGTCGGGATGAACCCGCAAGCGTCGTAGTAGAAGGACGCGAGACGGTCGTCGAAGTCGACCTCGAGCCACTCGCAACCGGCCTCCTTGGCGTGCCGTGCAGCGATGCGGACCAGGTCTTTCCCGATGCCTCGCCGTTGATGATCCGCACGGACCTTCGGGTCGAGCAGGAACGCGTGATCGCCGCCGTCCCAGGCCACGTTGACGAACCCGATCAACGTGCTGTCATGGAGCCGCGCAGTCACCCAGCCAAGGCTGTGTGGGCGTATCCGGTCCCACCAGCCCGATTGCGCTTCCCCGTCGTAGGACTGTGTGAGGCTGACGAGTTCGTCGTCGCTGACCTCCCCGCGCCAGGCGAACTGCACGTCCACAGGGCGCGCGGCTAGGTAGGCGCCGGCTCGAAGCGGAGCTTCGCGAGCCGCCGTCCTTCGGGAATCCTCGTCGGGTAGTCGAGCGTCAGGCAGGCGCGACAGAGGGATGACGCAGGCCGCCGCGTTGCCTCGGTGAGACCTTCGAGTGAGAGGTGCGAGAGGCTCGTCGCGCCGATGAAGTCGCGGACCTCGTCCACCGAGCGCGAGGCCGCGATCAGTTCGTCCTCATCCGGCAGGTCGATGCCGTAGAAGCACGGTCCGACGACCGGCGGCGACGAGATACGCACGTGCACCTCCGCCGCACCGGCGTCGAAGAGCATCGCGACGAGCTGCCGCGTAGTGTTCCCCCGCACGATCGAGTCGTCTACGACGACGACGCGCTTGCCGGCCACCTCGTCGAGCGGGTTGAACTTCAGCCGGATGCCCTGCTGGCGAAGCTCCTGATCGGGCTGGATGAACGTCCGCCCGACGTAGCGGTTCTTGATCAGCCCTTCGCTGAACGGGATGCCCGAGGCCCGGGAGAAGCCAACGGCCGCCGGGGTGCCCGAATCGGGAATGGGGAGGACGAAGTCGGCGTCGGCCGGCGCTTCCTCCGCGAGTCGCTCGCCCATGCGCACCCGCGCGGCGTGCGTCTCGACCCCGGCGAGGTGCGAGTCCGGTCGCGAGAAGTAGAAGTACTCGAAGATGCAGAGCGCGCCCTCGCCGGCCGGCGGGACGGCCTGGATCGATCGCAGCCCGTCCCCGTTCACGACCACGAGCTCGCCGGGCGAAATCTCCCGCACAACATCGGCGCCGAGCAGGTCGAACGTGCACGTCTCGGAGGCGACGACCCAGTCGTCCCCCAGCCGGCCGAGGACGAGCGGCCGAAAACCGCGAGGATCGCGGAAGGCGAGGAGCTTGGCGTCCGCGATCGCCGTCACGGAGTACGCTCCCTCCAACCTGGCCATCGCTGCCGGCACCGCATCTTCCAACGGTCGCGGATCGCCTGCGATGGCGACTGCGATCAGCTCTGAGTCGGACGTCGAACTGAGCCTCGCGCCTTCGGCTTCCAGCTCACCCCGCAGCTCGTTCGCGTTGACGAGATTGCCGTTGTGGGCGAGCGCGACGGTGCGCTTGCCCTGCGGGAGCAGCGGCTGCGCATTCGCCCACGTGCTCGACCCGGTGGTCGAGTACCGGGTGTGGCCGATGGCGGCCTCGCCTCGCAGTCCCCTCAGCTTCTGCTCCGAGAAGTGCGTGATCAGACCGAGCTCTTGGAGCACCGTCAGCCGCCCGTTCTCCGAGACCGCGATGCCCGCCGCCTCCTGGCCTCGGTGCTGGAGCGCGTGCAGCGCGAAATGCGTCAGCCGCGCGACGTCGCGATCCGGCGCGTAGATGCCAAAGACGCCGCACATCAGCCGACCGTCCCGATCTCGACCAGCTCCATGCCGTCCAGCTTGCCGAAGTCACCTGGCGCGCAGGCGAGGATCGCCGTCGCCCGCGCGGGAATGTCGACGGTGGCGTCGATGCCGCTCCAGCGAGCGGCCTCGGCGATTGCCGCGGCGACACCAGCGGCCGGGACGTCGTGGACGAGCGAACAGTGTGGCGCCGCCCGCCAGAGGAAGGAAACGAGCGCCGCCTCCGCGGCGAGGTCGAGATCCTCGGGCGCGTTCGCTGCCAGCACGACGTCGCGCTCGCGCCAACCGCGCGGCACACGCCGGACGTCAGGCACGAGCCCTACGCAGCCGACGATCGGCGTGGGCGGGATCGCACTTCCGGCCGTCTCGTTGTAGAGCGACACGTTGCCCGACACGACGGGGACGCCGAGTGCCTCGGCCGCCTGGGCTATGCCCTCGATCGCCTCGGCCAGCTCCCATCCGATCTCAGCCTTCTCTGGGTTGCCGAAGTTGAGGCAGTCGGTGAGCGCGAGCGGCTCGCCGCCGGCACAGGCGACGTTGCGAGCCGCCCCGAGCGTGGCCAGCGCGCCGGCGCGAAACGAGTCGCGCTCACCGGGTGGCGGCCCGTCGAGCGAGACGGCGAGACCGCGGGACGAAGATGCCAAGCGCAGCACGGCCGCGTCCAGCCCGGGCCGCCGCACCGTCCGCGAGCCTACGAGCTGGTCGTACTGCTCGTACACCTTCTGGGGGTCGATCGCCTGGCCGCGAACGCCAAGAACGCTCTGACGTGGCCGCCGCTCGACCTCGTAGCGCGGGCACTCGTCGGTGAGGAACGACGCGCGGACCTCTCCCTCCAGCGCACCGTCCTGGAACGCGCGCAGCAGCCCCGTGTCCGTGACGACGCCGATCTCGGCCCAGTGGAGCTCCCAGCGGTCGATCACTTCGGTCACGGCCTCAAGGGCCTCCGGGCGCACAGCCGCGACCATCCGCTCCTGGCTCTCCGAGATCATGATCTCCCACGGCTCCATCCCCTCCTCGCGCAGCGGGACACCGTCGAGCTGGACGTCGACGCCCGCGCCGTCGCGCGCCATCTCGGCGAGCGCGGAGGCAAGCCCGGCGGCGCCGCAGTCCTGGAGTGACTCGACGAGGCCGCGCTCGACGAGCTCGAGCGAGACTTCGATCAGCCGCCTCCCGGTGAACGGGTCGCCGATCTGCACGGATGGCCGCTTTTCCGGCGCGTCGTCGCCGAGCTCCTGACTGGCGAGCACGCTCGCGCCGCCGATCCCGTCGCGGCCGGTCGTCGCGCCGAAGAGGACGAGGGCGAGCCCCGGAATCGTGGCTCGCGCCCGCGTCACCCGCTCGGACGGCAGCAGCCCGACGCACATCGCGTTGACGAGACAGTTGTCCTCGTAGGCCGCGTCGAAGACCGTCTCGCCGCCGACCGTCGGCACGCCGACGCAGTTCCCGTAGTGGCCGATGCCGGCCACAGCCCGCCAGAAGTGGCCGTCGGGCGCGCCGAAACGTAGGCCGTCCAGGAGCGCGATCGGCCGCGCGCCCATGGCCACGATGTCGCGGAGGATGCCGCCGACCCCCGTGGCCGCACCCTGGAACGGCTCGACGGCGGAAGGGTGGTTGTGGCTTTCGACCTTGAACGCGACCGCCTCGCCGCCACCCAGGTCGATCACCCCGGCGTTCTCGCCGGGGCCCTGGAGCACGCGGTCGCCGGACGAGGGCAGCCGCCGCAGCAGCGGGGCCGAGTGCTTGTAGCCGCAGTGCTCCGACCAGAGCAGCGAGAAGACGGCCAGCTCAAAGCGGTTCGGATCGCGCTCGAGCAGGCCGCAGATGCGCTCCAGCTCCCCGTCAGTGAGGCCGAGGGCACGGTGCAGCGGCTGTTCCGCGACTGCCGTCAGAGCTACTTCAGTGTAGAGCCGGAACCGGATCCGGCGGTTGGTCGTTCTCACAGATCATGCGGCCGCCGCGTTCTAGATCGAAATGACGCTGCTAGCTTCCGTGACGATGGGCGCCGAGGGCACCGGCTACTACGACGGCGCGTACACATGGTCGAGCGAGGAGCTGTACGCGGCGATTCGCCGCGAGGCCTTCGGCGAGGACATCGGTCAGTTTTCGTGGCTCACGACGGACGAGTACGCGACGTTCGCCGACTGGCTCACGATCGACGCGCAATCGCACGTGCTC
>JBOGZW010000048.1:0-10331 GCA_050697575.1 Gaiellaceae bacterium | reverse complement strand
GCGCGGCCGCTTCGTCTCCGCAGGTCGAGTCGACAAGGCGCGGTACTTCTCGACCGCCACGCTGCTCCGGAATGGAGCCGTGCTCGTCCTCGGCGGCTATGACGAGTCGATAACGCCGACCGCACGTAGCTTCCTCTACCGGCCCTGAATCGCGACATGGACTTCGCCAGGGCCGTGCACGCCGACGGTGAGGAGCTGCTCGATGTCGGCGCTGCGACTAGGCCCCGTCACGATGGCGAGTGAGCTCGGGAGGTCTCCGCCGACGGCCGAGAACAGCTCCTCCAGGCCCGCGAGAATGACGTCCTCGGACACGAGCGTGACGTGGACGTCCGGCAGCAGCGACGCCCCACGCGGTTCCTCGGGCGACGCGGCCAGCACGATGCTGCCGGTGTCGGCCAGCGCGTACACGGCCCGTGACACCCCAGCGCCCTCGATCTGCGGAGCGTCCCCGTGATGGACGAGGAAACCCGCGGTCTCCGCGTTGGCGGCGAACTGGTCGACGAGGCTCATCGGCGGTCCCGGAAACGGCGCCCGAGCTTCGGCAGCGCCCTGCCCGAGCTCCACGCCCTGCCGGGCCCGAGGAGGCCTGCGAAGGGGCCGCCCAACCGCGCCAGCCGGGTCGTGAGCCGGTAGCCGGCGGGCGACGACCACGCATACGACCAGAGCCGGAAGGCCAGGCGCTCCCTCAACGGCGCCACTCCTTCCTCAACGAGGTCGTGGCGCAGCTCCAGCAGAAGCTCGTGCAGGGGGATCTTCACGGGACACGCGTCGGTGCACGCCCCGCAGAGCGACGAGGCATGCGGCAGGTCGGGAGCCTGCTCCAGCCCGGCTAGCAGCGGCACGAGCACGGCGCCCATCGGCCCCGAGTACACGGGCCCGTACGCGGCACCGCCCGTCTTCCGGTACACGGGGCAGACGTTGAGGCAGGCACCGCAGCGGATGCACGCGAGCATCTCGCGGTAGCGGCCGCCGGCGAGCTTCGCGCGGCCGTTGTCGAGGATCACGACGTGCAGTTCCTCCGGGCCGTCGAGCTCCCCCTCCCGGCGGGGGCCGGTGATGAGCGTCGTGTAGGTGGACAGGCGTTGCCCCGTGCCGCTGCGCGCGAGCAGGCGGAGCAGGACCGCGAGGTCGGAGAGCGACGCCACGAGCCGCTCCATGCCCATGAGCACGACGTGGACGCGAGGTAGGGCCGACACGAGCCGGCCGTTGCCCTCGTTCGTGACGAGGACGATCGAGCCCGTCTCACAGACGCCGAAGTTCGCGCCGGTGATGCCGACGTCGGCCGTCTGGAACGTCTCGCGCAGCTGTCGGCGCGCTGCCTTCGTCAGTTCCTGGAGCTCGGGCGCGACGGGGCGGCCGTCGACCCGCGACAGGAGCTCGGCGACGTCCTCCTTCGTCTTCTCGATCGCGGGCGCGAGGATATGGACCGGGTGCTCACCGGCGAGCTGGAGGATGTACTCGCCGAGATCGGTCTCCACCGGCCGGACGCCCGCGGACGCGAGCGCATCGTTGAGACCGATCTCCTCCGTCGCCATCGACTTCGATTTCGCGGCGAGCTTCGCGCCGGCGTTCCGGCACACGTCCACGATGTAGGCGTTCGCGTCGCGCGCGGTGCCGGCGACGAACGTCTTACCGTCGCGCGACTCGACGGCCTCGCAAAAGCGGGCGACGTGGGCGTCGAGGTCGTCGATGACACGCATGCGTGCCTCGTGCGCGCGGTCGCGCAGCTCTTGCGTGGCGTCGAGCGCATCCCAGGCGCTGACCCTTCCGTTCATCAGCCGGCTCGTGGAGAGGTCGAGCGCGCCGCCGATCCGCGCGTCGGCGAGCTTGAGGCGGGCGATCTCGCGGAATGTCCCGCCGTGCCGGGTGACGCCGCTCATGCGTCGACTCCCCTGGCGAGCGCGGTCGCGAGATGGACGACGCGGGCGGGGTGACGTTCGTGCTCGGCGCGCCCGCGCAGGTGCATGAGGCAGCCCGGGTCGGCGGTTACGAGCGCGTCCGCGGGCGCCGCGCCGGCCAGCTTGTCGTCGGCCATCGCGAGTGAGACTTCCGGTTGCCGCACGGAGAACGTCCCGCCGAACCCGCAGCACAGGTCGGGCCTCGGCAGTGGGACGAGCTCGGCGCCGGAGCGCTCCAGCAGGCGGCGCGGCGCCTCCGCGATCCGGAGCTCGCGCAGCATGTGGCAGGAGTCGTGGTAGGCGAGCCGCTTGCCCTCGTTATGCCGCGGCACCGATGCGCCCCGGTCGTCGAGGAACGCCGAGAGCTCCCACGTGTCGAACCTCTCGACCCCGAGCAGCTCGGGCAGGTAGTGGGCGACCATCGTCGCGCACGACCCGGAGGGGCAAACGATCGGCGCCTCGCGTGAGAACGCCTTGACAAACGTGTTGGCGACGCGGCGCGCCGCCCCGCGATGGCCGGCATTGAAGGCCGGCTGGCCGCAGCAGACCTGGCCAGCGGGGAAGTCGACCTCGAAGCCGGCGTCGCGCAAGAGACGCTCCGCGTCGGAGATCGCATCGGCGAACAGCAGGTCGCCGAGACAGGTTGCAAAGAGCTGCACGCGCTTCATGCGCAAGACTCTACGACCACGATGGCAGCTCCCACCCCCTCGAGGCTGCGCCGACCGGTCTCGCGCCCGGCGCTGACGTCTATCTCAAGCGCGAGGACGTACACGAGCTCGGGGCGTTCAAGTGGCGTGGAGCGTTGCCGGCGCTGGAGCGCTATCGAGACCAGGGGGCGGACGGCGTTGTCACGGCTTCGACCGGCAATCACGGCGCCGCGACCGCCTGGGCCGCCGCGCTGCTCGGTCTGAAGGCAACGGTGTTCGTGCCGGAGGCTGCGAGCCGGTCTAAGCTCGCCCACCTCACGCGGCTCTCCGCGGAGGTCATCGAGACGGGTGCAGACCTCGACGAAGCGAAGGTGCAGGCGGTCGCGTATGCCGACGGCATGGGCTTTCCCTTCTTCGAGGACGGTGCCGAGCCGGCCCAGCTCGGCGGTTACGCGGCCATCGGTGAGGAGATCGTCGACGAGCTGGACGAGACGGCGGCGGCCGTCGTCGTACCCGTCGGTAACGGCGCGCTGCTCGCCGGCGTCGGCCGCGCGTTCGGGACGCGCTCGCCCGAGACACGGCGCATCGGCGTCGTCTCCTCCGGGGCGCCCGTGATGTCGCAGTCGTGGAGATCTGGCCGTCCGGTGCACTCCGACCTCTGCGAGACGATCGCGGATGGTCTCGCGGTGCGCGTCGCCATCCCGCAGGCGGTGGAGTGGCTGCTCGAGGCGGCCGACGCGATGCTCGAGGTCTCCGAAGCGGAGATCGCGGCCGCCGTGGTTGCCCTGGACGACGCCGGCATCCGGGTGGAAGCGGCCGCAGCAGCCGCCCTCGCCGCCTTCCGGTACGTCGAGGCGGACGGCGCGATCGTCCTCGTCGTCACAGGCGGCAACATCGACGACGAGCTGCTAGCCCGCTGTCGCGCCTTCCAGGGACAGTCTCAGTGACTGTCCCCTGGACAGGACTGTTTCAGACCAGCAGGGGCCGTAGGACGTTGCGCGACAGGAGGAAGCCGCGCTTCACGAGCTCCTCCGTCGCCTCGAACCCCCGATCCTCGTGCTCGATCGAGACGACGAAGTCGTAGCCGACGGCGTAGAGGGCCGCGACGAAGCGATCCCAGCGGACTTCGCCCAGCCCCGGCAGCCTTGGCACCTGCCAGCCCATGCCTAGGGAGACGGTCCCGTGCCGGTAGAGGCCTTCGCGCCGGATCTCGAGATCCTTGGCGTGGACATGGAAGATGCGCGGGGCGTAGTCGTAGACGACCCGTTCGTAGTCGATCTGGAGCCAGACGAGGTGCGAGGGATCGAGGTTGAGCCCGAAGCTCTCCGAGGGGATCGCGTCGAACATCTCGTCCCACACCGCCGGCGAGTGAGCGATGTTCTGACCGCTCGGCCACTCGTCCCAGCTGAAGATCATCGGGCAGTTCTCGATGGCGATCTTCACGCCCCGCTCTTCCGCGTACTCGACGAGCCGAGGCCAGGTCGTCCGGAAGCGCGCGAGGTTCTCTGGCAGGGGGAGTGTCTGGTCGGCGCCGACGAACGTCCCGACGATGCCCACCTCGAGGACGGCGGCGGCGTCGATCACCTTGCGCAGGTGGGCGTTCGCCTCCTCGCGCGCAGCGTCGTCGCCCGCGAGGTTATTGGGGTAGTAGGCAAGCGACGAGATCTCGAGCCCGTGGATCGACATCGTCTGGCGAACGGCCTCCGGGTCGAGGTTGTCCACGTCGATGTGGCACACCCCCGCGTAGCGCCGCGCCGCGCCCGCGGCGGCAGGCCAGCAGGCGACCTCGAGCATCTCGAATCCCTCGCTCGCCGCCCAGGCGGCAACCTCCTCGAGCGACAGCTGCGGCAGTGCGGCAGTCAGCAATCCCAGTCTCACGCGGCCACCTCCACCCATCGTTCTCGTTCGTTGGACAGCGCGACGGCGTCGCCGAGCACGTTCGAGCGGTGTCCGTCCTCGAACGTCGGAAAGTCCGCCTCAGAGGACATCTTGCCCTCGGCGACGGCCGAGTAGACGGCGCGGTAGAGCTCGCGAAACGTCGCCGCGAAGCCCTCAGCGTGGCCCGCCGGGAGCGTCGTCCGCGCCTGCGCCGACGCATCGAGCAGGCCCGGATTGCGCAGCAGCATCTCGTTGGCACGGTCGCGATGACCGAGCCACAGCTCCTCGTGACGCTCGGCGTCCCACGCGAGCGCTCCCTCCGATCCGTCCACCTCCAGCCGCAGGCTGTTCTTCCGCCCGGCGCTGACCTGCGATATGACGGCCGCGCCCACGCCGCCGCGTTCCAGCCGAAACAGGAGATGCGCGATGTCCTCCGTGGTCATCGGCGCCTCCACGCGCTCGACCTCGCCCGCGGCGGCGAACGTCTCTACCTCGCCGGCGGGCCGCTGCCGCACCGGCAGCGCCGTCGTGAAGTCGGCGAAGACCGCCTCGATCCGCCGGCCGGTCACCCACTGCGCAAGATCCATCCAGTGCGAGCCGATGTCGGCGACCGCCCGCAGCGCCCCGCCCTTCTCCGGCTCGAGGCGCCAGTTCCAGTCCGTCGGATAGAGCAGCCAGTCCTGGAGGTAGCCGCCGTGGACGTTCCAGACGTCGCCAAGCGCGCCCGATGCAACGAGCGCTCGCGCCTGGTGCGCGATCGGGTAGAAGCGGAGGTTGAAGTTCGTGCAGTGCACGAGCCCGCTCTTACGGGCGAGCTCGAGCAGCTCGGCTGACTCGGCTGACGTCGTCGCCAGCGGCTTCTCGCACACGACGTGCTTGCCCGCGGCCAGGGCATCTCGCACCTGGCTGTGATGGAGATGGTTCGGCGTCGTTACATGGACGACGTCCACCTGCGGGTCGGCGAGCAAAGCGTCGTAGGTCTCGTACGCGGGAGCGAGCTCCTTCGCCTCCGCGCGCTCGGGCGTCGAGGCGCAGACTCCCACGACCTCCACGCCCAGCCGTCTCAGCGCCTCGACGTGGATGGCCCCTACGAAGCCCGTCCCCGCGACGGCGGCCTTCAACTCACGCACGTGCCGCGCCACGCCGATACTTTCTCACGCTTTGACATCCTGGGAGAAAGCGACGATGTGTCACTCATGAGCTATCCGAAGATCGAGCTGCACGTGCACTTGGAGGGCACGTTGCGCCCGGACACGCTGCTCGCGATCGCAGAGTGCAACGACGTCTCCCTCCCCGCGACGACGCCCGAGGAGCTTGCCGACCAGTTCCACTTCACCGACCTCGCCCACTTCATCGACGTGTGGCTGATGGTGACGGCGTGCCTGCGCACCGCCGACGACTTCCGGCGGATCACCGTCGATTACGCGGAAGAGGCCGTCAAGCACGGCGCCGTCTATATAGAAGGCATCTTCGCGCCGCTCCAGCTCGTGCGGCGCGGGGTGTCGTGGGAGACGATCTACGAGGGCTTCTGCGACGGCATCGAGGAGGCGCGCGAAACGCACGGCCTCGAGATGCGGCTCACTCCGGACCTGACGCGGAACGCCACCACTGAAGAGATGGACGACAGTCTGCGCTACGCCATCGGCTACCGCGACCGAGGCATCGTCGGTGTCGGCCTGGGCGCGTTCGAACTCGAGTATCCGCCGCATCTCTACGAGGACGTCTTCCGGCGCGCGCGCGACGGTGGCCTCGGCTCCGTGCCCCACGCCGGCGAGCTGGGCCCGCCCGACGCGATCCGGGACGCCCTCCATCTCCTCCACGCCGACCGGTTGCGCCACGGCATCCGCGCCATCGAGGATCCGGACCTCGTCCAGGAGCTCAGGGACCGCGGAACGGTGCTCGACGTCTGCCCCGTGTCGAACATCCGCGTGGGCGTCGTGCCCTCGCTGGCCGAGCACCCTCTGCCAAAGCTCGTCGCCGCAGGCGTTCTCTGCTCCCTCTCCACGGACGACCCGCCGATGTTCGACACCGACCTCACCGCGGAGTACGAAGTCGGCCGCTCCCTCGGGCTGCACCCAAGAACGTTTTATGAGGCGGGTGTCGCCGGCGCCCTCTGCGACGAGGCCGCGAAGGGCCGGCTCGCCGCGATCGGCGACGCCTACGACTGGGGCCAGCTGGACGGGCTAGGGCAGGCGGCGCTCGGCTAGCGCGGTCTGCGCTTCCTCGTCCACCGTCGTGACCGCGCGCTCGTAGAGGGCATACGCCTGCTCGGGGCTCTCCTCCACGGCCGTCAACCCGGTGCGTCCCCACTCGCCGAGGGCGCTCATCATGTGGAAGACGACGCCGGTTTGACGCGACTGGTCGAAGTGCAGGCGCGTCCGCACCGCGAGGTCGAAGAGGTCCTCCGCCGTCAGGGCACGGTACGCGGGGCTCTCCACGTGATCCGAGGCGACGAAGAACTTCTGCTTGCCGCTCGGGGCGGTGAAGATCGCCGCCTCGGGGTCGTACGCGCCGTCCGTGAGGAACTGGAGCGTGAGGAACGGATGCGTCGTGCCGCCCTTGCGGAGGTTGAGCTCGATCGCGTACGGCTCCCAGCCGCCGTCCGCGCCCTTGACCGCGACGAAGTCCATCGCGAAGCGGCCGATCACGCCCTCCTTCGCAAGACGCCCGCCGACCTTCACCGCTTCCCGCGTGATCGCGGTCGCGTAACCGGAGTCGGCGGGGAAGATGCACCCGAGATAGCTCTGCCCTGACGGGCCGCCCAGCAGCTGGTCGTGGGTCGACAGCACCTCGAGCTTGCCTAGCGGGGTGACTCGCATCTGGACGCTCGGGCTGCGGAACTCGTCACCGACGATCCGCTCCTCGACCACCGCGCCGCGCTTCTCGAGCATGTCCGTGTAGGTGTCGTACGTGATCTCGGGCAGCTCGAACTGAAGCTCGCGCAGACGCTCCTCGATCTCCGCCTCGCCCGCGCCGTCGCTCAGCCCGTCGAGGCTGAGCAGCGCGTTGCCCTCGCCCGACACGCCTTCGTTGAGCTTCACGATCACCTGCGACATCCCCGGCCGCCCCGCGCGCAGCTCGGCGATCGCCGCCGCCAGCTCCGCGGTCGTGGAAAGGTCCTCCCGGCCGAGCGGGTGCCGCACGCCCTGCTCGGCGAACAGGCGCCGGCAGCCGGTCTTCGTCCCGTACGGGAAGAAGCGGGGATCGGCGCCGTACATCGGGATCCCGAGCGCGAGCGCGAGGTCGCGCTCGAGCTCCGTCGTGTTGAAGGGGATGAGGTGGGCGCGATCGGGATCGGGCACGAGGCGGCGGATCTGCTCGAGCAGCCGCGGCCGTTCGAGGAGCTTCTCCGACAGCGGCCGCGACGAGCCGTCGAGCGGCGACACAAGGTGCAGGCGCTGTCGCGCGTGGGATGGGATGATGCCCGGCAGCAGGCCGAGGTAGTAGTCGACGATGCTCGGGTGAACCGCCTGCGACGTCACGTAGACGAGCCGTGCGCGCGGCTGCCTCAGCAGCAGGAGGAGGAAGAGAAAGCGCTCCTCGTAGGCCTGGACCACCGCGGCCGGCACGTTCACGTCCTCGAGCGTCATGGAGCACACGACGACGATCGTCTGCTCGTCCTGCGTGAGCCGCTCCATCGAGTGCCAGAGCGGGACGAGCTTCTCCTGGAGCCCGTCGAAACGCGTCTGCGCCTCCTCGGGGTCGAGCCCGAGCCCGACCGGCAGCGTGTCGACCGCAGTCATCGCGGGATCCTACAATTGCAGCGTCGCGGAAAGGAGTGACGATGAGGACTCCGGCCGTAACTGCGGCGTGCGTGGCCGTCGCCCTGCTCGCGTTGCCCGCAGGCGCCGCGCCGCCTCCGCAGCAGCAGATCGCGCAGCTGAAGCGGCAAGTGGTCGCGCTGAAGACGCAGGTCAAACAGCTGCGCCAGCAGAAGGCGGACCTCGTGAAAGACTCCGAGCGCTCGACGCGCCGCGAGCTCGCGCTGCGGCGCTACGCCGCCAGAGAGGGTACGTGCAATGTGACGCGACCGAACGGCAGCCAACCGCCCGGCGGGAACATCGGCGGCCCGAACGTTCACGGCAACGGCTTGCTCTGGGTGTCCATTTCAGGCGAGAACGTCGTCGTCGGAGATCCCGACGCCTCGGGCGCAGTCAGGGACAAGTTCCCGTGGTGGCGCGGGGTGACGGGGGCGCTACGCATCGAGGGTCGCCGCTTGGACGGAGCTGCGCCGCCGCTCTCAGCGAACATTCCCGACGGCTACGGCTCGACCGGCTTCCAGGCGAGCAGCGTGTCGTTCCCAACGGAAGGCTGCTGGGAGGTCACCGGCCGCGCGGGCGAGGCGAGCCTCACTTTCGTGGCGCTGGTGCTGAAGTCGATCGGCTAGCGCTTGAATCAAGGCTCGCGCCGCCGCGACCGACATGGCGGACGCGGCTCACCACGGCTGTCGGAGACCACCCGCGGCCGGAAATCGCCAGATTTCCGGCCGGCAACTAACGCTGCACGCCCATGGTGATCGAGCCCGTGTAGGGGCTCCTCACCTTCATCAACTTCAGCGTCGAGAACGGCCCCTCGGTCTGCTCCGGCGCAAGCACGCAAGAGACGGCTCCGGAGGCGACCGCCGCCGGGCCCGCGCCGCTTGCTTCCACGGCCTTCCAACCCAGTGCGGCCGCGAGGCCGGCGCCGCCGAGCTTGACGAGCGAGCCGCGCCGCGTGACTCTTCCGTCTGCCACGTTGAGGAAGCTAGCAGCCGTCCTTGAGATTTCGCTGAGAGCTTCGGTTGCCACATGCACGGTGGCGCTGGTCGCCTGCGGCGGCTCGGGCGGCACCGAGCTTCCGACCGGATCGGAGCCGGTCACCCTCGATCCGGCGGACTTCACGACAGAGATCACGAACCCGTACTGGCCGATGACGCCCGGCGACCGCTGGGTCTACCGGGAGACCGACGGCGAGGGCGGCGAGCAGAAGGTCGAGGTGACGGTCACGGACCGGAAGAAGACGATCATGGGCATCGAGGCGCTCGTTGTCCACGACGTCGTCTCGGAGGACGGGCAGCTGGTCGAGGACACGTTCGACTGGTACGCGCAGGACGCCGACGGGAACGTCTGGTACCTCGGCGAGGACACGGCAGAGTACGAGAACGGCAAGCTGACGACGCGAGAGGGTTCCTGGGAAGGCGGCGTCGACGGCGCGCTACCCGGCATCATCGTCCCCGCCAACCCCGAGCCGGGGCAGAGCTACCGCGAGGAGTACTACGAGGGCCACGCCGAAGACGGCGCCGAGGTGCTCACTCTCGCCGGGCTGATGAAGGTGCCGTTCGGAGTCTTCGCGGATTTGCTTCAGACCCGGAACTACTCGCCCCTCGAGCCGAACTACATCGAGGAGAAGTTCTACGCACGTGGCGTCGGCCCAGTCGCCACGGTGGCCGTCTCCGGCGGTACCGGGCGAGAGGGCCTGATCAGCCGTAGTTGAGGCCGGCCACCAGGCTCGCGAGAACATCCTCGTCCCAGCCGTTCATGAAGTCGGCGTGGAGCCCGTACTTGCCCGAAGCGAGCCTTGCCCGCTTCGGCACGGAGTCGTAGACGAGGACGAGCGCGATCGTGGGCAGCGGCGTGGGGTGGCTCTCGGGGCAGACGCCGTTGACCGAGTACGCCATGTGCCGCTTGTGGTTCGGACTGTCGAGCGTCTTGCCGTTCCAGCAGTTGGGGAAGTGGATGCGCAGCTCGAGCGCCTGGTCCACCGTGCACTGCGGCAGCACGGAGAAGCGGAGCTTGCCGCCGATCCCGCCGCAGCTCCAGGCGCCGACGATCTTCGACTGCGCTTTCTTCGCCTCCGCGTTGCCGGTCACCATCTTCAGGCCCTCGGGCAGCGACTCGACGCGCTGGTACGTGTGCTTGATGTAGTAGAC
>JBOGZW010000047.1:0-10686 GCA_050697575.1 Gaiellaceae bacterium | reverse complement strand
GGGGCCTTCGTCTCATCGGCGACCTCGAGGTCGAGCACCCCCTGGATCGGCCGCCCGCCGACCGGCTCGGCGACGAGCACGTGTTTCCCGGCCTGCGGGAGCCGGAGGCGGGCCACGAACACGTGCGTCACGTCGCCTGCCGCCGCTTCGGAAACGCCGGGGACGCCGACGTTCTCGAGGCGGGCCGTCGTCTCGACGAACGGCTTGTCGTCGAACGAGCGGGCGACCCACACGCGTGCGCGAGGCCGCTCGATCGACTTCCCGCGCGAGTCGATGACGAGAAAGACGACCCGCACAGCCCCGCGCGCATAGTCGGACGTTCCAGGGACGAGCGCGACGTCGTCTCCCGGGCGTGAGAGCAGGTCGCCCAAGGACCCCTCGACAGATCCCTCGTTCGGGGTACCCCCACCGCCGCCGCACGCGGACGGCAACGCGGCCGCGAGGAGCGCGGCCGCGAGGAGGACACCGCGGCACATGCCGCCGAGTGTAGAGACAGGTGTCTAGTTAAAGGATCAGTCGCCGACCGGGCCGTCGAAGAAGCCAACCGGGCTGAACTTGAAGGCCATCGCCAGAGGGGCGAACGCCAGCACCGCGATCGACAGCCGATATAGCAGTTGTGCCTTGCTCACGGATGCAACCTCCTTTCCGGGGAGCTAGAAGCGGAAGTCCTGCAGCGTCTCGGCTGCCCTCCGGTAGAGCCGGGCCGCTTCGCGGTCGTCGCCGCGCTTGGCGGCCACGTCCCCGAGCGCAACCCAGGCTGCCGCCCGGTGGCTGGTCGATGACATCTGCTCGAAGCTGCTATCGGCGGCGGCGAGCGTTTCTTGAGCCTCTTCGAGACGACCCTGATCGAGAAGGGCTCGTCCCAGCGTGAGCTGCGCGGTCCCGATCTCGGAGAGGAAGTCCGCGCGCGTGCCGAGCATCTCGAGAGCCCTGCGCGCCTGGGTCTCCGCTTCGGCGGGCCGGCCCGTATCGACGTAGATCTCCGCGAGCGACGTGATGACGTGCGCCGCCTCCTCGTCGATGCCCTCGTCGAGAAGGACGCGGAGCGAGTCCTGGAGGTATTCGATGGCCCTGTCGGGCTTGCCGAGGAGGTACGTCAGCCCGCCGAGGTTGTTGAGGAGCCGGCCGACGTTCTCGCGGTCGGCGAGCTCCTCGTAGTACGCGCGGGCGCGCTCGGCGTACGAGCGGGCGAGCACCCAGTGACCCTCGCGCTCGGCGACAAGCGACGCCTGGAAATACACCTGGGCGGCGGCACGGCGGTCGCTCAGCCCCTCGGCGAGCTCGAGCGCACGCTCGACGTCCTCCCGCGCGGCCTGCCAGTCGCGCTGCCGGCGGTAGCAGCGGGAGCGCCAGCGGAAGATCTGCACCCGGAGAAGGTCGTTCGGAAGCTCGGAGCGGTCAGCAAGGTCGAGCGCAGCGTCGAAGAGCGCGATCGCAGTCGAGATGCTAGAAAGCTGATAGCGGCAGGCACCGAGCCGGAAGAGGACGTCGGCGCGCTCGATGTCCGAGAACCGTGCGTCCTCGGAGAGCGTCCGTGCCTCGGTGAGCAGCGCTTCGGCGTCCTTCAGCTCTCCCTTCTGGAGCCGGGCCCACCCTTCACCGGTGAGCGCGCGGAGCTCGAGCTCCTTCGCTCCCGCTGCCCGGGCGAGCGTACGGGTCTCGGCGAACTCGGGGGCGGCGGCTGCGAACTCGTACCGCTCGCTCAGCGCCTCCGCACGTGCGAGCTGTGCCTCCCAGCGATTCCGCTCGCTCGTGGACACGCCGGTGAGGAGAAGGTCGGCGTCGACGCTGAGCCGTTCCGCGAGCCAGGCCACGGTGTCCGGCGTCGGCCGGGTCTTGCCGCGCTCTATCTGGCTGAGGTACTCCTTGCTGAACCGGCCGCCGGCGAGCTCGGTCTGGGACAGACCGGCGGTCGTTCTGAGCTTGCGCAGACGGCTACCGAGCTCCACTGCCACGGCTCCCTGTTCTCCGTCGTGCCTCTGCTCCCTGCCCATCATGCGCGTGAAGCAACTGTAGCGCAGGATGCTTCACTTTGCTACTTGACAGTTTCGGACAGGTCCGTTATGGTCGCACCAACCTCAAGGCACCGCAGAGCTGCGAGGCGCGCGCCACCAAGATCGCGCGAAGTCCGGAAGGCCGGCCGAGCCGCAGGGTCGGTTCTCGAGGAGGTCGCCGCGTAGGTGGCGAGTAATGGAAAAACCCCCGGTCGCCGCAGCCGGGGGTTTTTGCCGTCTACGGGCCCCCGTCCTAGTCGCCTTCGCCGGTGAGCCAGCGGACGCGTGAGGACGCGATCGCCTCGACGTCGTCCTCGCCCAGCAGTCCGCCGAAGCGGTCCTGCACCGACCGCAGGAGGCCGATACCGAGGCCGATCCACGCCTCAGCCTCGACGTTGCGATCGGCGTGGACGGCGCCCGCTTCCTGCGCACGTCTGAGCACACCCGCGACGTAGTCGTGCGCGTCGCGGAGATCACGGCGGAAGTGACGCCGGATCTCCTCGTCGTCGGTGGCCTCGCTCAAGGCGTGCAGCCACAGCTGCGTGGGGGCCAGGCCCTGCCGCCGCAGGGCGGCAATCGCGCGCGGAACGGCGAGAACCCAGCCGGCCGGATCCGGCTCCGCCGCGATCTCCGCTTCCACCTCCTCGCGGAGACGGCGCCAGACCTCGTCGACGCAGGTGAGGAAGAGCTCGCGCTTCGACTCGAAGTGCCGGTAGAGGATGGGCTCGGTCACGCCGGCCGCCCGCGCGATCTCGGCCGTGGTCGCACCGCGGTAGGTCCGCTCTGAGAAGACCCCCAGCGCTGCATCGACGATCGCTGCCCGCCGGTCGGTGGCCGCGAGCCGCGGCCTGGCGACTGTCACAGAGCAGCCTCCGCCAGTGGCTGCTCGTGGTGCTCGTGCTTGCGGACGGTGAGCACCGCCACCGCGGCGCCGCACAGGGCGATCGCTGCGGCCACGTACAGCGCGAGATGGTAGCCCTCGACGAACTGATCAGCCCGCAGCGGCAGCGGGGCGGTCACGTCGACCTGGCTAGCCACGAGCGCGCCCATTACGGCGATGCCGAGCGAGCCCCCCACCTGTCGTGACGAGTTGAGGACGGCGGATCCAACTCCGGCCTTGTCGACGTCGACGGCGCCCATGGCAGCCGCGGTCGTCGGCGTCATCACCAACGCCATCCCCAGGCCGCCCGTGATCAGGCCGGGGAAGATGTCCCAGAACGTCGATCCGGCGTCGAGCTGTGCGAAAAGCACGAGACACAGGGAGACGAGGGTCATGCCGGCGCCGGCGAGCCATCTCGACCCGACCTTGTCGGAGTAGCGGCCGGCCCACGGCGCGATGAGGATGATGAGCAGCGTCATCGGCAGGAACACTGCTCCGGTCTCGGTGGCCGAGTAGCCCAGGATGTTCTGGAGGAAGAGCGAGTTGAAGAAGAAGATGCCGAACATCGCCAGCGAGACGAGCAGCATCGTGAGGTTCGCTCCGGTGAACGTCGAGTCTCGGAAGAGCGTCAGGTCGAGCATCGGCACGCGCTGGTGCCGCTCGAGCAGGACGAACGCCGCCAGCGCTACGGCAGCGACGGCGAAGAGCGCGAGGATTCGCGCGGACGTCCACCCGTAGGAGTTGGCCTCGATCAGTGCGTAGGTCAGCGCGAAGAGGCCGACGGCCGAGGTGGCCAGGCCGGGCAGGTCGAGCCGCTGTTCGTGGGAGGTGTCGCGGCTCTCGTCGATCGCCCAGCGGGCCACGACGATGCCGAGCACGCCTACCGGCACGTTGACGAAGAAGATCCAGCTCCAGTCGATGTGGTCGGTGATCAGCCCGCCGAGCAGCGGACCGATGGCGAGAGCCATCGCAGACACGCCGGCCCAGATGCCGATGGCCATCCCCCGCTGACGCGGCGGGAACGTCGCAGTGATGATCCCGAGCGTGGCCGGGTTCATGATCGCCGCGCCGAGGCCCTGCACTGCACGGGCGCCGATCAGGAACCCGGCATTCGGCGCGAGACCGCAGGCGAGCGACGCGAGCGTGAAGATCGCGAGCCCGATGACGAAGAGCCGGCGCCGACCGAAGTAGTCCGCGAGCTTGCCGCCCGTGAGCATGAACGTCGCGAACGTCAGCGCGTAGGAGACGACCACCCATTCGAGCTCCGACTGGCCGGCGCCGAGCGCACGCTGGATGGACGGCAGCGCGACGTTCACGACCGTGTTGTCGAGCATGATCATGAAGAGGCCGAACGAGACGGAAACGAGCGTCCACCATTTGCGGTTCTCCGGAGCAAAGAGGTGAGCCGCGATGCGCGCCCGCATCGCCCTAAGTTAGCAAGCACTAGCTTAGTGCCGCAAAGACTAGGCTTGCCGCGTGCCCGAGGTCGTGTGGACGCCCGATGAGGCGACGCTGGAGCGCGCGAACGTCGTCCGCCTCATGCGGCGCCACGGCATCGACGACTACCGCGACCTCGTCGCCCGCTCGATCGACGACCCGGAGTGGTTCTGGCCGGCGACGGTCGAGGACATGGGCATCGAGTTCGCCGAGCCCTGGCGCAAGGTGGTCGACGCCTCACGCGGGCCGGAGTGGGCAACGTGGTTCGTCGGCGGCAAGCTCAACATCGCCTGGAACTGTGTCCACCGGTGGGCGGCCGAGCGCGCGGCCGAGACGGCCGCTGTGTTCCGCGGGGAGGACGGCGTGAGGCGGGAGCTGACGTTCGGAGAGCAGTCGGCGCAGGTGACGAAACTCGCCGAGGCGCTCGTGCGGCTCGGCGTCGATCCGGGCGACCGCGTCGCCATCTACCTGCCGATGTCGCCCGAGGTCGCGATCGCGTCACACGCCTGCGCGCACATCGGCGCCGTCCAGGTGCCCCTCTTCTCCGGCTTTGCCGCGCCGGCTGTCGCCCAGAGGCTCACGGACTCCGAGGCGAAGGTCGCCATCACCGTCGAGAGCTCACTGCGCCGCGGCCGAGAGATCCCAATGCTCGCGACGCTCGATGAAGCGCGGCGGGAGGCGCCGTCGCTCGAGCACGTCGTCCTCGCACCCTTCGACGAGCTGCTCGCCGACTGCCCGGGCGAGCTCGAGCCGCTCGCCGTCGACTCGGAGCACGCGTACCTGCTCACGTACACCTCCGGGACGACCGGCAGACCCAAGGGCGTGCTGCACGTCCAGGGCGGCTTTCTCGTCTCGATCGCGCGCGAGGTCTGCTACCAGGCTGACGCCCGTCCCGGCGACGTCATCCACTTCGCCACCGACATGGGTTGGATCATGGGGCCGTGGACGGTCGTCGGCGGCGGCGCGATGGGCGCCACCATCGTCTATGCGGAGGGCGCACCCGACTGGCCGGCCGACCGCCTGTGGCGGCTCGTCGAGGAGGAGCGCGTCTCGATCCTCGGCTGCTCGCCGACACTCATCCGTGCGCTCATCCCCCACGGAGAGCCTGCGCGAGATCTCTCGTCCCTGCGCGTCATCGTCACCACCGGGGAGCCCTGGAACCCCGACCCGTATCGCTGGCTCTTCGACAACGTCGGCGGAGGCCGCTGCCCGATCATCAACTGCTCGGGCGGGACGGAGGTCGGCGCCTGCTTCCTGTCCCCCACGCCTGCGATCCCGATCAAGGAGTGCTCGGTCGGCGTGCCCACAACGGGCATGGCGATGGACGTCGTCGACGACGAAGGACGCTCGCTCGTCGCGACGGGCGAGGTGGGCGAGCTCGTCTGCCGCAAGCCGTTCCCAGGGATGACGCGGGGGTTCTGGCGTGACGACGAGCGCTATCTCGACACGTACTGGCGGCGCTTCCCCGGCATCTGGACGCACGGTGACTGGGCATCGGTCGACCAGGACGGCGACTGGTTCCTCCACGGGCGCTCGGACGACACGCTGAACGTCGCCGGCAAGCGGATCGGCCCCGCGGAGCTGGAGTCCGCGGCCGTGGCGCATCCCGCCGTGGCGGAGGCGGCGGCCGTCGGCATCCCGCACGACGTCAAGGGCGAGGTGGCCTGGGTCTTCTGCGTGCTCGTGCCGGGCCGCCAGGGGTGCGAGAGCCTCGCCCTGGAGGTGAAGTCGGCGATCGGCTCCGAGCTCGGCAAGGCGTTTGCGCCGGAACGCGTCGTCTTCGTGCCCGCCCTGCCGAAGACGAGGTCGGCGAAGATCGTGCGCCGTGCCGTGCGTGCCGCCGCCCTCGGCGACGACCCCGGCGACCTGTCGTCCGTCGAGAACCCGGAGGCTCTGAGCGAGATCGCGCGTGCCCTCTGAAATCGCACTCGTCACCGGCGGTGGGCGCGGCATGGGCCGCGGCATCGCCCACGCCCTCGCTGCCGACGGTTGGGACGTCGTGGTCGGCGCCCGATCGCGAGACGAGATCGAACGGGTGGCCCGGGAGATCGCCGGTCGCGCTGTGCAGCTGGACGTCACAGATCCGGCCTCGGTCGAGCGAGCCGTCGCGGAGGCAGGCGCAGTGGAGCTGTTCGTCGCCAACGCGGGAATTGGCAATCAGCAGGGCGCCACCTGGGAGATTGATGCCGCCGACTGGTGCGCATCTTCGAGGTAAACGTGCTCGGCGTGCACCTCTGCTGCCGCACCGTCATCCCGGGGATGCTCGACCGCGGGAGCGGTCGGATCGTCATCACCACCAGTGGCGCGGCATTTCTCCAAGGCCTGAGCCAGACGGCCTACCCTGCGAGCAAGGCCGCGGTGTGCCGCTACCGCGAGACGCTGGCCAACGAGCTGGCGGGCGCATCCCCGTCTTCTTCTTCAGTCCGGGGCTCGTCCGCACCGAGATGACAGCCAGCTTCCCCGACGACGCGCTGTGGACGCCGCCCGAGCTGGCGCCCGAGCTCGTGCGCAAGCTGGCAACCGGACGGTACGACGCCATCGCAGGCCGTTATCTCCACGCAGAGCACGACGACGTTGACGACCTCCTCGCGCGGATCGACGAGATCCGCGAACGCGATCTGAACGCAATCCGCCTGCAGCGCTAACGCTCCGCGGCGGCCGCACCAGGTTATAGACTCATAGGCGAAAACCTATGAGACTGGCGCTTGCCCAGATCAACACGACAGTCGGCGACCTCGACGGCAACCGCGACCGCATCGTCCGGCGGATCACCGATGCACGCGACGCGGGCGCCGAGCTCGTCGTCTTTCCCGAGCTCGCGGTCACCGGCTATCCACCGGAAGACCTCCTGCTTCGCCCCGCCTTCGTGCGCGCCGCCGCCCGCGCGGCCGGCGAGGCCGCGGAGGCTTCGACGGGGATCACGGCGCTCGTGGGTGCGCCTCTCGCCGAGGACGCCCGGCTCTATAACGCGTGCTTCGTCTGCGAGGACGGCGAGATCACGGCCGTCTACCGCAAGCGGCTGCTACCGAACTACGGCGTCTTCGACGAGGAGCGGTACTTCGAAGCGGGTACCGAGGTCGCCCTCCTCGGGCGCGGCGGCCGCGCGATCGGGCTCACGGTGTGCGAAGACCTGTGGCAGCCCGGGCCGCCCGCGGTCGAGAGCGCTGCCGCAGGCGCCGACCTCCTCGTCAACCTCTCCGCGTCGCCGTTCCATGTGGGAAAAGACGCGGAGCGCGAGGAGATGTTCGCGTCGCGGGCGAGGGACAACGGTTGCGCGCTCGTCTTCTGCAACGCGGTCGGCGGCCAGGACGAGCTCGTCTTCGACGGCAACTCCTTCGTGCTCGATCGACAGGGACGTGTGGTGGCGAGAGCGCCCGGCTTCGAGGAGGCGCTGCTCGTGGTCGACGTCGCGGGGGCACCTGCCGGGCCGCTGGCGACGCCGCTGGGCGAGCTCGACCAGATGCGCCTTGCGCTCGAGCTCGGCCTCCGCGACTACGTCGAGAAGAACGGGTTCGGCGACGTCGTCGTCGGCATCTCGGGCGGCATCGACTCGGCGCTCACGGCCGCACTCGCCGCCGAGGCGCTGGGGCCTGACCGCGTGCACTGCGTGTCGATGCCCTCTCGCTTCACGTCGGAGGCCACCCGGCGGGATGCGCGGCTCGTCGCCGAGTCGCTCGGCGCCGACTTCCGGGAGATCCCCATCGAGGACCCCGTCGCCGCTCTCGAGGAGGGGCTAGCGGCGAGCTTCGCCGGGCGCGAGCGCGATGCGGCGGAGGAGAACCTCCAGGCACGGGTGCGGGGCACGCTGCTCATGGCGCTCTCGAACAAGCTCGGCTGGCTCGTGCTCGCGACAGGGAACAAGTCGGAGCTCTCGGTCGGCTACGCGACGCTCTACGGGGACATGGCCGGCGGCTTCGCCCTGCTCAAGGACGTCTACAAGACCGACGTCTGGCGGCTGGCGCGTCACCTCAACGAGCGTGCGGGGCGCGAGGTGATCCCGTCCTCGATCATCGAGCGCGCCCCCAGCGCGGAGCTCGCTCCCGACCAGCTCGACGAGCACACGCTCCCGCGCTACGAGGAGCTCGATCCCGTGCTCGAGGCGTACGTCGAGCTCGACCGCTCCGGCGAGGAGCTCGTCGATGCAGGCTTCGACGCCGACGTGGTGGCTCGCGTCGTGTGGATGGTCGATCGCGCGGAGTACAAGCGCCGTCAGGCGCCTCCGGGCGTGAAGCTGCGCCCGCGTGCCTTCGGCCGCGACCGACGGATGCCGATCACGAATCGATGGAGCGGCTAGCGAGCAGCTCGCGTAGCGCGCTGAACCAGCGCAGCCGCTCCTCCCAGGGAACGGCTGCGTTGGCGGGGGACGTCGACGGGAGGACGAAGAGAAGCGTGTCGCCGAGCCGGCGTTCCTGCAGCCCGAGCTGCGGACGCTCGCGGTACGTGCCCTCGTACGCCGCCTTGCCGACGAAGGCGATCGCCCGTGGCCGCAGCTCGTCGGCGATCGTCTGGAGCCGATCCTGCGCGTCCGCGAAGTCGGCGCGGCGGAGATCGCCGGAGCCGCGGGTCGTCCGCCGCGCGGCGTTCGTCAGCCCGTAGCCGTAGTCGAGCAGCGAGAACTGCTCCTCGGGGGCCAGCTGTCGCGGCGTGAATCCGGCCGCGTGCAGGAGGCGCCAGAAGTCGTTACGCGGGTTCGCGAACGCCGCTCCGGCTGCCGCGGACGCACGACCGGGGTTGATGCCGCAGAAGACCACCTCGAGGTCTGGGCCGAGGACGTCCGGGACCGCAGTCTCTATCGTGGGCGGCAGCGGGCAGGCCGGCCGCTCCACGAGGAGCGACGACCGCAGCTCCGACTGCCCTGCCCGCGGCCTGCGCAGCGAAGGCGGAGCACCCACACCGATGGCGCAGCAAGCCGCCGAGCCCGGCGCCGGGGGGTGGTGCAGGGGCGCATCAGGCTGCCTCCTCGACATCGTCGAGCGGGTCCCGCAGATCCATGCGCTCGAGGAATGCTTGCCGCATACGCTCGGCGGAGAGCGACGGCCACGGCGGCGGACCCGTTCCTGCCGGTAGCACCGTGACGAGCGGATTCCGCTCGCCGTACAGGCGCTCGTAGCACTCCCGCTCGCTCAACGGCCGTAGCCGTTCCTCCATGCTCGGCCACGGTAGCCCGGGGACCGGACGGCGCAACCCAGCAAGACACTCTCAGCTGAGGACGACGACGAGGCGGTCCGCACCTGACTCGGCGCCCCAGACCTGGCCGGGACGTCCGAGCAGTTGGCGGACATCGGCACCTGGTCGTAGGCGCAGCCGCGCAAAGCGCTCCGTCTTCGGCTCGAAGCGCACGATTGCGCCGGCGCCGAAGTCCGTAAGCCAGACGATGTCCTTCCCGTCCACATAGACCGCGTACGGCTGGGCCGCACCCGGCAGTCGCCACTCACGCCAGCGCCTCGTGGCAGGGTCGTAGCGCGCCACCTTGCCCGCGTCCCACTCGCTGACCCAGAGCCGGCCGCGGGAGTCCGACCAGATTCGCCTCGCACCCTGGTTGCGCGTCGGAGGGCGGAAGACGGTCGCCTTGCCTGTGCGCACGTTGATACGCGCCACGTGGCTGCCTGCGAGCGACGCGTACCACACCTGACCCTCGGGCGTCGTTGCAATCCCATAGGGACCCGGCCCCAGTGGGGCGCGGAAGATGCGCATCGCCCCCGTGCGGGGATCGAGACGACCGTAGACACCGCTCTGACCGGTGAACCAGAGCACGCCGCGCGCATCGAAGGTAGCCGTGTTGAGGTTCGCCCAGCCGCTCGAGGCCGGAAGTGGATAGCGCTTTACGTCATCCGTCTTCGAGTCCACGCGGACGATCGCGTTGAGCCCACCGTCCGTCACCCAGGCGGCGCTGTCGGGCCCGACGATGACACCGTGAGGAGCCGAGCCTTCGCCGAGGGGTATCTCACTCGCGTTTCCTGTCTTCGGATCGAGTCTGCCGAGCTTGCCGGAGCCTTGCGCCGTGTACCAGACCGTGCCGTCGCTCGCCGGCGCCACGTCGTGAGGATGGGAGCCGGACGGCACGGAGTACTCGCGCACACGAAGTGCGTAGGCCGAGGCGGTTGACCGAGCTGTCGCCATCGCGGGCGCCCGCAGAGAGGGCCACGCCCCGGCCAGGACTCGGCCGAGCACCGTGAAGCGGCTCTGACCACGGGGACGCACGACGAGGGTCTCGCCCTCCTCGACGACCTCGCCGGTCGTGTCCGTGATCACGCTGCCGTGCGTGACGAGTACGTCCGTGGTGCCCTGCGCGGGCACACGACCCAGGAGAGCCCGGGCTGCCCTGATCTGGCGCTTCCACGCAGCATCGTGCTCGGCGGTCACGGTGTTCAGGAG
>JBOGZW010000046.1:0-10757 GCA_050697575.1 Gaiellaceae bacterium | reverse complement strand
GCCCGGGACGCCGCGGTGTTCTGCGACGGCTGGCGTCCGAACGACGGCGAAGGCCGCGTGACCTCTTTGCGCCACGCGTCTCTCTGGGCTTACAACGCGGGAGGGGCCGACCTCCGGCTCTTCCTGAGGCGCGACGCAGGGCCAGCGGACCTCCGGATTACCGTCGACGGTCGCCGTGGGCTCGACACGACGGTCTCGAGCCTCAGCGAGACACGCGTCCCACTCGGAGACGAAGGCTGGCACCTCGTGACCTTCGACGGGCCGCCCGGCGTTCGCGTTGTCGCCTATGCCCTAAGCTGATCGGGCATGGCCGACAGGCTCGGCTCGGATCCGCCGCCTGAGTGGCCGAGAGCCGCGGCCCAGACGGCGGCTGACATCCGGGCGGTGTTCGACGCCGCGAGCGAGCTCACAGTGGGCATCGAGGAAGAGGTGACGATCGTCGATCCGCAGACGCTCGCACAGGCTCCGGCCGTCGACCGCGTGCTCGAGCTGGCCGACGGGGACCCGCGATTCGTCCGCGAGCTCAAGAACACACAGGTCGAGCTCGTGACGCCGGTGGCCGGCAACGCGCTCGGCGCAGCCCTGCTGGCGGCACGTGGCAGGACCGACCTCGCAGACCGACTGGGCGGCGAGCTTCATCTCCTCGCCTCGGGGGCGTACCCGGGCAGCGGAAGCTCCGGCGAGGTCGTCGCGGGCAGGCGGTACGAGCAGATCGCCGACGAGTACGTCTCGGCCGCCGCCCAGAGTCTCCCGTGCGGACAGCACGTGCACGTCGCCGTGCCCGGTGCGGATCGGGCGCTCGCCGTGTACAACGCCGCCCGGTCGTTCCTGCCTGAGCTGGGGGCTCTCGCGGCCAACTCACCGTTCCTCGACGGGCGCGACAGCGGTCTCGCGTCGTCGCGCCGGTCGTTGAACGACGCCTTCCACCGCACGGGTGTTCCGCCGGCGTTCGCGTCATGGGACGAATTCGCCGCCTACGTCGCCTGGGGTCGCGCAGGCGGCCTGTTCCCCGATGCGACCCACTTCTGGTGGGAGCTCCGTCCGCACGTCGGCCACGGAACGCTCGAGTTCAGGGTGGCTGATACGCAGACGCGGCTCGAAGACTCCTTCGCCGTCGCCGCCTGCTGTCAGGCGCTCGTCGCCTGGCTCGCCGAGCGGTACGACTCGGGCGAGCCCCTTGCGTCACACGAGACATTCCGTATCGAGGAGAACGCCTGGCGGGCGATGCGCTACGGCGTCCGGGGCTGGATGGTCGACCTCGACACGGGCGAGCCGACGCCGGCACGAGATCGCATCGCCGCGCTGCTCGACGCGATCGCGCCGTCCGCTAGGCGGCTGGGAGTCGAAGCCGGTGTCCTTACCGCGAGGGCGCTGCTGCTCGACAACGGCGCCGAGCGCCAGCGTGCCGTCGCGTCCGTCCACGGTGTCGACGGGCTCATTCTCTGGCTCGCTCGGGAGACCGTGGCCTCCGCCGAGGACTTCCTCATGCAGCGCGCTTAGAAGATCCAGATCAGCAACACGATGATGAGGATGAGAGCGAGTGTTCCTGCGCCTATGTACATGAGTCCTCCTTCCCGTCGGGTACGGGCTGACGTACCCCGGAGCGCCGAGCGGAAAACGGCTAGAGGAGCCACCAGACGATCAGGAGGGCTGCCGTGAGGGTCCCCGCAGCGATCCACACGACCGTGGCGACGCTGCCCAGGACGACGAGCGGAGTCGCCCACCGCTGACCGCGGCGGACGGCCTCGCCGAAGGGCTCACCACGTCGCGCGGACTCGTCGCCGCTGTCGTGCACGCGAGCCATGGCTAGGCGACGTGCGAGCGGATCAGTCGCTCGATCTGCCGACCCGTGGCACGACCGTCGTGACGTGCAAGCACACGCGACCCGCCGAGGAGCACGAGCGCCGGCACGCTGTCGACGTGGAGCGCCTTCATGAGCGGCTCGTTCTCGTCCGCATCGACCTCCAGCACGCGTAGACGGTTCTTCTCGGTGACGTGCACCCACGCGATGAGGCTTGCCATCCGCCGCGCCGGCCCAGACCGCTTGCTGGAGAAGAAGAGGAGCGTGAGCCGCTCATCCGCGTACCCCCCCGCGTTCATGAGTCCTGTGTACCCGGGCCGAGCGAACCGTAACCAGCCACTCCGGTTAGAAGCCGTCGGCGCCGGGTAACGAAGACGGGAAGTTCTCACCCCAAGCAGCAGGAGGTTGTACATGGGAATCGGTGTCAGTCTCATACTCATCGCGTCGGCGCGATCCTTACGTGGGCCGTGACCGACAACGTCTCGAACGTCGACCTGAGCACCGTCGGCGTGATCCTCATGGTGGTGGGCCTGGCCGGCGGCCTCATCTCGCTCATGTTCTGGTCGAGCTGGGGCGGCTTCGGCGGGTGGCGCCGCGAGACCATCGTGCACGACGGGCCGCAGGAGCGGATCGTCGAGCGCTGACCTCAGGCCGGGGCCGCGTTCTGTCGCGGCCCGGGCGTCATCTCTCCCCCGGCATCATTCCTCCCATGGCGCCCCCGGAGCCGCGTGTCGAGCCGCTTGCGAACGGCGCCGTGATCACCCTTTCCGGCGAGCTCGACGCCTTCAATGCGCCGGAGCTCCGCAGCACCTTCGAGGCGGTGCTCGAGACCAAGCCGGCGCTCGTCGTCCTCGACCTCGCGGCCGTCACGTTCCTCGACTCGACCGTGCTCGGCGCGATCGTCGGACTGCTCCGGCGCGTGCGTGAGGGAGGCGGCGATCTGCGGACCGTGCTGCCAGACACGACTGCCCGCCGGATCTTCGAGATCACGAACCTCGTCGCGGCGCTCGACGTCTGGGCGAGCAGAGAGGAAGCGACGGGATCTACGTAGCGAGGCGCTTGCGCATGCGAACGACGGTGCCGTGTGCCGAGGTCCTGTCCTCGAGGACCACCTCGTCCATCACCGCCCTCACGATTGCCAGACCCATGCCGCTCTCGACCGGCCCATCGATGACCGCGGCTTCGTCGACGTCGGGGAAGGCGGCGCCCGCGCCCTCGTCCTCGACGGACACCTCGATCGCGTCCGGCTCGACCCGGTAGACGACGCGCACGACGCTCGGCGCGCCCGTGACCGCGTGCTGGACGGCGTTGCCGCAGACCTCCGTGACCGCGAGCTTGAGGTCGGCGAGCTCGATGTCGCTCATCGGCGTCTGCATGGCGATGCCGGACAGGACGAGCCTGCAGAGGACGAGGTAGTCGGCCTTCGCCGGGATCGTGAGCTTGACGGTGGCGCTCACGAGCCCCGCTCCGTGACGGCGCCTTCGAGACGACCACGCATGACCGCGAGCGAGCGGCGCAGCAGCCTCGAGACGTGCATCTGGGAGATGCCGATGCGGGCCGCGATCTCCGACTGCGTCAGCCCCTCGAAGAACCGCAGCTCGACGATCGTCCGCTCACGCTGGTCGAGCGCGGACAACCCGGACTCGAGCAACGCACCGTGCTCGACCTCGTCGAACGCCGGGTCGGGCGCGCCGAAGAGGTCCTCGACGGTGCCCTCGTCGTTCTCGCCGATCCCGAGCGGCTGCGAGAGAGACCTCGTCGAGTACGCGTGGTACGTCTCGAGCGCCTCCACGACCTCTTCCTCCTCCAGCTCCGCCTCCTGGGCGAGCTCCGCAATCGTCGGCGAGCGGCCGAGGTCGGCCGTCAGGGCCTCGTTCGCGCGCGTGAGCTTGAGGCTCAGCTCCTTCATCCGCCGCGGCACGTGGACCGCCCAGGCGCGGTCCCGGAAATGGCGCTGGATCTCGCCGACGATCGTCGGCACCGCATACGTCGTGAACTTCACGCCGCGGTCGACGTCGAAGCGCTCGATCGCCAGCACGAGCCCGATCGACCCGACCTGGATGAGATCTTCGAGCGGCTCGCCTCGCCCCGAGTAGCGCGAGGCGATGTTCCGGACGAGCGGCAGGTACCGCTCGACGAGCTGGTCCCTCGCGGAAACGTCTCCCGCACGGTATGCGCCGATCAGCTCGAGGACATCAGGCTCTGTGGCCACTGCCGTCATTCCTCGCTGGACGTGCCGGCGGAGACGCCGAGCTCGACCCAGTAGCCGCCCGGGCCGTCCTGCTCGGAGACATCGTCCACGAGGGGCCTCAACACGCGCGCGACGCTCTCGTCGGCGATCTGCGAGCTCGCGAACGGGCCGACGCGGGCGCGCAGGCCCGTCGTCGCCGCGAACGCCTCCATCGTCACGGTGTCGGCGGCGAGCTCCTGCGTGATGAGGCTCTCGAGCGCGAGCAGCAGCTCTTCCACACGGTCGACGGGAAGCTCGAGCCGCGATGAGAGGCCGCCGAGCACGAGCCGACCGACGCCCCGATAACCCGCGGTCGCAGGAAACTCGACGACGACGCGGTCGTCGCCGTTCGACTCGCCAAGGGTGCTCACGCCCTGGCGGGCCGACCCTGTGCCTCGGCCTCCAGGAGGGCGGCTTCGCGGCTCTCCTGGAGCGAGAACACGCGGTCGAGCAGCGTGATCTCGAAGATCCGGCGGATGTTCGCGTCGGTGCACACGACGCTGACACTGCCATCGACGGGCCGGAGCCTCTTGACCGCCCCCAGGAGCACGCCGAGCGTCATCGAGTCGATGAACGTCGTCTCGGCGAGGTCGACGACGAGCCAGGTCGCGCCGCCGTCGATCGCGTCCGCGATCGCCGAGCGAAGCTCGTGCGCGGTGTGAAGGTCGGCGTCGCCGCGCACGGCGACGATGGCGATCCCGCCGCCTGCGTCGATCACGTCCGCTCCGAATGCAGGACCATCCAGACCGCCGGTATCGCGCCCGAACTCGCCGCCCGCCATAGGCACACGTTCTACCCTTTTGCGGCGGCCCGTGAAACCTCCACGACCGTCGATCGGCCGCCGCTCAGCTGCGCTTGCGCGAGACCGCGCGGGCGAGCTGAGCCTTGTTCATCTTCGAACGGCCCTTCACTCCGCGGCGCTTGGCCTCCTCGTAGAGCTGATCCTTCGTACGGCCCCGCGGGGACGAGCGGTGCGCCCGGCGGCCGCCCCGCTGCCCAGACGAGATGTCCGTGCGCGAGAGCCGCGACGACGTCTCCGACTCGCCGCTCCGCGCCCGCTCCTTGTTCACGGTGCGCGCCGCGATCTCCTCTGCGCGCTTCACTCCGCGGTCTTCGAGCGAATCCTTGATGTGCTCGTATTGGCGAGCACGCTTGGAGCCCTTCTTCACTCCACGTGGTGGCATTTCGACCCCCCTCGGTCTTTGTGGACCGGGGCTACCCGTCGGCGTCGGGCGGTAAAACCTCCGAGAGGGCGGCAGCCGCGTCCTCCACCGACTCGCGCACGGGCATGGCATCGGCGAGGCGAACGATCTCGACCGCCCGTGCAACCGCGCACGAGGATGGCACGGAGAGCGCCAGGCCGCCGCCGGCCGCAGTCGCGACGCGCCCGAGCCCGAACAGCGCATGCAGGCCGGCGCTGTCGATGAACGACACGCGGTCGAGGTCGATGACGAGCTTGCCCGCGGCGGCGAGGGGATCGAGACGCGTGCGGGCCTGCTCGACGGCGAGCTTGTCGACGTCCCCCTCCAGCCGCGCCACCCGAACTCCGCGAACCTCCTCGTTGATCACTTCGAGGCTCCCGAGTCGTTGCCGAGGCTTCGTGCTGGCTCCCGGCTCAACGGGCGCTCCATGACCACCCGTGTGCCGCTGTCGCGGCGGTCGACGTCCACCGACGCCATAAGCGCCTCGATCAAGCGCAGTCCGAGACCTCTGTTCTCACGCGCGGACGGCTCCTTCCACCGGCCCTCGTCGGCCACCTCGACGCGGATGCGGTCGCCGGCGAGCACGGCGTCGAGGTGGAACGATGAGCCCTCAGGCGCCTGGGCGTGCTCGATCGCGTTCGCTCCGGCCTCCCAGCTCGCGAGGACGACGTCACGAGCATCGTGATCCGGGACCGAGGCATCGGCGAGCCACCGCTCGAGCTCTCTGCGCATGGTCTTCAGCGACTCGGTGTCGACCGGCAGAGAGAGCGTGAGGGGAGCGAGCCGCACCGCGTCCAGCCGGATGACCAGCAACGCCACGTCGTCTCCGCGCGCACCGGGTCCGAGCAGCTCGTCGACGACCGAGTCGATCAGCTCGTCAGGCTCGCGCGGCGCCCGCCCCGCCGCCCGGGCCAGGAGGTCGAGCCCTTCGTCGATCGAGCGGTCCGGACGCTCCACGAGACCGTCCGTGTAGAGCACGACCGTCCCGCCGGGCTCGAGCGTCGTACGCCACTCGGTGTACGACGCTGCCGGGTCCGCCCCCAGCGGCAACCCGCCTGGGCCCTCGAGGAAGCGGACGGCGCCGTCGGGATCGACAACGAGTGGCGGCGGGTGACCGGCCAGTGTGATCGTCGCAGCGAGCGTCCGGGGATCGAGCGTTACGTACGCGAGCGTCGCGAAGGGGACGTCGGTGTAGCTCGCGAGCAGGAGGTTGAGCTTCGTCACCGTCTCGCCGGGCGTCCTCCGGTCCAGCGTGAGCGCTCGCATGCCGTTCCGCAGCTGCGCCATCGTCGCAGCGGCTTCGACTCCCTTGCCGACGACGTCGCCGACGACGAAGCCGAGGCTGCCGTCGGCGAGCGTCAGCGTGTCGAACCAGTCGCCGCCGACGTTGACCGCCGATGAGCCGGGGAGGTAGAGAGCGGCGACGCGCACGCCCTCCATGGACGGGATCGTCTCGGGCAGCACGCTCCGCTGCAGCGTCTCCGCGATGTCGCGTTCCGCCTCGAAGCGGCGCGCACGGTCGAGCGCGAGAGCGCATTGGCCTGCGATCGCTTCGAGGAACGGCCGGTCGTCACGGGCGAGGCTCGACGGCTCGCGCCAGCCGAGCACGGCGAGGCCGACGGCCGAGCCGGCCGCCCACAGCGGTAGATACGCGAACGTCTCCATGCCGCTCCCAGCAGCACGCTCCCGCGACTGCGGAAAGTCGGCGGCGAGCTCCTCGACGCTCTCGTAGTAGGCCGGCCGTCTCCGGCGAAGCGCCTTCGCGTCCGGCCGTTCAGCCGCGAGCGACACACCACGCCCCTCGATCAGCTCGTCCGGGACTCCTCTCCAGGCGACGGGTTGCATCTGCCCGGTGTCGTCGTCGACGACGCTCAGCGCAGCCGCGTCGGCGCCGATCGACTCGATGACCTCCTGGATGAAGATGGCTGCGACGTCGCCGGACGTGAGGGCGCCCGACAGGCCGGCGGTGAGCTCCTGCAGGCGCTCCGAGCGACGGCGGGTGACGCGCTCCTCCTCGTAGCCGAGACTGCGGTCGAGCGCAACGGCGCCCTGCTGGAAGATCGCGCCGGCGATGGCGAGGATCCCCGAGTCGAGCACGGTCGGCGCGCGATAGACGAAACGCACGGCGCCAAGTTTCCGCGTCCCGGCGATGAGCGGAAAGCAGTACGACGACTCCTCGTCCGGCTCGAACGGATGCGGCTGCACACCGCCATAGCGCTCGAGGATCTGCGTCCTGGCCCGCAACGGCATCGGCTCACTCGACTCGAGGACATCCGACTCGGGTGACGGCACGTCCATCGACACCACCCGTCTGGCTTCGACGACCTCGTCCGGGTAGCCGGAGTGCGCAAGCAACCGCAACTCTCGCCGATCTCCGTCGCACTCATATACGAGAGCGGCGTCCGCGGCCAGAGCGCCGGCAGCCTGTGCGACGATGACCTGTCCGACGTCGGCGGCGGTCCCGGCCGCGGTCAGATGCTCTGCGACGTCCTGGAGGAGCCGCGTTCGGTCGGCGGCCAGCTCCGCTTTCACCCGCTGCGACTGCTCGAGCTCGTGCAGGCGCGCTCGCTCGAGCGCCTGGCCACCGGCCTCGGCCGCCACGGTGGCGAGGGCGATCATGTCCGCGTCGACCGCGTGCGGGTGCGCGAACGGAAACGCGGTCGAGCCGACGACCTCGCCCGCCACCTTGAGTGGGACCGCGAGCGACGACGCTGCGTAGCGGACGAGCCGTGCGCCGTCGGGGTACACGCGCTCGAGCTCGCCGCGCGTGTTCGCGTACGCCGGCTTCCCCGTACGCGCCGCGGCCGCGATAGGCGCCCGGGTCGAGATAGGCAAGCGCAGTCCGGGCCGGAGCGCGGCACGCGTCGCGGGGCCCGGGTCGATGATCACGAGCTCGCCGTCGTCGATCAACCCGAGTGACCCTCCTGCGGCGCCCAGGAGATCGGGCATGTGGGACACGAGCGCCTGCGCCACCTCCGTCGGCGTCGCCGCAGCCGAGAGCGCGCGCGCCAGCTCCTGGAGGTCCTTCGCAGCTGCCGACGCCTCCTCGGCCTGGGTGGCGCGCGCCGCCTCCTTGTGGCGAAGCCGCTGGAGGCTCCACGCAATCCAGACGAGCACGAGGGCGACGATGAGACTGACTGCCCAGCGTCTCGCGATCGTATTGTCGGCGATCGACAGCTCCCAGTGCGGCTCCTCGTAGAGGAGCAGGCCTGTCCACGCGACAGCGATCGAGACGTGAGCGGCGCCGATGCCGAGGAAGAAGGAGACGAGCACGACAGTGCCCACGAGCGGCGTCATGAACATCTCGCCCGCAAGCAGCTGCGTTCCCAACACACCGAGGCCGGTCAGGGCGAGAGCGAGCAGGTACTTACGCCAGCCCGCGAGCCTCGAGTCGTGCATGGGCATCGGGACGGGAGGTTAGCCGCTGATCGAATCCGCCGGGATATCGGTTTGCGGACGGCGGCGCGCGGGAATCCTCGATTCTAGTGATCATGCAGAAGTCGCCCTCTGTTGTCGAGGTGAAGGGCGAGCTCGATCTGTCCACGGTCGCACGTTGGGAGGAGAACGTGAAGGCGATGGGTCGAGACGCCACCGTCGTCGTGCTCGACCTCTCCGAGGTCGGCTTCGTAGACAGCGCCGGCGTGCGTACCCTCTTCCGGCTCGCGCGCGACGCCGCGAGCCGCGGCGCGCGACTGCTCATAGTCGCTCCCCACGACGGCGCCGTGAGGCGCCTGCTCGACATCCTCGCGATCGAGTCGGTGACACCCGTATGCGAGAGCCGCGCCGAGGCGCTGCGGCTCACTTACCGACTAAGCGCCTAAATAGCGAGAGCCGGGGAGCCCCCGGCTCTCGCCGCTCGCCGGAGCGTGGTCTAGTGCCGAGGTGCGCTCGGCTCGCGCTCCTTGTCGCGATCGAGGCGCTCTTCGACCTCGTCCTTCGCGTCGTCGAGCATCTCTTCCGCACGATCCTTCGCCTTTTCGGCCTCCGCCTTGAGGTCTCCCCACATCTCCTGGGCTTCGCCTTCTGTCTGCTTGACCTTGCCTTCGACCTGCTTGGCCTTGCCCTTCGTCTTGTCGCCCATGACATCTCCTTTCGTCAAACGCGCCGACGATGGTCCTGGAGCCCGGCGGAGGGAGCCGGGCTCGCAGGTCCCAATTCCGAGCTCTCGGGCGGGGCATCGGGAGGTTCAGTTCTAGCCGCGCCACCGTGCCCGTAAACACGCCGACCTCCAAAGGAGCTGTTTTCCGATCCAGACGAGCGGATATCAGCTCTGCATGCGGAACGTGCTCGTGGTCAGCTCGGTCGCCGACACACCGCGTGAGCTGCACGCCGCGCTCGGAGACGACGTCGGCGAGATTCGCGTCGTCGCGCCGGCCGTCGAGCAATCCCGGCTCCAATGGCTGACGAACGCCGAGGACGACGCGCGCGCTGAGGCTGAGCGCACCGCCGAGGAAGTCGCATCCGCAGCCGAGGGCGAAGCCGAGCGCGTGGAGGCCGAGGTAGGCGACTCCGACCCGCTGCTCGCCGTCGAGGACGCTCTACGGACGTTCGACGCCGACGAGATCGTCGTCGTCACGCGTACCGGGGAAGCCGCGTCGTGGCTCGAAGAGGGCGCCGCCGAGACGATCGCCGCCCGCTTCCCGCAGCTTCCGGTTACCACGATCGAGCTCCCCGCCTGAGCGGCCCGTCATCCCGACTGAGCCCGGCTCCTCGCGTTCCTGGGGCGTCGCTCGCCAAGCCGCCGAGTCCGAGGGTCAGGTCATCCGGGAGGCGGGTCCGCCGGAAGCGCGACCGTGTCGTCCCTCGGCTTGTGGCGTCTTGGCGCATCAAACGTCTCCGCGGCGACAGATCCCGCTGGGGATTGTGCACTCGCTCCGTTGGGGCTACGCCGGGTCTCGACGGCGAGTCGCCTAGAGATTGGCGACCCCCAGCCCTGTGGGAGAGTTTGGCGAATTAATCGTCTTACGATCGCGCACGGTCGCCATCGCTATGCGCCCGCAGCGTTAGCGTCGTGTGTCTGCCTTCGCCGTCCCTCTCGGGGCTTCCGGTACTGGTAACGATCCAGGAGTCGCCTTCGAGATCGAGCTTGTCCCCTGGCTCGAAGACCAGATCGGTGAGCCAGTACGTGGTCCTCCCGTCCGGGAAGAACATGGTGAGCGTGCGAGGCATGGCTACCTCCTTCCGCTCTCCCTGACGCGATGGCTCTCAGTGACTGCAGTCAGGGCGAAAAGGAGGCTATGTGGGTGGTGGACGCAATGTACTCCGTTCGGGGTTTCGGCGCGGTCATCCGAGGCCGTCCCAAAGGTGACGTCGGTGACGTGGGTGTGGTGGTGATGCAGCCCGTTACCCGGGGACGTACAGCACCGGGTTCGCTCGCTGGAGAACGTCGCGGTGTCACACCGGTGTCAAGCGGGCACGGCATTTGGCGACGTCTACGGCGAGGACAACCGCATGGTCGAGCCAAGTCCGCACAGCCGCGCGGCCTGTCTACATGCCCATCGAGTGGTAGCTAACTGCCCTAAGC
>JBOGZW010000045.1:0-10920 GCA_050697575.1 Gaiellaceae bacterium | reverse complement strand
GGCTGAGGGTGTGCCGCCTTCTGAGACGCTCGCGTCGATACGGCTCGCGGTCTTCGACTTCGACGGGGTGTTCACCGACAACTACGTGTGGGTGGACGGCGCCGGTGGCGAGATCGTCCGCTGCTGCCGCGCCGACGGGCTCGGGCTGCGCAGGCTGCGCGAGGTAGGCGTCGACGGGCTCGTCGTCTCGATGGAGACCGCTCCGGTCGTGGGCGCGCGGGCACGGAAGCTCGGCGTGGGCTGCCTGCAGGGGATCGAGGAGAAGCTGCCGGTGCTTCGCGAGGAGGCCGCCGCGCGCGGGATCGGCCTCGACGCAGTCGCGTACGTCGGCAACGACGTGAACGACGCCGCGTGCCTAGGAGCCGTCGGGCTCCCCGTTTGCCCGGCCGACGCGTGGCCGGAGGCGCGCGAGCTCGCGAGCTGGGTCCTGACGCGGTCGGGCGGCGAGGGCTGCGTGCGCGAGTTCTGCGACGCTGTCTGGATGGCGCACGTCGGAGCACGGGCGTGACCGACAAGCTGTTCGACGTGTCGGGCCGCGTGGCCATCGTCACCGGCGGCCTCGGCCAGCTGGGGCAGGTCTACACGGACGGCCTCGCGGCCCGAGACATGCGCGTGGCCGTGTTCGACGTCACGGCCGAGCCCGGCGGCGACGGTGACGTCCGCCGATTCCGTGTCGACGTCACCGACCGGGCGTCGATCGAGGCAGCGTCGGCCCAGGTCGTGGCCGAGTGGGGCGCGCCGCACCTGCTCGTAAACAACGCCGCGCTCGACTCCCCGCCCGATGCGCCGCCCGAGGAGGTCGGCCCGTTCGAGACGTACCCGGAGGCGTCGTTCGACGAGGTGATGGACGTCAACGTCAAGGGCGTCGTGCTCTGCTGCCAGGTCGTCGGCGCTGCGATGGCCGATGCCGGCCGCGGCTCGATCGTGAACGTCTCGTCCGTCTACGGCCTCCTCTCGCCGCCGCAGGATCTCTACGAGTTCCGCCGCCAGGCCGGAGAGACGTTCTTCAAGCCGGTGGCGTACTCGGTGTCGAAGTCTGCGCTCATGAACCTCACGCGCTACCTCGCGACGTACTGGGCGAAGTCCGGCGTACGCGTGAACACGCTGACGCTTGGCGGGATCTTCAACGAACAGCCCCAGGAGTTCCTCGACGCGTACGGCGCGCGCGTGCCGTTGGGGCGGATGGCAGAGGCCGGCGAGGCTCTGGGCGCTGTCGTCTTTCTCGCGTCGGATGCGTCGTCCTACGTGACGGGCGCCAACCTCGTCGTCGACGGCGGCTGGTCGGCCTGGTAGCTCCTCGTGCGGCTGGGCCCTGAGTTGCGGAAGAGCCCGCTGGCCGGCGTCGCAGCCGGCGCGCTCGCAGTGACCGTCGTGACCGCAGCGATTGCGGTCCTCGACAACTTCATCCCCGTGCTCAGCCTCGGCGTGCTCTACGTGTTCGCCGTCCTGCCGATCGCCCTCGTCTGGGGCACCGCGCACGCGGTGGTCGTGGCCGTGGCGAGCATGCTCGCATTCAACTTCTTCTTCCTCGCGCCCGTGTACACGTTCACACTCGCGGACCGGAGCAACTGGTTTGCGCTCCTCGTCTACGTGGTAACCGCGGTCGTGGTCGGCAGCCTGGCCTCTCGCGCGCGCGGGCAGCGAGCGGAGGCGGAGCAGCGCGAGCTCGAGGCGTCGCTGCTCGCGGACATCGCCGCCGAACTGCTGCGCGGCACACGGCTGGAGGACGAGCTCGAGCACATCGAACAGCGAACGGCCACTGTGCTCGGCGTGTCATCGGTGCGGATCGCACTCGGCGGGCGGGTGAGCGAGGGCACCGGCGAGGCGCCGCATCCGCTCGCCGTCGACGGCAGGGAGATCGGCACGATCTACACGGCCGAGAACGAGGAGCCGGCGCTCCCGATCCAGCGGCGGTTCCTCCCGGCGCTCGCTTCTCTGCTGGCCGTCACCCAGGAGCGGGAGCGCCTCTCGAGCGAGGCGTTTCAGGCCGAGGCGCTCCGCCGCAGCGACACCATCAAGACCGCCGTCATCCAGGCCGTGTCGCACGATCTTCGAACGCCCCTGGCCACAATCGAGCAGGCACTCGATGGACTCCAGAGCGGCGAGCTGGCGCTGTCCGACGCGGACCGGGTCGAGCTGCTGGAGACGATTCGCTCCGAGCATACGCGGCTGAAGCGGCTGGTCGAGAACCTCCTCGATCTCTCGCGGCTCCAGGCGGGGGCTGCAGAAGCGAGCCCCGAGCTCTGGACCGCCGACGAGCTCATCGCGCAGGCGGTGGACGAGCTCGTCGACCCGGAGCGCGTCGTCGTGAGCACGCGGCCCGACCTGCCGCCCGTACAGGTGGACGCGACGCAGATTCAGCGGGCGCTCGTGAACGTGCTCGAGAACGCGATCAGGCTCTCACCGCCGGGCGAGCCGGTGCACGTCCGCGTGAACGCGACTCGGAAGGAGCTGCTGATCCGCGTCACCGACCGGGGGCCGGGGATCCCGGAAGAGGAGTACGAGCTCATCTTCGAGCCCTTCTACCGAGTACCAGGTCAGCCCGACCAGCGTGGCGCAGGGCTGGGCCTGGCAATTGCCCGGGGCTTCACAGAGGCGAACGGCGGCCGCCTCTGGCTCGAGTCGCGTGAGGGGCAGGGCGCGTCGTTCGTGCTCGCGTTGCCCGTCGTCGAGCTGCCGGCCGAGGCGGCGGCGTGAGCGGGGAGCGGATCCTCGTCGTCGACGACGAGCCGCAGTTTCTGCGCGCGTTGCAGACGAACCTCCGCGGCGCGGGCTATGACGTGGCAACGGCCACCACGGCCGAGGAGGCGCTGGCCGCGGCTGGGCTGCGGCCTCCCGAGGCGGTCATCCTCGATCTCCTCCTGCCGGACGGGCGCGGCACCGACGTCTGCCGCGATCTGCGCGAGTGGACGAAGGCGCCGATCATCCTCGTCTCGGCCGTCGGCGAGGAAGCCGAGAAAGTGGCGGCGCTCGACGCGGGCGCCGACGATTACGTCACCAAGCCGTTCGCCATCGGCGAATTGCTCGCAAGGCTGCGGGCGGTGCTGCGGCGCGTGGAGCCGGCCGGCGCTCCCCTGCTGGAGATCGGCGAGCTCATCGTCGACCTCGAGAAGCACTCGGTGACGATGGCGGGAGAGCCGGTACACCTCACTCCCCACGAGTTTGACCTGCTCAGGCTGCTCGCGAGGCACGAGGGCAAGCTGCTGACCCACACCACGATCCTGCGCAAGGTCTGGGGACCCGCCTACCAGCGGGAGTCGAGCTACATCCACGTCTACGTGTCGCAGCTGAGGCGCAAGCTCGAGCCCGATCCTTCGCGGCCGAGGTACATCCTCACCGAGCCTGGGGTCGGCTACCGGCTGGTCAATCCGACTTTAGAAAACTCTTAGACGGGCCGCCGAAACCCTCAGGCGGCATTGAGGCCGCCGGCCGTAGCCTCGAAGCATCTTGACGCAGGTCGTGGAATCGTTCCGTCAGCGGCGCCAGCTGCGCGCCGCGCGCAGGGTCGCGGACCGGGAGCTGCTTCGCTCACCGGCTCCCTCCTTGCAGTTCTCGTGGCGCGCAGCCGAGCTCGTGATCCCCAAGCGGCGGCTCGATCTTGCGCACCAGCTGCGCAGGCTGGTCCACGACGCCGACGCCCGGTTGCTTCCCGGCGCCCAGACGTTCGACCGGCTCGCCGTTCGCGCCGAGGCGGAGAGCTTTCTCGCGCTCGCCGACCGGCTGGCCGACCTCGAGCGGCCCGTCGCGCCACGCGGCGTGCTCCTCGTAGAGCAGCTGCTCGAAGACGAATGGGGGCCGCTCTACGACCGTGACCGGGCGGATGAGCTCAGCGACGCACTGGACGACGCGGCCGAGGCGCTGGAGCACTGATGGTCGAGCTGCTCGGCATCGTCATCGCGCTCGCGTGCTTCGCGTTCGCATTCGCGCTCATCTACGTGTTGAGCCGCGTCTGATGTCTGCAGGCGACGTCTTCGGTCTCGTCATCTCGGTACTCGTGATCGCGTATCTCGTCTACGTGCTGTTCCGAGGCGAGAAGCTGTGACCGGCAACGGCATCACGCAGATCGTCCTCTACACGGTGATCCTCTCGGTGCTGGCATACCCGCTCGGCATCTACATGTCGCAGGTGTACCAGGGGACGCTGCGTATGCCGCGCTGGCTGACCGCACCGGAGCGCGGCTTCTACCGGTTGGTCGGCACGAAAGCCGACGAGGAGCAGGGCTGGAAGGGCTATGCGAAGACGGCGCTCGCCTTCATGGGCGTGTTCGCAGTCCTCCTCTACCTGCTGTTGCGCCTTCAGGGTCATCTGCCTTTGAACCCGAACGGGTTCAAAGGCGTGAGCTCGTGGGTCTCCATCAACACGACCGCGAGCTTCGTGACCAACACGAACTGGCAGTACTACGGCGGCGAGTACACGATGTCGTATCTGAGCCAGATGGCCGGGCTGGCGGTGCAGAACTTCGTGTCGGCCGCGCTCGGCATGGCCGTGATGGTCGCCGTCATCCGCGGTTTCGCGCGGCGCTCGGCGTCGACGGTCGGCAACTTCTGGGTCGATCTCTACCGCTCACTCGTCTACATCCTGTTGCCGCTCGCAGCGATTCTCACAGTGGTGCTCATCTCGCAGGGAGTGGTGCAGACGTTCGACGGCTCGGCGACGGCGACGACGGTCGAAGGCGCGCAGCAGACAATCGCGCGCGGGCCGGCGGCGACACAGATCGCCATCAAGCAGCTGGGGACGAACGGCGGCGGCTTCTACAACTCGAACTCGGCCGTCCCCTTCGAGAACCCGAATCCCTTCACGAATCTCCTGGAGATGCTGTCCATCCTGCTGATCCCCGCAGCGCAGGTCTTCATGTTCGGCCGCATGATCGGGGCGCGCCGCCAGGCGCTGCCCGTCTACGGGGCCATGATGGCAATGACGATCATCGGCCTCGCCGTCGCGCTGCCGGCCGAGCAGCACGGATCCCAGGTGTTACGTGACTCCGGCGTGAACATCACCGCCGGCGACGGCCAGAGCGGCGGCAACATGTCCGACAAGGAGGTCCGGAACGGCATCGCGTCCACGATCAACTGGGCCGTGGCGACGACGAACGCCTCCAACGGCTCCGTCAACGGCGGTCATGACGCGTTGACCGCGACGGGCGGAGGCGTGCCCATTGCGAACATGTTCACGGGCGAGGTCATCTGGGGCGGCGTCGGCTCCGGTCTCTACGGGATGTTCTTCTACATCGTCATCGCCGTCTTCGTGGCCGGGCTGATGGTGGGCCGTACGCCTGAATACCTCGGGAAGAAGATCGAGGCGAGGGAGATCAAGCTCGCCGCTGTCGGCGCGCTCTTCGTGCCGACGATGGTGCTCGTACTGACTGCGATCTCGATCGTCACCGATCGCGGCCTGGCATCCATCTTCAACCCGGCTGCGCACGGCTTCTCCGAGGCGCTGTACGCCTACGACTCCCAGTCGAACAACAACGGCAGCGCGTTCGCCGGCTACGGCGCGACGGAGTTCTCGACACTCGTCGGCTCGATTGCACTCTGGCTGGGACGCTTCGCGCCGCTAATCGCAGCGCTGGCGCTGGGTGGCTCGTTGGCCGCCAAGAGGACCGTACCGCCGTCCGCGGGCACGTTCCGCACCGACGGCACGACGTTCGCCGTCCTGCTCGTAGGCGTCGTGATCCTGACCGCCGGCCTGATGCTCTTCCCGGCCCTCGCTCTGGGGCCGATCGTGGAGGCGCTTTCCCCCTGATGCGTACCCTCGGCCGCTCCGTCATCGCCGTCGTCGTGCTGACGCTCGTCTTCGGCCTCGCCTATCCCCTCGCGTTCACCGGGCTCACGCAGCTCATCGCGCCCGGCCGCGCGGATGGCAGCCTCATCGAGCGCGACGGCAAGGTCGTCGGCTCCCGCCTCGCCGCCCAGGCGTTCACTAAGCCGGAGTACTTCCACCCGCGCCCGTCCGCCACGGCTCCCGAGTACAACGCCGCCGCGACGACGTTCGCGAACCTCGGCCCCACGAACCCCGATCTGGCGAAGGCCGTGCGTCAGCGTGCGCTCGCGATCCTCAAGCTGGAACGACCCGACAACCCGGGTCTGCGGATCGGCGACATCCCCGTCGACGCCGTGACGACGTCCGCGTCGGGCATCGATCCGCACATCTCCCCGGCCAACGCCCAACTCCAGACGGCGCGCGTGGCAGTAGTCCGCGGGCTCTCCCTGGACCGCGTCGAGGAGCTGATCGACGAGAACACAGACGGGCGCTGGCTGGGCATCTTCGGCGAGCCGGGCGTGAACGTGCTCGAGCTCAACCTGGCACTGGACGACGAGGAGACCGCATGACGACGCGCACCGGCGGCATCTTCACCCGCGCGATCGTCGTCCAGGCGATTCGCGACTCGTTCGTGAAGCTCGACCCGCGGACGCTCTTCCGCAACCCCGTCATCTTCATCGTCGAGCTGGGCAGCGTGATCACGACGGTGATCTTCTTCCGCGACCTCTTCTCGTCGGGCGAATCGGAGCCGCTCTGGTTCACCGGCACGATCGCGCTCTGGTTGTGGCTGACCGTGCTCTTTGCCAACTTCGCGGAGGCGGTTGCAGAAGGCCGCGGCAAGGCGCAGGCCAACGCGCTGCGCGCCACGCGCACGACGACCACGGCCTTCCGGCGGACCGACACCGGCGGGCTGGAGGAGGTTGCCGCACCCGATCTCCAGCGCGGCGACATCGTCGTGGTCGAAGCCGGCCAGGTGATCCCCGCCGACGGCGAGATCATCGAGGGCGTCGGCTCGGTCGACGAGTCCGCGATCACGGGCGAGTCGGCGCCGGTGATCCGCGAGGCAGGCGGCGACCGGTCGGCCGTGACCGGCGGCACACGGCTGCTCTCGGACCGGCTCGTGATCGAGGTCACGCAGGAGCCGGGCCGCTCGTTCCTCGACCGCATGATCGCCCTCGTCGAGGGCGCTGAACGCCGCAAGACGCCGAACGAGATCGCGCTCAACATCCTGCTGGCCGGCCTGACCATCACGTTCGTCGTCGCGACGGTCACGCTGGCGCCGTTCGCCGACTACGCCGGCACGAGCCTGTCTCAGACCGTCCTCATCGCGCTGCTCGTCGCCCTCATCCCGACGACGATCGGCGCGCTGCTCTCGGCGATCGGGATCGCCGGCATGGACCGGCTTGTGCAACGCAACGTGCTCGCGATGTCCGGGCGCGCGGTCGAGGCCTCGGGCGACGTCGACGTCCTCCTGCTCGACAAGACGGGAACGATCACGCTCGGCAACCGGCAGGCGGCCGAGTTCCTGCCTCTTTCCGGCGTCGAGCCACTCGAGCTCGCCGAAATCGCGCAGCTCGCGTCGCTCGCCGACGAGACGCCCGAAGGACGCTCGATCGTCGTGCTGGCCAAGGAGCAGTTCGGCCTGCGCGAGCGCGAGCTCGGCGAGCAGCACGAGTTCGTGGCGTTCACGGCGACGACGCGCATGAGCGGCCTCAACATGAACGGGACGCTGATCCGCAAGGGCGCCGCAGACGCAGTCAAGGACTTCATCGCCGAGCAGGGCGGTAGCGCCCCCGCCGAGCTCGACCGGATCGTGCAGCAGGTCGCCGAGCAGGGCGGCACGCCTCTCGTCGTCGCCAAGGACAACTTCGCGCTCGGCGTCGTCCACCTCAAGGACATCGTCAAGGGCGGCATGAACGAGCGCTTCGACGAGCTGCGGAAAATGGGCATCCGCACCGTGATGATCACGGGCGACAACCCGGTCACCGCGGCCGTGATCGCGCAGGAGTCGGGGGTCGACGACTTCCTCGCCGAGGCGACACCGGAGCGGAAGCTCGAGCTGATCCGCGAGGAGCAGGGCCGCGGCCGCATGGTCGCGATGACCGGTGACGGGACGAACGACGCTCCCGCGCTCGCCCAGTCCGACGTCGGCGTGGCAATGAACACGGGTACGACCGCGGCCAAGGAGGCCGGCAACATGGTCGACCTCGACTCCAACCCGACGAAGCTCATCGAGATCGTGGAGGTCGGCAAGCAGCTGCTCATAACCCGCGGCTCGCTGACGACGTTCTCGATCGCGAACGACGTCGCGAAGTACTTCGCGATCCTGCCGGCGATGTTCGCCTTCACATACTCCACGGTTCCTGGCCAGGAAGGCCCGCTCGGCGACCTCAACGTCATGAACCTCGGCAGCCCTTACAGCGCGATCATCTCCGCGATCATCTTCAACGCGCTGATCATCCCCGCGCTCGTTCCGCTCGCGCTGCGGGGCGTGAAGTACCGCGCCATCGGCGCGACGGCGCTGCTGCGCCGCAACCTCCTCATCTACGGCCTGGGCGGCGTGATCCTGCCGTTCGTCGGCATCAAGCTGATCGACCTGCTCATCCACAACGTCCTCGGGGCATAACCTCCCGCCATGAGAGGGCGGTACCGCATCCTCCTCGGCATGGCAGCAGGCGTTGGCAAGACCTACCGCATGCTCCAGGAAGGGCACCAGGCAAAGGCGGAGGGCCGAGACGTCGTCATCGGCTACCTCGAGCCGCACGACCGGCCCGAGACGGCGGCCCTTGCGGACGGCCTCGAGGTCGTCCCGCGCTTGCGCTTTGAGCACGGCTCGCTCCAGGTGGAGGAGATGGACGTAGACGCGGTTGTCCGCCGGGCGCCCGAGCTCGCACTCGTCGACGAGCTCGCGCACACGGACACCCCAGGGTCGCGCAACGAGAAGCGCTACCAGGACATCGACGAGATCCTCGCCGCGGGCATCGACGTCATCTCGACCGTCAACGTTCAGCACCTTGAGAGCCTCAACGACGCGGTCTTCGAGCTCACCGATGTCCGCGTTCGCGAGACGTTCCCGGACCGCGTGCTCGACGACGCCGACGAGGTCGTGCTCGTCGACCTTTCCCCTGAGGCGCTCCAGGAGCGGCTGCGCGCCGGCAAGGTCTACCCCGGGGGCCAGGCAGAACGAGCGCTGCTGAACTTCTTCACGCAGGAGAACCTCTCGGCGCTGCGCGAGCTGGCGCTGCGCGAGGTAGCGGAGGACGTCGAAGCCCGCCGCTCGCCCAAGGTGCTCGACCCGCTCAGTCAGCAGGCAGTCACCGAGCGCGTTCTGGCTCTCATCGAGCCGCAACCGAAGTCCCAGCGCATCCTCCGGCGCGCCTGGCGGTCGGCACAACGGCTGGGCAGCGACATCGACGCGATGTGGATGCGACGACCAGGACAGGTGCTCACGGCGGAGGAGGCGACGCAGCTGGCGGCGCTGCGAAGGCTCGCCTCCATCCTCGGCGTCCACTTCCTGGAGGAAGAAGGCGACGACCTCGTCGCAACGGTCGGGCGAGTCGCAGCCGAGCGTGGATCGACGTACGTCTTCGTAGGCACGCCAGACGAGCGCCGCCGCGTGGAGATCCTCCGCGGGTCGCTGCTGTCACGGATGGTCCGCGAGCTGCAGGGGATCGACATCCGCGTCATCGCCGACCGCGCACTCCGCGAGGAGCGGCAGGCGTGAGGCTCTGGCCCCGCAAGCCGGCGGCCAGCCGCGAGGGCCAGCCGCGGCTGCTCGTGCCGTTTGCAGAGGGCGCGCTCGACCTGGCAGTGCTGCAGGCGGCGATCCGCATCGCGCGCGCGGAGGACGCGATCCTCGTTCCGGCATTCCTCGTGGTCGTGCCGCTCGAGTTCGACGTCGAGGCGGCGCTGGAGCGGCAGGCCGAAGTGGCCATGCCGTTGCTGGAGGCGGTGGAGAACGCGGCGGCCCGCGCGGGCGTACCCGTCGACGCGCGCATCGAACGGGGGCGGACTCCGATCGACGCTCTCGAGCGGCTCTGGGACGCGGAAAGCTTCGACCGTATCCTCGTGCCCGCGCTCGCCCCAGGGCACCCCGGCTTCTCGGGAAAGGACGTCGCCTGGATGCTCGCGCACGCACCGAGCGAGACGCTAGTGCTGCGGCCGTCGCCGGATCAAGCCAGCGCCTAAGGTTGGCGCCGTGGCTGCCGAGGACGTGCCAAACCTTATCGCGGGCGAGGCGGTGGCCGCGCGCTCCGGTGAGTGGCTCGAGAAGCTCCGGCCCATGGACGGTTCGCCTCTCTGTCGCCTCGCCCGCTCGGGGCCGGACGACGTCGACGAGGCTGTCGCGGCCGCGCGGGCGGCACAGCTGCAGTGGGCGGCGCGCACAGTCATCGAGCGCGGCGACATCGTCCGCGAGATCGCGCTCGCGCTCCGCGAGCGCGGCGACGAGCTCTCTGCGGTAGTCGTCGGGGAGACCGGCAAGCCGGAGGCGCTCGCCGCCGGGGAGACTGCCGCCGCCGTCGAGATGGGGCTCTACGTAGCAGGTGAAGGCCGCCGCTACTACGGGCGCACGACGACCGCGAGCATGGCGCATCGAACCGTCATGTCCGTGCGGCAGCCCGTCGGCGTGGCCGGGCTCATCATCTCGTTCAACACGCCGCTGCCGAATGTCGCCTGGAAGGTGTTCCCGGCCGTCCTCTGCGGCAACGGCGCGGTGCTGAAGCCTTCCGAGGAGACGCCGCTGTCGGCGCAGCTGTTCGCGGAGGTCTGCCATGAGGTGGGCCTCCCCGCCGGCGTGCTCAACGTCGTTCAGGGGCTCGGCTCGGAGGCAGGCGCGGCGCTCGTCGATCACTCGGACGTGGATCTCGTGAGCTTCACAGGGTCTGCGGCGACGGGGCGGTGGATCGCCGAGACGGCGGGACGGCGCCTAGCAAAGGTCTGCCTCGAGCTGGGCGGCAAGAACGCGCTCGTCGTCTGCGACGACGCCGACGTCGACAAAGCCGTCAGCTGGTCGGCTCAGTCGTCGTTCTCGAACGCCGGCCAGCGCTGCGCGGCCGCCAGCCAGATCGTCGTCTTCGACCAGGTATACGAACGATTTTCGCGATCGCTTCGTCGCCGCAGCCGAGGAGTTCGCCGACAGTGGCCCGGTGATCAGCGAGA
>JBOGZW010000044.1:0-11040 GCA_050697575.1 Gaiellaceae bacterium | reverse complement strand
CCTAATCGGCGCCGGTCACGGCTTGCGGCGCTTGACGAGCTCGAGTGAGCGGTCGTGCTCACGCATTCCGATCGACTCGTAGAGAGCGGTCGCATCGGATCCCGCCAGCGAGTAGACGATTGCCATCTCGGCGCCCTCCTCCAGAAGCCTGTGATGGGCGAACCGGCACACGGCTGAAGCAAGCCCGCGACGGCGGTGGTCGGGGTGAGTGCCGACCGGCTCCAGCTCGCCGACGCGGTTGTCAGAATCGAGCCAGGCGTGAGCGTACGCGGCGAGCGCCCCGTCGGGTGCCTCGGCCACGCAGTCGAGGTCGGCCCGGTACGGCCAGGCGGCTTGGAGGTTGGCGTAGCTCCCGACTGTGACGCGCGAGGGCGCCCAGACAACCTGGTGGAGCGCGACCCGCTGCTCGAGGTCGTCGGGGCCCACCGTGCGAAGGCGGTATCCCTCAGGGACGGCTGGCCTCGCCACGTCCGACAGCTCGCATGCGTGGTAGACGAACTCCTTGGCTTCCGGATCCTCCTCGTAGCCGCAGCTGCGTAGGAACGCGAGCCGCTCCGCGTCGGTGGAGAGCGAAGAGACGCGCAGCTCTTCGCCTTCCACCACCTCCTCGAACCACGCAATGAGCTCTTCGTGCAGCGCGCCGCCGCGATGCCGCGGATGGATCTCGTGCTGCAGCATCGGTGGCCGTCTCACCCAGGCCCAAGCGACGGGCTCGGCGTCCTCCTCCCAGAGCCGGATCCGCCACTCGCCCTCGCGTCCCGCATGCTGGAACCGCTGCCACGCGACGTCGCCGACGTGGTTCTCCACCTTCGGTCCCTCGAGGCGCCAAAGCTCGCCCACGAGCGCCTGCATGCGGCGAGTCTGCGCGAAGGGGTCTGTCACTCGGCGAGCTGGGCGTAGGCCCGCTCGAACACCTCGCGTGGCTGGGCGCCGAGAACGAGCAAGCGTCCGTCGAGCACGAAGGCGGGGATACCGTTGATGCCGATGGAGTGCGCCTCCGCGGTCGAGGCCTGCACGCGGTCGGCGTAGGTGTCTCCGGCTATCACCTCGTCCACCTCCCCTGGATCGAGGCCGGCCTCGACGGCGAGCGCCTTGAGATCAGCCGGATCCCCGATGTTCCGGCCTTCGTCCCAGTAGGCGTCCATGAGCCGATCGTGCACGGCCTCGTGGAGTCCGCGCTCGCGTGCGAGCTCCGTCACGCGCAAGGCCTGCTTCGTATTCGGAACGATCTCGGGGTGCGGGTTGTAGACGAGCCCGTTCGCCTCGAAGATCCCCCGCACGCGGTCGATGCCCGCCTCGCCGTAGCGCGCGAGCAGCTGCTCTCGCGGCAGACCCTCCTCGGGATACTCGGGATGCAAGTCGAAGGGGAGCCATGTGACCTGCGCGCCGAACCGGCGCTCGAGCCAGTCGGCCGTGGGTTGGCCGACGCGGCAGAACGGTCAGATGTAGTCGGACCAGACGAGGACTTCGTGCTCGCTCACTCGACCTCCAGCCGCAGGATGTCGTCCACCGTCTCGCGGTGGCGGATGGCGCGGTCTTCGCCGTCAGCCACGAGCACGGCGGCCGGGCGGGGGACAGCGTTGTAGTTCGAGCTCATCCCGAGCGTGTAGGCGCCCGTGGCCGCGACAGCGAGGATGTCTCCGCGGTGCGGCTCGGGCAAGGCCGCCCGCTCGATCATCACGTCCGCCGACTCGCAGTGCTTGCCGCAGATCGAGTACGCGCCGGCCGCCGCCTCCTCCGCGCGGTTGGCGAGCAGCGCCGTGTGGCGTGCGCCATACAGCTGCGGGCGTGGGTTGTCGGACATGCCGCCGTCGACCGCGACGTATGTGACGTTCTCGCTCGCCTGCTTCACCGAGCCGACGCGGTAAAGCGTGACCCCCGCCTGCCCCACGAGCGATCTCCCCGGCTCGAGGATGATCCGCGGCTGCGGCAAGTCGTGGAGCGACCACGCGTGCTCGAGGCGGTCGAGCAGCGCACGCACGAACGTCTCCACCGGCAGCCGTGGGTCTTCGTCGGCGTACGGAATGCCGAGCCCACCGCCGAGATCGACGACGGATGGCGTCCAGTCGAGCTCCGCACGGCAGTCGGCGGCGAAGGCCGCGAGCCAGTCGATCGCCATGCGCTCCGCGCCCAAACCGAGCAGCTGCGAGCCGATGTGGACATGGAGGCCTTCGGCTTCCAGGCCGAGCTCGCTGCAGCGCGCGAGCGTCACAGATGCCTGCTCCGGCGTCAGCCCGAACTTCGAGCCGCGATGGCCCGTTGCGATCGCCCAATGCGTGTCGGCGTCGATTCCCGGCGTGACACGCACGAGCACGCGGCGCACGCCGGCGGCAGCCGCGCGCTCGGCGTCGTCGGGAGCGTCGAGCACGACAAGGCAGCCGGCCTCCGCCGCGGCAGCAAGCTCCTCGTCCGCCTTGTTGTTGCCGTCCAGCACTATCTCGTCGCTACCGATGTCGGCGCGGCGGGCAAACATGAGCTCGCCGAGCGTCGACGCCTCCGCGCCCAGCCCCTCTTCGGCGAACAGGCGGAGCACCGTGAGGTTGGGGAAGGCCTTGACGCTGTAGAGGACGGCAGCTTCGGGCGCGGCCTCCCGATATGCGGCCGCACGCGCCCGCAGGGTCTCTTCGCAATAAACGACGAGCGGCGTGCCGTGGGCCTCCGCAAGCGCCGATGTCGCGACGCCGCCGAGCCGCAATTCGCCGCCCTCGACCGCCGCTGAATCAGGAAAGAGCGGCAGCGCCGACATACTTCGACGCTAGCAGGCGTTACACTGTGCTCAGAGATGCAGGCCCTTCTCGCATAAGCCAGGGAGCATCGCGGCGACGCCGCGTCGGCTTCCCACGGCCTCTCACCCGAGAGGCTTTTTTGTATCCAGGAACGGACGGATGACGGAGAAATACGACCCACAGCAGATCGAGGCGAAGTGGCAGCGCGTCTGGGAGGACGAGCGAGCCTTCCACACGCCGAACCCCGCCCCCGGCGAGGAGGCCGACGAGCGCCACTGGTACCAGCTGGAGATGCTCCCGTACCCGTCGGGGACGCTGCACATGGGCCACGTCCTCAACTACACGATGGGCGACGTCCTCACGCACCTGCGGCGGCGCAGCGGCTGGAGGGTGCTGCGGCCGATGGGCTTCGACTCTTTCGGCCTACCCGCGGAGAACGCGGCCATCCGCGAGGGCGGCCATCCGCGAGAGATCACCGAGCGGTACATCGTCGGCATCCGCGCGCAGATGAAGCGGCTGGGCTGGGCGATCGACTGGGACCGCGAGGTCTCCGCGCACCAGCCCGAGTTCTACCGCTGGACGCAGTGGCTGTTCCTGCGGTTCTTCGAGCGTGGCCTCGCCTACCGGAAGGCGGCGCCGGTCAACTGGTGTCCGAACGACCAGACGGTCGTCGCCAACGAGTACGTCGTCGACGGCCGCTGTGAGCGCTGTGGTGCGGAGGTGGAGGCGCGCAATCTCGAACAGTGGTTCTTCAAGATCACCGACTACGCCGACGAGCTGCTCGAGTACGACCTGCCGCCCGGCGGCGAGTGGCCCGAGCGGACGATGACGATCCAGCGCAATTGGATCGGGCGCTCCGAGGGCGCGGAGATCCTGTTCCGCATCGAGGAGCTCGATGAGGATGTGCCCGTCTTCACAACGCGTCCGGACACGCTGTTCGGCGCGACATTCTTCGTGCTGGCGCCCGAGCATCCACTGGTGGAGCGCATCGAGAGCGACGAGGTTCAGGCCTACGCGAAGCAGACGGCTGCGCGGCGCGGCGAGGAACGGGCGTCCGAGGACGTGAAGACCGGCGTCTTCACCGGTCTCCACGCGATCAATCCCGTCAACGGCGAGCGGCTGCCCGTCTACGTCGCCGACTACGTGCTGATGGAGTACGGCACGGGCGCGATCATGGCCGTGCCGGCGCACGACGAGCGCGACCGTGAGTTCGCCGAGGCGTTCGGGCTGCCGGTCGTCGAGGTCGTCACGGAGGATGGCGTCCTGGTCAACTCGGGCGACTTCGACGGCTTACCTGCCGACGAGGGCAAGGCCGCGATCGTCGAGTCCCTCCGGAACCAGGGGATGGCCTCGCCGACCGTCTCCTATCGCCTGCGTGACTGGAGCTTCTCGCGGCAGCGCTACTGGGGCTGCCCGATCCCGATCGTCTACTGCGACGACTGCGGCCTCGTCCCCGTGCCGGACGACGAGCTGCCGCTGTTGCTGCCCGAGGTCGACGACTACCGGCCGAAGGGCGTGCCGCCGCTCGCCTCGAACGAGGAGTGGCTGCACGTGCCGTGCCCGAAGTGCGGGAAGCAGGGCACGCGCGAAGCGGACACGATGGACACGTTTGTCGACTCCTCCTGGTACTACCTGCGCTACGTCGACCCGCACTCGGACGCCGCGCCGTTCGACCGCCGGATCGTCGACTTCTGGTGCCCGATCTCACAGTACATCGGCGGCATCGACCACGCGACCGGGCACCTGCTCTATTCGCGGTTCTTCGTGAAGGTGATGAACGAGATGGGCCTGGTCGGCTTCCGTGAGCCGTTCGCCCGGCTGTTCCACCAGGGCTGGGTGCAGATGGGCGGCGTGAAGATGTCGAAGACGAAGGGCAACGTCGAAGGACCCGACGAGCTCGTGCGCGACCACGGGGCGGACGCCGTCCGGCTCTACATCCTCTTCCTCGGGCCTGCCGACCAGGACATGGAGTGGACGCCCTCGGGGATCGAGGGCATCGGCCGCTTCCTGAGGCGGCTCTGGCGGCTCGTGCGCGAGGTCGCCGCGGGTGGGGAGGCTGCCGGCGCGGCGGACACGCCCCTGGCCCGGAAGGCGCACGAGACGATCGCGAAGGTCACCGACGACATCGGCCGCCGCTTCTCGTACAACACCGCGATCGCGGCGATCATGGAGCTCGTCAACGAGCTGTCGAGAGACACTGCCGATCCTGCGGCGAGGTTCGCGGCCGAGACGACGGTCAGCCTCATCCAGCCGTACGCGCCGCATGTCGCCGAGGAGCTGTGGGGCGTGCTCGGGCACGAGCGGCTGTGGGAGGAGCGGTGGCCTGAGGCGGACCCGGCGTTGCTCGAGCGCGAGACGTTCGAGCTCGTCGTCCAGGTGAACGGCCGCGTCCGTGATCGCATCGAGGCCGCAGCGGCGCTGTCCGACGACGAGCTGGTGGAGCTCGCCAAGGGCTCCGAGAAGGTTCAGGCGCACCTGGACGGCAAGGAGATCCGCCAGGCTATCGTCGTGCCGCGCAGGCTCGTGAACTTCGTCGTCTAAACCGGCACAGAGAAGACGCAGACACGTACTTCGGTCGTTGCCATCATGGGCAACGTGTCGTCGTTTCCGATAACGCGCCGGCAGGCGATCACCGTCACGCTCGGTCTGGCAGTCCTGCTCCTGCTCGGTGCGCGCTGGCTCGATCGCCCCGCCGCGGCGCCGCGTTCGGCGGCGGTCCCGGTGCGCGTGCGAGCAGGTCCGGCCGTCCGGCCTCGGGTAACGGTGGACGTCACCGGTGCGGTGCGGCGCCCTGGCCTCTACCGCCTCCCGGATGGGTCACGCGTCGCGGACGCGCTCGAGCGGGCCGGCGGACCGACGCGCAAGGCATTTCTGGAAGGCGTCAATCTCGCGGCGCCGCTCGCAGACGGCCAGCAGGTGCTCGTTCCACGCGAGACGGCGATAGGAGGTGCCGCGCCTGGCGCGGTCGCGGGACCCGTCAGCCTGAGCGCGGCGACGCTCGAGCAGCTGGACACGCTGCCCGGGGTTGGGCCGGTGACCGCCCAAAAGATCCTCGACTACCGGGCCGCGCACGGGGCCTTTCGGTCGGTCGAGGAACTGGACGCCGTGCCCGGGATCGGGCCGGCGACCGTCGAGGAGCTTCGCGAGCTCGTGGTGCCGTGATCGGCAGGCTCTCCGTCCACACGCCGCATCTGCTGCTTACCGCTCTCTGTGCCGGCGTCGCGTCCGCCAACGCCGTTCGCGTCCCGACGGCGATCGTGCCCGTAATCGCCGTATGCCTCGGGGCCTTCGGGGTGGCGCTTCCACGGGCCCGGTTCGCGCTGCTCGCGATCGGCCTGGTGCTCGCGGGCTCGTGGTGGGGCGCCGTACGGCTGGAAGCCATCGACCGTAGCCCGATGTCGACCGAGATCGGGCGCGCCGCCGTCGCTCGCGTGACGGTGACCGGGCCGGCTCGGCGCACGCAATTCGCGCTTCGCATTCCCGGACGCATCGAGCGCTTCGGCGACAGGGATGTGCGTGAGCCCGTCCTCCTCCAGTTGCCCGTAGGGCGCTCGCCGCCCCAGGGCGCGATCCTCGAGCTTCCAGCCCTCGTGGCCGAGCCGCGGTCCGGCAAGGACGGCTTCGACGAGCGCACGTGGCTCCGTCGTCACGGCGTCCACGTGGTCCTGCGGGGCCGCGACCCGGAGGTCGTCGGCCGCCGGGGAGGCCTCGGCGGCGTCGCGGACCGGCTCCGGTCTACCATCGGCGCCGCGCTCGCATCAGGTGTCTCCGGTGAGCGGCGTGCCGTGCTGCTCGGGATCGTGCTCGGGGAGGACGAAGGGCTCGACGAAGATCTGCGGGACGCGTTCCGAGCGTCAGGTCTCTACCACCTGCTCGCCGTGTCGGGCCAGAACGTCGCGCTCGTTGCGGGCGGTGTGCTCCTCGTCGCGTGGCTGGTCGGCATCCCGCGTATGGCGGGCCAGGTAGGAGCGCTCGGAGCCATCGGCGCATACGTATTCGCCGTCGGTGCGCAGCCATCGGTCGTGCGGGCGGGAGTCGCAGGTGCGCTCGCGTCCCTCGCGTGGATGTGTGCTCGCGAACGGGATCGCTGGTGGTTCCTGCTCCTCGGCGCGCTCGTCTTGCTGGCGTGGAACCCGTACAACCTCCTCGATCCCGGCTTCCAGCTCTCGTTCGTGGCGGTCGCGGCGATCTTCACGCTCGTGCCCCGCCTGATGAGCCGGCTGGAGGGATATCCGCTACCGCGGGCGGCGGCAGCGGTCGTCGCCGTGTCGATCGCGTGCGGGATCGCGACGGCGCCGATCCTCCTCTTCCAATTCGGCTCCGTGCCCGCCTACTCGGTGATCGCGAACGCGATGGCTGCACCCGTCGTCGCGCCGCTGCTTGGCCTCGGCGTGCTCGCGGCAGCCGTTCACCCGATCGTCCCGGACGTCGCTGAGCTGCTCGTATGGCTCGACGGTTGGCTCGCCGCGTATCTCGTGCTCTGTGCCAGGGCGGTCGCCTCGCTTCCACACGCGCAACTCTCGGCAGCGCCGGTATTGCTGGCGGCGGCGGGATTGACGGCCCTTATCGCCCTTGCCCGGAGATCGAGGACGCTCGCCGTGGCCGTCGCCGCGGCTGGGCTCGTCGCAATCGCGTGGCGGGCAGCGCCGGATCCGGCGCTGCCCCCGCCGACGGGACTGCGTGTGACGTTTCTCGACGTCGGCCAGGGCGACGCGACGCTCATTCAGGTTCCGCGAGGCTCGCTGCTCGTCGATCAGGGACCACCCGAGGCGAACGTGGCGGGACAACTCCGCCGTTTCGGCATACGCGAGCTGTCGCTGCTCGTGCTCACGCATCCGCAGCGGGACCATGTCGGTGGTGCGGCCGACGTTCTCAGCAGCACCCGCGTCCGCGTCGTGCTCGACCCCGAGCTCGCGTCATCGGTTCCCGAGGAGCATGCGGCGATCGCAGAGGCGAAGGAACACCGCATCCCGGTCGTCACGGCACGGCCGGGGCTCGAGTACGCGATCGGGCGCCTGCACGTCCGCGTCCTCTGGCCCGACGGTCCGGGCGTTCCGAGTGAAGATCCGAACTTTCGCGCGACGGTTTGCCTCGTCTCGTACGGCGAGGTCGACGTGCTGCTCGGCGCCGACGCGGAGTCTCCGGTGCTGCTGCCGCTCGGCCTCCCTCCCGTCGAGATCCTCAAGGTTTCGCACCACGGTTCCGCGGATGCCCTGCTGCCGGCGCTCCTGGAGGAGATCCGTCCCCGTGTGGCAGTGATCTCGGTCGGCGAGGGCAACACGTATGGGCACCCGACGCCCGAGGCGCTCGCCGCCCTAAGCGCGTCGCCCGGCCTGACGGTTTACCGAACCGACCGCGACGGGGCCGTCACGATCGAGTCCGACGGCCGTGGGCTCACTGTCGCCACCGAGGACTAGAGTGGCGACATGGCCGATCTCAAGTCCGTCTACCTCATCGCCGGCTCCGACCGGCCGAAGGTGCAGCGGGCGGTCGAGCGGCTCAAGGGCCACTTCGACCCGGCCGGCATCGAGCACCTGTCGGCCGAGACGGCATCCGGCGACGAGGCGGTGGCGGCATGCAACTCCCTCGGCCTGTTCGCGAGCGGCGGCAGGCTCGTCCTCGTAACGGACGTCGACGGCCACCGCAACAAGGAAGGCCGTATGGCGGGGGGCTGGAAGGCGGCAGACGTCGAGGCCGTCACCGCGTACGCGAAGACGCCTGCGCCGGAGACCGTGCTCGCGCTCGTGGCCGAGGAGGCGAAGAAGGGTTCGCCGCTTTCGAAGGTCGCCGAGCTGCTCCTCTACGAGGCAAAGGCCTCGGCGCTTGTCCCCTGGGTAACGAAACAGTTCGCCGAGCTCGACGCCAAGGCGCAGGCCGATGCGTGCAGGCTGCTCGTCGAGCTCGTCGGCGAGAACTCGGACGAGCTGAGGCTCGAGGTCGAGAAGCTCGTCCTCTGGGCGCAAGGCGAGGAAATCACCGCCGAGCACGTGGAGGAGATGGTGCTGCCGCGCGGGCCTGTGAAGCCCTGGACGCTCACCGACGCGTGGTCGAAGCGGGACGTGCCGACGGTGCTCGCGGCAGCGCAGCGGATGCTGCGCCAGGGGGATACGCCGAGCGGTATCGCATGGAAGCTCGGCGATCACGTCGCACTTGTCGCCGCCTGCCGCCGGTTCGCCGCCGAGGGAATCGGCACCACCGAGGCCGCGAAGCGGCTCAAGCGACGCAGCGAGTTTCCGGTGAAGAAGGCCTACGCGGCGGCGGAGAGCTGGGGCGACAACGAGCTCGCCGCCGCGCTCGTCCGCCTGGCCGAGCTCGACGTCGCGTTGAAGGGCGGCAGCCCGCTGCCGGACGAGCTCGAGCTCGAGCGGGCCCTCGTCCAGGTCAGCCGCTAGCCGGCGACGAGACGTGCCGCCTGCGTCTTGCGGCGCGAAGCGGTGTTCCGGTGGAGCGCACCGCGGGTGACGGCGCGGTCGAGCCAGCGGACGAGGTCGCGGTGTGTTGCCTCAACGGCGTCCGTGTCGCCCGCTTCCACCGCGTCGCGGAGCTTGCGCGTGAGCGTGCGCACAGTCGACCGGTAGCGGACGTTCTCCGCGCGCTGTCGCTCGGCCGTCCGGACACGCTTCTTCTGCTGGCGAATATTCGGCATATACGGAAAAAGACCCGCTGCGCGGGCGGATCGATGGTACCAGAGGGGTGCCGCCGAGCCCCGACCTATCCTTGGTTCCGGCGTGAGCGCCCCCGATCCCATCGTGCGGCGCCGCCACCTCGCGGCCTCGGCGGCGATCTTCGGCGTCGCGACCGGTCTCTCGCGCGTTCTCGGGCTCGTCCGCGAGATCGTCGCGCGCCGCTACTTCGGGGTACAGGGCGAGATCAACGCCTTCACCGTCGCGTTCCAGGTGCCGAACCTCGTGCGGGCGCTCGTAGCCGACGCCGCGCTCTCGGCGGCGTTCGTCCCCGTCTTCAGCGAGCTGCTGGAGAAGGGGGAGAAGGCGCGCGCCTGGCGGGTTGCGTCGACCGTCTTCTGGCTGCTGTTGCTCGGCCTCTCTGGCCTCACCGCTCTCTGCATGTTGTTCGCCCCGCTCATCTTGGCGCCGTTCGGCATGCCGGTCGCGTACGACGACCTCGCCGTCACCCTCTCGCGGATCCTGTTCCCGATCGTCGTCCTGCTCGGCATTTCGGGCGTGATCGTCGGGATCCTCAACAGCTACGAGCAGTTCTCGATCCCCGCGCTGACGCCGGTGTTCTGGAACCTCGCCATCATCATCGGGCTCGTCGTCGGCGTGCCGCAGGCGGACTCGGAGAGCGCGAAGCTCTACGTGTACGCCGGCTCGATCCTCGTCGGCACGATCATCCAGGTGCTGTTGCCCGTGCCGTGGCTCCTGAAGCTCGACGGGCGGTTGCACCGGCTGATCGATTGGCGCGACCCGGCCGTCAAGCAGGTGTTCGTGCTGATGATCCCGGTGACGCTCGGCCTGGGGCTCATCAACTTCAACGCGGTCATCGGAACGTTCTTCGCGTCCCGCTACATCGATCCGACGATCTCGCCCAGCGCCATCGACGCCGCCTTCCGCATCTACATGCTCCCGCAGGGGATGTTCTCGGTCGCCGTGGCGACGGTGCTGTTCCCGGCCATCTCGCGGCTCGCGGCCCGCGGCGACATGGCGGGCTTCCGCAACACCGTGGCGGTGGGCGTCCGCCAGATCGCGTTCTTGCTCGTGCCGGCGAGCGTGGCCGCCGCCGTGCTCGCCGAGCCGATCGTCCGGCTGCTGTACGAGCGCGGCGAGTTCACGCCCGACCAGACGCCCGTCGTCGCCGCGGCGCTCGCGGCCTTCTCGACCGGCCTCGCGTTTAACGGGATGATGCTCATGCTGAACCGCGCCTTCTTCGCGCTCCAGTCGCCGTGGATCCCGACGTGGGTGGCGGCGTTCAACCTCACGCTGAACACGCTCCTCTACATCCCGCTCTACCGCGTGGGCACGTGGGGCATCCCGCTCGCGATATCGCTCTCGAACGTCGCCGCCGCGCTCGTGCTGCTCGTGCTGCTGCGCCGCCGCCTCGACGGGCTCGAGATCAGGAAGACGACGCGTGCCGTCGCGCTCATCACCCTGGCGTCGGTCGCGCTGGCCGCGGTCGCCTACGGCGTGTGGTGGGTGCTCGACGAGGGACTCGGCGACGGGTTTGCGGCCCAGGTGGTAGCGGTCGGCGTCGCGCTCGCGGCGGGTGGCGCCGCATACCTCGGTGCGTGCTGGGTGCTGCGCGTTCGCGAGCTCAGGGCGTTGCTAGCGTTGAGACGAGGCCGCAGCGCCTCTTAACC
>JBOGZW010000043.1:0-11078 GCA_050697575.1 Gaiellaceae bacterium | reverse complement strand
GGGCTGCCCCTTCCGGGTACGGCACGGGGTACGTCGACGTGTTCGCTGCGCGGCTACGAAAGCTGAGGCCGGGCCTCCGTGTCGTCAACTACAGCTGTCCGGGCGAGTCGACGAGAACCTTCGCCTCCGGCGGGTGTCCATGGCTTGCAGACGCGACGCATCGTCTCCACGACTCCTACCACGGCACGCAACTCGCCGCTGCGCTCGCGTTCTTGCGACTCCACCCGGGCCGTGTCAGCCCGATCACCCTCCATTTGGGTGGCGCCGACGTCCAGGCGGTCTACGACGGATGCCGGGGCGAGCTCTCCTGCATTCGCGCCCGGAGCCCGCGCGCCACCCGGCGGTTCGTCACGCGCTTCGGCTCGATCCTCCGCCGTCTTCGCGGGGCCGCGCCGAGCGCTGAGATCGTCGTCACGGGGCTGTGGAACAACAACATCGACCGCCTCCCGGAAACGGATCCGCCGTTGCGCGCGCTGAACAGGACCATCGCCAAAGTCACGAAGGCCTCGAAGGCGAGGTTTGCGGATGTCTTCCCCGCGTTCAACCCCCAGAGCAGCGTTGCCCGGGAGCGCGCGCGTATCTGCACGTTGACGTTCGTCTGCTCGCGAGGCGACGGCCATCCAACGGACGCGGGCTACCGCGCGATCGCCGCGACGGTCTGGGCTGCTTCGGGCTACGCGCAGCGCTCCTAGGGCGCGACGGCTTGTTCAGCGGGCCACGCAACCGGGGCCTCAGCGCTCCACGGAAAGTCGATCCAGCGGTCGGTACGCTTCCAGACGTACTCGCAATTGACGACCGATCCAGACTTCTCGTAGAGGACGGCCACGCGCGCCTCGCGCACCTTTCCGGCGAGGAACTCCTTCACGAGCACGAGCGTCTGCCCCGTGTCGGCGACGTCGTCCGCGACGAGCACGCGCGCCTCGCCGAGATCGACGAGGTCGGGAACCGGCGGCAGGATCAGTCGGCATCTCTAGCCGTTCGTCGATGCCCGTATAGAACTCGACGTTCATCGTGAAGGTGTTCTTCACGTCGAGGGCATAGGAGATCGCGCCGCCCACGAGGAGTCCGCCGCGTGCGGTGCCGAGGATGATGTCCGGCCGCCACCCGTCCGCCGCGATCTGGCCGGCGAGCGCCCGGGATCCCTCACCGAGCTCGTCCCACATCATGCGCAGTCGCTCCGTCATGGCACGACTCTACGACAGGACTGCTGGGCCAACAACTGAGCCCTGCGTCGGCTGAAAACGCCAAGTCCCCGGCGATCCGAAGATCTCCGAGGACTTGACGGGGGAGAATCTTTCATGTTCTCGCTCGCTTGTCAAGCGGGTATCGTCGCGGGTGCGATGTGCTTCGACGACGACTCGTCCCCGCCGATTCCCGTCATCTCCGGCGCGGCCCTCTCGCACGAGGACCTCGTGCTCGAGGCGGCGGACGGCAACCGGTTCGCCGCCTTCGCGGCGCTGCCTGACGAGCCGAGCCGCATAGGCATCGTCGTCCTCCCGGACGTCCGCGGCCTCTACCGCTTCTACGAGGAGCTCGCGCTGCGTTTCGCGGAGCGAGGCTACGCGGCGATCGCGTTCGACTACTTCGGCCGCACCGCCGGCGTCGAGAAGCGCGGCGACGACTTCGAGTACATGCCGCACGTACAGGCCGTGAAGCCGCCCGAGGTCCAGGCGGACGTCGCCGCGTGTGTTGCCTGGCTGCGGGAACGTGAAGCGAACACGGTGTTCACGGTCGGCTTCTGCATGGGCGGCCGCCAATCGTGGCTCTCGGCCGCGGGCGGCCACGGCCTCGCGGGCGCCGTCGGCTTCTACGGGCGCTCGGGCGAGGGACCGGACGGCTCACCCGGGCCAGTCCAGCGCGCACCGGAGATGAAGTGCCCGATCCTTGCTCTGCAGGCCGGCGACGACCAGAACATCACTGCCGAGGACAACGCCGCATTCGAGGAGGCGCTTCGCTCAGCCGACGTCTCGCACGAGCTCGTCACGTATCCGGGTGCGCCCCACAGCTTCTTCGACCGCAAGCAGGAGGATTTCGCCGAGGCTTCCGAGGACGCCTGGCAACGCGTCCTGAACTTCATTGCGGCGAACTCGTAGGACCACGAAATTCGCCGAGCCGGTGGCGGTTTCGTCCACCCATCCGACTGACTTTCCGGTTGCCCGTACAGTCGCCCGGTTGAGTTTCGGTCTACTCCCGCCCCGTGCTCGGCGCAGGGACGACACTATTCGAACTGGCCGGCCCCGCGCAAGTGTCCCGCGCACGAATCTTCCGCAATTTGCGGATGTCAGCCCTTGAGCGCCGCCGCGAGCACGGGATCGCGCCCTGCGAGGAAGTCTGCGATCGTCACCTTGACCTTGCGGTCCGGGGTGATCGCGAGCCGGCGGTCGTCGGAGCCCTTGCCAAAGTCCCAGTAGCGGGTCGCGATGCGCACGTTGATCCCGCTCTTCGGGAGCAGCACCGGAACGGTGTCTCCATAGCCGCGCACGAAGCCGCCGGTCGGCTCTCCGATGAACGTCGCCTTCGTCAGCCGGTCGACGTCTGCGGCGAAGTTTGCGGCAGCTGAGAACGTCGCACGCCCGATGAGCACGAACAGCCGCCCCTTCCGATTGACGCTCGAGTCGGTGAGAGCGCTCAGAAGGCTCGCGTACGTCGTGTTGTCCCCGCCGCCGTTGAGACGGAGGTCGACGATCACGCGTTTGACCTGCGGCCGACGTGAGAGGGTGTTCACGCGGTCCACGAGCGTGTAGCTCGGACGTTGGACGGAGTTGAAGCCCACAAAAACTGCGCGTCCCCGGTCGAGAGTGCCGAGCCAGAGCAGGCTCGCGCTCTTACGGAGGTAGAGGGGTGTGGGCTTCCGCCGCGGCAGGAGCGACGGGTAGTGCCCGTGAATCGGATCCCGGAACGTCGCGACGTAGGATGGCGCGGAGACCGGTGCGAGCGTCACGGTCCGCGACCGCCCGCCTTGCGTGAACGTGAACTCGAGTGGCGAGAGGCCATCAGCGATGCCGAGCCCGTCGAGTACCTCCGCCGTCAGCACGTAGTGCGGCAGGAGGCCCTGCAGGTGGGTTGCGTTGTCGTGCGGGACGAGCGGCCGGACGCGCTTCGCGACCTCGGCGTAGGGCACACCGCCGATCGCCGTCACTCGCGCGCCGACGAGGCCGTCGCTTCCCTTCTCGTCGACGACGTAGGTCCCGTCGGGGAACGCGTACAGGCGGAGCGGATAGAAGTGGAGGTCGCGGCTGTGCTGCGGGTCGCCGGGGAAGATCCCGGTGTGGCCGTTGCCGGGTCCCGGGAGGGCAGCCAGCCGCATGAGCTCCACGAGCAGCTCGTTATCGGAGAGCTCGTCGGCGCGTGCGACGGCGCTCTCGACGGCCGACCGGAATCGTGCCCGCGGGACACTGGCGAAGAGGTCGGGGTGAATCGCCTCCAGCTGCTGCGCGAGGAGACGCACGTCCGACTCCGCGCCCGGAACCGTGGCAGACGTCGATGCACCGCTGTGCCCGACCGCGACCAGAGAGAGGGCGGCAATCAGGATCAGCCGGGCCAGCGGAATCATGCGGCCTCGAGCTCCTCTAGGACCCAGTCCGACCAGCTGAGGAGATGCTCTGAGCGCTCGATGCCGAGGCGGAGCAGGAAGTAGTGGAAGAAGTCGTTGTTCATGCGCGTGTTCGTCGGCTCGATCTGGCGGTACTCCTCGAGCTGCGCGATGACCTGCTCGCGGAACCACGCGACATGCTGAACCAGCACATCCGGCGGCACGAGGCCGCCGACGAAGAGGCGGAGGTAGAAGGCCTCCGCCGTCTCGGGCTCGGCGGCGAGCCAGCGGTCGAGCTCGGCGCGGCCCGCGTTCGTGATCCGGAAGAGCTTCTTCTCCGGACGTGCCCCTTCGCGCACGGTGCGGCTCGTCGCAAGGCCACGCTCGGCGAGCTTGGGGAGGAGCGCATAGAGCTGCGTCTTCGCCGGCGCCCAGACGTGGCCGATCGCCTTCGACAGACTCTTCATGAGGTCATAGCGCGAGCGCTCTCCCTCGATCGCCAGGAGCGCGAGGACGGCTGCCTCGGTTGGTGTTATTCCAGAGTGAACTATTTCGCTACGGAATATAGCACTAGAATCCACTGCGTGATCGAGACGGCGTTCACGCGCCTCGTGGGCATCGAGCACCCGGTTGTGTGTGGCGGGATGGGCAACGGGATGTCCGACGGCGACCTGACAGGCGCCGTGAGCGAGGCTGGCGGCCTCGGCGTCATCGGTGCGTCAGGGCTTTCGCCTGATGGGGTGACGGAGATGGTCGCCCGGACGCGCGAGCTCACCGCCAAGCCGTTCGGCGTGAACCTTCTTCTCTTCGCCGCAGAGGATCTGCTCGATGCTGCGCTCGCCGCCGAGCCGGCTGTGCTGTCTACTTCCTGGGCCCGCCAGGATCAGGATCTCAAAGCGATCTTCGCGCGAGCTCACGAGAGCGGCGCGCAGGTCATGCACATGGTGGCAAGGCTCGACGAGGCGGAGCGGGCTGCGGAGGCCGGTGCCGACGTAATCGTCGCCCAGGGCAGCGAGGGTGGAGGGCACGTCGGCGAGATCGGGACGACTGTGATCGTACGCCTGGTGGCGAAGGCGCTGGATCCGCTGCCGGTCATCGCCGCAGGCGGCTTCGGCGACGGCGCCGGGCTTGCCTCCGCGCTCGCGCTCGGGGCGGGCGGCGTCTTGCTCGGCACGACCTTCCTCGCCACGCAGGAGAGTCCCGTGCCGGCCTGGTACAAGCAGGCGATCCTCGACAGCGACGGTCACGACACGGTCTTCACCACCGTCGCCGACACCCTCAGCGGCCTGGAGTGGCCGGGCGCATGGGGGCGGGTGTTGCGTACGTCGATGATCGAGGAGTGGCTCGGTCGCGAGCCAGAGCTCCGCCGCCGGCGTGCCGAGGTCAGCGCGGAGCTCGCGAAGGCGTGGGACAACGCGCCGCCGTACCCCGGGCCACTGTACGTCGGCCAGTCGGCGGGGCTCGTCGGCGAGGTGCTACCTGCCGGCGACGTCGTGCGGCTGATTGTTGCCGAGGCGGAGCAGATCCTTCGTTCGCTGCCGTGAACTTCCGCATCGAGCCGGCAACGGACGCGCTGTTCGCAGAGAGAGCCGTGTGGCGGTATCCGCCTCCCTATGACTTCTACGATGACGACGGGCGTCGGCCTCTTAATCCGGAGCGCTTCTACAGCGTGCTCACCGACGACGGGGCGATCGCGGGCTTCTACTTCTTCGCCGAGCGCGGAGACGCGATCTTCTACGGCCTCGGGCTGAGGCCCGATCTCACGGGGCGCGGGTTGGGGCTGGCGTTCGTGATGGCCGGTCTCGACTTCGCGAGAGAGCGTCTTGGAGCTGCCAGGTTCGTGCTCGACGTCGCCGAGTTCAACGAGCGAGCGATCCGCGTCTACGAGCGCGCCGGGTTTCGGCGGACGGGCACGAAGACGCGGTTCTTCGAAGGTTGGGGCGACGTGCCGTTCGTCGATATGGAGCTTCGTTGAGTAGCTAGCCGAGCTGGCGGTCGAGGTTCGTCGCGGCGCTGATGAGGGCGAGGTGCGTGAACGCCTGTGGGAAGTTGCCGAGCTGGTCGCCGTGCGGGCCGATCTCCTCGGAGAAGAGGCCAAGGTGGTTCGCGTACGTGAGCATCTTCTCGAAGGCGATGCGCGCCTGATCGAGCCGGCCGGCGCGCGCCAGCGCCTCCACGTACCAGAAGGAGCAGATCGAGAACGTCCCCTCGTGGCCCTCGAGCCCGTCCGGCGAGGCCCTCACGTTGTAGCGGTAGACGAGCGTGTCGGAGACGAGCTCCTCCGTCATGAGGTCGAGCGTCGAGAGCCAGCGCGGATCGGTGGGTGAGACGAACTTCACGAGCGGCATGAGGAGGTTGGACGCGTCGAGGACGTCCGAGCCGTAGTGCTGCACGAACGCACCGCGCTCCTCGTTCCAGCCCTTCTCCATGATCTGCCCGTAGATGGCGTCGCGCGTCTTCGCCCAGGCGACGAGATCGGCCGGCAGGCCGCGCTGGCGCGCGACCCGCATCGCCCGCTCGACCGCGACCCACGACATGAGCCGCGAGTACGTGAAGTGCTGGCGGCCTCCGCGCGTCTCCCAGATCCCCTCGTCCGGCTGGTCCCAGTTCTCGCAGACCCAGTTGACGATTCGCGTCAGATCCATCCAGGCGTCGTGGGAGATCGGCGCGCCGTGCTTGTTGTAGAGGTAGACGGAATCGACGAGCTCGCCGTAGATGTCGAGCTGCAGCTGGTCGGCGGCGCCGTTGCCGACTCGCACCGGGGCTGAACCGCAGTAGCCCTCCAGATGATCGAGGATCTGCTCCTCGAGATCGGAGTTGCCGTCGATCGCGTACATGATCTGGAGCGGACCGGACTCGCCCTTGTGCTCCTCGCGGAACCGTTCGGTCAGCCAGCCGCCGAACGCCGCGGCCTCCTCCGCGAAGCCCAGCCGCAGGAGCGCGTAGAGGGAGAACGCCGCGTCGCGGATCCACGTGTAGCGGTAGTCCCAGTTGCGCCCGCCGCCGAGCTGCTCGGGCAGGCTCGTGGTAGCTGCGGCGATGAGCGCGCCCGACGGCCGGTACGTCAGGAGCTTCAACGTCAGCGCGGAACGCCTCACGATCTCGCGCCACCGTCCCTGGTAGCGCGCTGCGGAGATCCACCGCAGCCAGTAGTCGACCGTCTCGTTCAAGAGCTCGCGTGTGTCGTCCTCGGAGTACGGTCGCGGCTGCTCGCCCTGCTCGAGAACGAACGTCGCGCTCTGACCCTGATCGAGGACGAACGTGGCGCGCACACCTTCCTTCGTGCGTTCGAGCGGGACGTGGGCGGAGAGGGACATCGTGAGATCGCCTGCGGCGAAGACAGCGCCGTCGTCGGTGACGGCGATCTCCGCCTCCGCGCGGCCGTAGTCGAAGCGCGGCTCCACCTCGGCGCAGAAGTGCAGTTCTCCTTTCACGCAGAAAACGCGCCGGACGAGCCGCTGCCGGTGCGTGCCCTGTCGGCGCTCGTCGACCGGCATGAAGTCGATCACTTCGCCGACGCCTTCCTCGCAGAGGAACCGCGTGATGAGGACGTTCGTGTCCGGCACGTAGAGCTGCTTCGACGTCCACTTGCACTGGATGGGCACGATCCGGAAGAAGCCGCCGCGCTTTGCGTCGAGGATCGAAGCGAACACGCTCGGCCCGTCGAAGCGGTTCGGGCAGTACCAGTCGATCGTGCCCTCGGTGCCAACGAGCGCAGCCGAGTGCAGGTCACCGATGATGCCGTGATCCGCGATCGGCAAGTAGTCGTGACGCGGCGTCGGGTTGGCCACGCTGCGATTCTCGCATTCGCAATGCTGTGGCCATGGCAGCCGTAGTCCAGGTGGAGGGACTGACGAAGAACTACGGCGCGCGCCCCGCTGTCATCGACCTCGAGTTCGCGGTCGAGCAGGGTGAGGTCTTCGGGTACCTCGGGCCAAACGGAGCAGGCAAGACCACGACGATCCGCCTGCTGCTCGACCTCATCCGACCGACGGCGGGGCGCGCCGAGATCTTCGGGCGGGACACTCGCCGCGAAAGCGTCGGCGTGCGGCGGCGGCTGGGCTACCTCCCGGGCGACGCGCGCCTGTACGAGCGCATGACCGGCGGGGAGCTGATCGAGTACTTCGCATCGCTTCGTGGTCTCGGCGACCTGGCAGAGGCAAAGCGGCTCGCCGATCGGTTCGCCCTGGACCTCGACCTGCCGATCCGGACGCTCTCGCGCGGAAACCGGCAGAAGGTGGGCATCGTCCAGGCGTTCATGCACCGGCCCGACCTGGTTGTGCTCGACGAGCCCACGTCGGGTCTCGATCCGCTCATGCAGCAGGAGTTCGCTGACCTGCTGCGCGAGACGACGGCGGAGGGCCGCACCGTGTTCCTCTCGTCCCATGCACTGCCCGAGGTGCAGCAGGTGGCGGATCGCGTGGCTGTCATCCGCGAGGGCCGCCTCGTGATCGTCGACACCGTCGAGCACCTCCGCGTCCGCGCCCCGGGGCGAATGGAAGTGTCGTTCGCGGCTGCGCCGCCGGCGAATGCCTTTGACGGCCTGCCGGGCGTGCGGGAGGTCGAGCGGCACGGGACGACCGTCTCCTTCGTGCTGGCGGGGCCGGCGGATCCGCTCGTCAAGGCGATCGCCCGCTACGAGGTGCTGGGCATCGACAGTCACGAGGCCGACCTCGAAGACGTCTTTCTCAGCCTCTACGGGAGGGACTCCTAGGTGCTCCACGGCGTTCTTCTCAAGAGCCTGCGCGACGTACGGAGAAGCTTCGCCTGGTGGAGTCTCGGCCTCGCCGGCTACGTCGCGCTGATCGTCGGCGTCTGGCCGGCGATCCGCGACAACGAGGCGCTCGTCGAGCTCGAGGAGTCGTACCCGGAGGAGCTGAAGGCGTTCTTCAGCTTCGGTGGCTTCGACTTCTCAACGGCGGCCGGTTACCTCGGCGCCGAGCTCTTCTCGCTGATGGTGCCGCTGCTGCTCATCATCGCTGCCGTCGGTGCGGGGGCACGCGCGATCGCTCGGGAAGAGGAACGCGGGACGCTCGACCTGCTGCTCGGCAATCCGATCTCGAGGCGTCGCCTCGTGCTCGAGAAGGCTGGGGCGCTCGCGCTCGAGCTCGCCGGGCTCGCGGTCGTCCTGTTCGCCGCGCTCGCGCTCGCGACGACCGTCGCGGACATGGACGTCTCGCTCGCGGATCTCGCCTCCGCAACGACGAGCGCCTTCCTGCTAGGGCTCGCCTTCGGGGTTATCGCGTTCGCGCTCGGCGCGGCGACCGGCCGTAGCGCGATTGCGATCGGCGTTAGCGCAGCCCTTGCGGTTGCCGCGTACCTCATCAACGGGCTCTCACCGCTCGTCGACGGGATCCATAGCATCCGCTGGCTTTCGCCCTGGTACCACTACGTCGCCGGTGACCCACTGCGCGAAGGTCTGTCGCCCGGCAACGCCCTCGTCCTCGTTGCGATCGCTGGCGTTGCGGCGGCCGTGGCTGTCTTGGCCTTCGATCGCCGAGACGTGGGCGTATCTACCTAAGCGCAGGAGCTACTTCGGTGGCAACGACGACGTGAAGTTCAGGGCACGGTCGACCCATGCTCTGACGTCGTCCTCGGCGGCGACACCGGCCGCTGACACCTGGATGAACCCGGTCATCGGGCGTCCTGTGAAGTCCATCGTCCGGGCGTGCGGCTGGGCCAGCGCATCCTCCTCGCCGTCCGGCCCGACGCGCGCCATCAGCTCGTCGTTGACGACGCCGACGGTCATGTGCCCGTCGACCATGAAAGCGATCCCGCCGAACATCTTCTGCTCACGGACGCGATCACCGCGGTCTGCGAGTACGTCGCGGATCCGGCCGGCCAGCGTCTCGTCGTACGCCATGCCGGATCCTATGCGCGCTCAGTCACCGCGCGAGCGCGTCTTCTGGAGCAGCCCGCCGGCCGCGACGAGCGTCCATACGCGTTCGAGCATCAGGAATCCCCACTGGCGTTCGTGCCAGGCGGCCACGGTGAGGATGCCGGCGCCGAGCGCGTTCAGCCAGAGGTGCGACCACGAGCGCACGTCGACGACCCGCATCTGCGCGAGGACGAACCCCACGAGGATGGCCACGGCGCCTGCGATCTGAACGACTCGAGCCGTCACGCCGGCAGCTGGCTTAGGTCGCGGGGCGCGAGCGGCTGTTCCACCACTCGCGGAACTCGGTGCACCGGCCGTCAGCGTTCAGCGTGACGAGGAATATGCCCTCGTTCTCCTCGATGTCTCCGGTGTCGGGGTCGCGCGTCGAGACCCACCAGCGCGCGACGCCACGGCCGTCGGGCGTGATCGCGAGCGGCTCGTGGCCGAAGTGGATTTCCTCTTGCTCCGCGATCGCCTGAACAGTGCGCGCGCGGATCTCGGCGTGGCCACGAAGCGGCTCGCCCCACGGGCCCCAGTAGTACACCGCGTCCTCCGCGAAGCAGTCGAGGAATCCGTCGACGGCCTGCCGCTCCCACGTGCGGCCGTAGACGTCGAGCCAGCGATCGAGCTCCTCGAGCGTCACGCCCGAAGTGGCCTAGTCCTCGTCTTCCCAGTATTCGAGCTCAGGACCCGGGCGAGCAAGAATGATCCGCTCACCCGCGACGCTGCGCGCCCCGATCTTGCCGGTGTCGAGGTACTCGACGATGTCGGGCGCGATCATCGTCGAGAGCATGAGGACGCGGATCGGCGCGTCCGTGTCGTTCCGGATCTGGTGGGCGCCCTGTTTGCCGCGGGGAAAGGCCACCACGTCCCCCTCGCGCAGCACCTGCTCGCCCTCGTGCGTGCGGAGCGTGGGCTCGCCGCGGACGACTATCACCCACTCTTCGTTCGCGTGGTGCGTGTGGAACGGCCAGAGCTTGTCGCCCGGCTCGACCTCGTACATGCTGCCGCCGATCAGCTCGGCGCCGACGTGATGGCCGACCCAGGCGTCCTTGCTCCGCCAGCCCTCGCGGTCCTCAGTGCGATCCCACTCCGCGTCGCCGTGCAGATTGAAGATCTTCATGGCGAGAGCCTAGGCGCGAACGAGGCCGATGCGATTGCCGGCCGGGTCGCGGAAGATCGCGAAGACGATGCGTCCCGCCTCGGTCACCGGCAGATCGACTTCCGCGCCGAGCTCGGCGACCTGGGCAAGCGTCTCCGCCACGTCCGGAACCTGGACGTAGAAGGTGACGAAGTCGTCGCCCGGATCGCTCGGCCCGATGCCCCCATCGATCCCGGGAGCGCCCGTTCCCGCACAGACGCCGTCCGTGTTGATCTGGATGTAGTCGTCTCCGTCTGGTTGCGTGGTCCAGCCGAACGCCTCCGCATAGAAGCGCGCGAGCGCCGGCCCGGCGGCTGAGTTGATCTCGAAGTGAACGACGGGGTAGCCCATGAGCACCTCACTCGTAGTGGTTGGATGGGGCGCGAGCGATAGTAGGTTTTTCGCTAAGAACTCGAACCGAAATGAAGGGACCCGCCTCCTGACGACGAAGCCGTCGGCATCCGTCGTCAAGCTGAGGAGGGGTGCCGATGGCTACTGCGCCGTGGATCGTGTCCGACGAGCTGTGG
>JBOGZW010000042.1:0-11175 GCA_050697575.1 Gaiellaceae bacterium | reverse complement strand
CTGCCGGAACGCGCCGTCTTCTCGCTGGCCGTGAGCGCCGCCGACGGAACGGTCTATGCCGGTACCGAGCCGACCCGGCTGTTCTGCAGCGAGGATCGCGGCGAAACCTGGCGCGAGCTCGAGGCGCCGCTCGAGCTGCCCTCGCGGCCGACCTGGAGCTTTCCGCCGCGGCCGTGGACGTCGCACGTGCGCTGGATCGCGCCCAGCCCCCACGAGGCCGACCTCCTGCTGGTCGGGATCGAGCTCGGCGGGCTGATGCGCTCCACGGACGGTGGCGAGAGCTGGCAGGATCACCGGCCGGGTGCACAGCCCGACGTGCATTCGTTGGCCTGGCATTCGCGCGCGCCGGGAAGGGCCTACGAGGCCGGAGGCGGTGGCGCTGCCTTCAGCGAGGACGGTGGCGAGAGCTGGCAGCCCGCAGACGAGGGCCGCGACCGCCACTACACGTGGTCGGTCGCCGTCGACTCGGAGGACCCCGAGTGCTGGTATGTGTCGGCCAGTACCGGTCCGTTCGCCGCGCACGGCCGCCGAGACCCGCAGGCGCGTGTGTACCGAAGACGCGACGGAGAACCCTGGGTGCCGCTCGCAGGCGGCCTGCCGGAGCCGCTCGAGGCGATGCCCTACGCCCTCCTCGCAACTAACGACCGACTGTTCGCCGGCCTGGCCGACGGGGAACTCTGGCAGAGCTTCGATCAAGGTGACCGCTGGAGCCGCTGCACGCTCCAGGGTGACGGGCTCGGCAGCTTGGTTGCGCTCTCAGCCTGACCTACGCCTTCGGCGTCAGGCGGCTTGGTCGTACTCGTCGTGCAGGTTCCACCACCTGTAGGGCGGGGTCTGCGGGTAGCCCTCGGGCGAGTCCTCCCACTCCTCCTGGCGGCCCAGCGCCGTGAGGTCGAGGTAGCTCCAGGTGCTCCCCATCGCCTCGTCGCCGCGGCTGTTGACGAAGTAGGTGCGGAAGATCCGATCGCGGTCACGGACGAAGGCATTCGTGCCGTGCCACTCGTCCACGCCGAAGTCCGCGTCGAAGTCGTCCGTGAGCGTGTACCACGGGACCTGCCAGCCCATCCGCGCCCTGTAGCGCTCGATATCCGGTTGCGGCGCGCGCGAGACGAAGGCGAGCGTGGTGTCGCGGGCGTTCAGATGGGCGGGGTGGGCGACCTGGTCGCCGAGGAACGAGCAGCCGCGGCAGCCGCCTTTGGGGAAGTCGGCTACGCCGGGCTCGTAGAAGAAACGGTAGACGATCAGCTGACTGCGCCCTTCGAACAGGTCGAGCAGGCTCGCCGGCCCGCGCGGGCCCTCGAACCGGTAGTCCTTCTCCACGGCCATCCTCGGCATCCGGCGGCGCTCGGCGGCCAGCGCATCGCGGGTGCGAGTCAACTCCTTCTCCTTGACAAGCAGCTCCTGGCGGGCGGCCTCCCACTCCTCCGGCGACACGATCGGCGGCATGTTCATCGCACTCCTCCTTTCGGATACTCGTCGCCTATCCAGAACTCATGCCTTTCAGACCAATCAGAGGGACGAAACTCACCGCCCTTCACTGCGCGCTGCCCGCAGCGGCGGCCGGCGCAGGCTCGGCAAGCCTCGGTAGCCTGGCTCCACCGTCGAGAAAAGGAGGACGTCATGTACGCACGCGTTGCGACATTCGAGGGGGACGCGGCAAGCTTCGATGCGTCGCTCGAGGACATGCGGAGAGACGCAGCCTCCGGGCCTCCCGAAGGCGTGCCGGCGACAGGCTTCCTGATGCTGCTAGACCGCGACGCCGGCGAGGGGCTGGCCATCGCCTTCTTCGACTCCGAAGAGGACATGCGCAAGGGGGACGAGGCGCTGAATGCGATGAACCCAGCGGGGGATTCGCCGATGCGGCGCACGTCGGTGAAGATGTACGAGGTGCCGGTGAAGTTCGGTCTCTAGCGCCGATGTTCGCGCGCAAGGGCCGCTTCGACGAGCTCGTCCGCATCCAGCTCGACCTCTTTGCTGAAGCCGAAGCCGAGCTGCTCGCGGAGGCGCAAGACGCCGATGGCGCGTGGACGCACGCGGGACGTGACGAGGCGGAGGAGCTCTACGGCGACTACCAGCTCGTCGTCGACGCGATCGGTGACAGGCTGCTCGACGTCCGCGAGACGTACGCCGCGACGCTCGGAGACGACGCGGTCGATGAGTACCGCGCCGCCTTCAACCGCGCGGCCACGAAGCGATTCCGCCGCTACGCGGGACTGCTCGCTGACTAGGCCACGGCCGAATATGCGTATGTACATGCCGTTTCTGTGCGTATAATCTTCGAGTGATCAAGCGTACGTCCATCAACCTCGATCTCGACCTCGTCGCGGAAGCGCGCGAGATTCTCGGCACGAAGAACACGACTGACACGGTTCACTCGGCGCTGAGAGACGCCGTACGCCGGGAGAGGCTCAAGCGTCTCACCGAGAGGACATGGGATCACATGCCGGACGGCTGGTGGGACGAGTTGGAGCGCGGAGAACACTGGCCCGACGCCGAAACGTAGATGGAGCTCGCCGACACGAGCGCCTGGACGACTAAGAATCGCGATCCCGCGATCGCCGACGCCTTTGATGTGCAAGCTCGCACGGGCGGGGTGGCGACATGCGACGTCGTAAGGTTCGAGCTTCTTGTCGGCGCCCGCGACCACCACGACTTCGTTGCCTTGCGCGAGGAACTCGACTCGCTCCCCGAAGCGAGTATCAGTCCGCGTGTTTGGCGACGCGCCTTGGACGTGTACGAGCTTTTCGCCCAGCAAGGCCCGTTGCACCACCGTCGCGTGCAGTTCCCAGACCTGCTCGTCGCGGCCGCTGCCGAGCTGGCCGAGCTGCCCGTCCTCCATTACGACCGCCACTTCGAGCTGATCGCGGACGTGACGGGCCAGCCCGTGCGCGCGATCGCGCCGCTCGGCTCGCTCTAGAGAAGCTCGGCGCGAACGGTGGCAGCGCCCTCGACCAGCGCGCGCAGCTTCCCTCGCGCGACCTCGCGCGGCAGGTACTTCATCCCGCAGTCGGGCGCGACCAGCAGACGCTGCGGGTCGATGTAGCGCAGGGCGGCGCGGATGCGGTCGGCCACCACTTCCGGCGTCTCGACGCTCATGTCGCCGAGGTCGAGGACGCCGAGGATCACCTGTTTCGTGGGGAGTTGCTCGAGGAGTGACAGGTCGAGCCGCGGCTGCGCTGCCTCGATCGAGATCTGGTCGGCGGCGCAGGAGTCGAGCTCGGCGAGGAACGAGTAGCCGTTCGGCTTCTCGTGCACGATCGCCGCATAGCCGAAGCAGGTGTGAGAGCCGTCGTGGTGCCAACGCTGTCGAGCGCACGCGCGATCGCCTCGAGCGCGTACTTCCGCGCATCGTCCGGGCGCGCCTGGAGGTAGGGCTCGTCGATCTGGACGACGTCGGCGCCCGCGGCGGCGAGGTCACGCAGCTCCTCGTTGACCGCGTCCGCATACGCGAGTGCGAGGGAGCGGAGATCAGGGTAGCGGCCGTTCTGCGCCTGCTGACTCATCGTGAACGGGCCCGGCACCGTGACGCGGATGGGCTGCGCCGTCAGTGCGCGCAGGAACTGCGTGTCGCGGACGTTCACGGGACGGGCCCGCCGAATCGGGCCTACGACTCGCGGCACCGGGTTCGGATGTCCCGTACGGTCGAGCGCCGTCCCGGGGTTGTCGAGGTCGAGCCCCGCGAGCGCATTGGCGAAGTAGTTCGAGTAGCTCGCGGCGGATCTCGCCGTCGGTGACGACGTCGACGCCGGCCTCCTCCAGTTCCCGCACCGCAAGCGCAGTCGCGTCGTCTTTCGCCTCCTCCAGCCACGCCTCCTCGACGCGCCACAGCTCACGCGCGGGCACGCGCGGCGGCAGCCTCCCCGCGAGCTTCGCGCGGTCGATCAGCCAGTCGGGTTGCGGGTAGCTGCCGACGACCGTGGTCTGGAGCGGAGGCACCGTGACAAGATACGAAGCGGTGGCGGAGATCGAAGGCGAAGCCGCAGTCAGTCGCATCTGCCAGGCCTATCCGGACCGGATCGAGGTGCGAGGACGCGACCTCACCCGCGACGTGATGGGCACGCTGAGCTTTACGGAATACTTCCACCTGCTGCTCACCGGCCACGACCCGACCGCGGAGCAGCGCTTCTTCCTCGATCTCTTGCTGGTGGCGATCGCCGAGCACGGGCTGATGCCCACCGACGTCGCCGCACGCATGACGCTCGCGACCGACCCAGACTCGCTGCACGGCGCCGTGGCAGCGGGCATCCTCGGCGCCGGCCCGGTGATCCTCGGGGCGGTCGAATCCTGCGCGCGACTGCTCGAGGGCGAAGGCGAGCCGGTGGCGGTCGTGCGCGAGATCAAGGCGGCAGGCGGCAAGGTGCCAGGCTTCGGCCACCCCGTGCACAAGCCGGTCGACCCACGTGCCGAGCGCATCCTCGAGCTCGCCGACGAGCGCGGCGTGAGCGGCGCGCACGTGGCGCGCGCGCGGCAGTTCCGCGACGCGGTGGAGGAGGTGTACGGCAAGCCGCTCCCGATGAACGTCTCCATGCCGATCGCGGCGGTGATGCTCGACCTCGGCTACGCGTCGGCCGACGTGAACGCCGTGCCGATCCTCGCCCGCACGGCCGGCCTGCTCGCGCACCTCGCCGAGGAGCGGCGGCACCCGGTCGGCTGGGTGATGGCGAAGGCGGCGGAGGAGGCGGTCGAGTACGAGCGCTGACGTCGAGGCGCGGCCGTGGGACGAGCAGCTCGCGCTCGACGACGCGAGCTATCGCGAGCAGCTCGCCTATCTCGTCGACCGCTCGGCGTTCTACCGCGAGAGGCTCGGCCTCACGTCACCGGAGGAGGCGGGCAGGCTCGCGGACATCGCGCAGTTGCCCCTGACCGAGAAGGACGAGCTGCGGGCGACGTGCACGGCCGACAATCCGTTCGGCACCCATCTCTGCGCGGCTCCGTCCGAGATCGTCCGCATCTACTCGACGAGCGGCACGACCGGCGCGCCGAGCTACGTGCCGCTGACGGCGGGCGATCTCGGCAACTGGGTGACCAGGTCGGCGCGGAGCTACGCGGCCTCCGGCATCACTGCCGGCCAGCGGATCGTGACGGCGTACGACGCCGGGCCGTTCGCGGCCGGCGCCGCACTCGCCGCCTTCGACCGCCTCGGGCTCTGTCACATCCCGTTCGGCACCGGCAACTCGGAGCGGTTGCTCACCGCGATCGAGCGCCTCCGCCCCGAAGCGGCGGTCCTGACACCATCGTACGCCGCCTATATCGTCGAGCTCGCCGAGGAGCGAGGCGTCGACCTCGCGGGTTCGAGCATCGAGCGCGTGCTGGTGGCCGGCGAGCCCGGCGGCGGCGAGGAGGCGTTCCGGGCGAAGCTGGAAGCCGGTTGGGGCGCGAAGGTCACCGAGGCGATGGGCGTCGGCGACATCAGCGTGTCGCTGTTCGGCGAGTGCGAAGAGCAAGACGGCATGCACATCGGCGCGCGCGGCTTCGTCCACCTCGAGCTGGTCGATCCCGAGACCGGCGTCGCCGTCTCACAGGAGGACGGGGCGAGTGGCGAGCTCGTGTTGACCCACCTACGCCACCGCGCCGCCCCGCTGCTGCGGTTCCGCACGCACGACCACGTCCAGGTGTGGACGAGCCCGTGCCCGTGTGGTCGCACGGGGCCACGCCTGCGCTGCATCGGGAGGACCGACGACATGCTGATCGTCCGCGGGGTCAACGTCTTCCCGTCGGCTGTGCGCGAGGTGGTCAGCGCGTTCAGCCCGGACGTCAGCGGCCACATCCTCGTCCGGCCCCAGGCGTCCGGCGTGAAGCAGGATCCGCCGCTGCCCGTGTCCGTGGAGCTCGCGCGTGGCGCGCGGGCCGACGAGGGGCTCGCGGACGCAATCCGTGACAGACTCCGGGCCGTTCTTGTCGTGCAGACGCAGGTGGAGCTCGTGCCGTGGGGCACCCTGCGGCGGAGCGAGTACAAGTCGACCCTCGTCGAGCGCTAAGGAGGTAGATCAATGGCTGTCCACACGCTGAGCATTCTGAAGCCGAGCGTCAACAACCTCACGACGCGCATCTTCGTCCGCGCGGCGGGGCTCGAGTTCGAGGAAGAGGACGCGTGGGGGAAGAAGTCGACGCCGGAGTTCCTGGCCAAGGACCCGGCCGACCTCACGCCCCTGCTCGAGGAGGCGGGGCTGCCGAAGGGCGCGCTCTGGGAGAGCTGCGCGATCATGCAGTACCTCTGCAACAAGCACGGCCTCGACCAGTTCTACTCGACGGATCCAGGCGAGCGGGCGATGGTCGACAGCGCGATGTTCTACCTCATCGGCACGCTCTATCCGCTCGTCGCGCGCGCGACCTACCCCGTGCTCGGCTTCCCGCAGTACGCGGGCGAAGTCGCGACCGCGGACGTCTCTGACGAGCTGAAGGAGAAGGCGCGTCAGACGGCGCTCGGGGACGCCTACTCGGAGCCGGCGGCCGACGTGCGCGGCTACATCGAGCACGTGAAGTCGCAGTAAGAGTCTGCCGCGCTCCTACTGACTCGCCCACTCCACGATCTGCTCCGCGCTGATCGGGAGCGACGTGACCGTGACGCCGTACGGCTCGAGCGCGTCCTCGATGGCGGCGGAGAGGATCGCCGGCGTCAGCATCCGGCCCCCCTCCCCCGCCCCCTTGATCCCGTACGGCGTGAACGGAGACGGCGTCTCCAGGTGGGCGACCGTCATCGCCGGCACGTCCATCGACGAGGGCAGGTGATAGTGGTCGAACGCCTCGTTGAGGACTCGGCCGTTCTCGTCGTAGCGGTACTCCTCGTAGAGCGCCGAGCCGAGCCCCTGGATCGTGCCGCCGATGATCTGGCCGTCCAGAGTCTTCGGATTGACGACCGTGCCGGCGTCGTGGACGGCGGCGTAGTTGAGGAACTCGAGCTTCCCGGTCTCGACATCGACCTCGACGACGGCGATGTGCCAGGCGTGGCCGACGAAGGGATAGAAGATGCCGAGGTCGGAGCGGTCGTCTGCGGGGAGCGTGGTGAGCGGATGGTCGTACGTCGACTGCGAGGCGAGGCCGCTGTCCATGTCCGGAGGCAGGTCGAGCCGGAACATGTACGCCGTCAGCGCGATCTCACCCAGGGTCAAGTGGCGGTCGGGAGTGCCGACGACGCCGACTCCGCCGTCGCGGAACTCGAGATCGTCCTCTGACACCTCGAGCTTCATCGCCGCTATGCGCTTGATCTTCTCCTTGACCTCGGCGGCAGCGCCGACGACCGCGCCCGACACCATCACCGTGTAGCGCGACCCACCCGGCCCGGTGCCGGGGAGCGCGTGCTGCGAGTCGGCGTACGTGATAACCACCGACGCCGGGTCGACGTCGAACTCCTCGGCGACGACCTGGGCGACCACCGTCTCGGGACTGTTGCCCCAGAGCGGCTGCGTGTGCAGGGTGACGATGATCTGGCCCATAGGGTCGACCTGGAGGCTCGCGCTCTCCGGGCTGGCAGTCGGCGTGAACTCCGGCTTGTCGAACCAGAACCAGAACTCGGTCGAGGAGAAGACGCTGCGCTCGTTGGAGGCGACGACGCCGATGCCGACGTGGCGGCCTTCCGCGCGCAGCCGGTCTCGCTCGGCCACCCAGTGGTCGTACTCCGCCAGCTCGAGGATCTTCTCCAGCACGGCCTGGTAGTTGCCGCTGTCGTAGATGTTCCCCGTCGGCGCGCGGTAGGGAAACTCGTCGGGGCCGATGAGGTTCTGGCGGCGAATCTCGACGCGGTCCATGCCGAGCTCGCGGGCGGCCATGTCGACAAGGCGCTCCAGCACCCAGTTCGAGCACTCCGCGCCGAAGCCGCGGTACGCGCCCTGCTGGTTCTTGTTCGTGAGGATCGCGGCCAGCGAGTACTCCACGTGCTGGATCCGGTAGGGCCCCACGATCTGGGAAAGCGCGTTGCCGTGCGTGCCGGTGCCGAACTGGAGGTACGCGCCGTAGTCGTCGACGCAGTCGATGCGGAGCGCGCGAAACACGCCGTCGTCGTCGAAGGCGAGCTCGGCGTCGTACCAGCGATCGGAGCCGCAGTGGTCGTTGTTGACGATGTGCGTGATGCGGTCCTCGACGTACTTCACGGGCTGCCCGACGAGCTTCGAGAGGAAACCGGCGAACGTCGGCACCTTGTGCATGAAGAACTTCGAGCCGAAGCTGCCGCCGGCGGCGATGGGGACGACCCGCAGCTTGCTCGTCGGGATCTTCAGCGACCCCGCGATCAGCCAATGGAAGTACGTGAAGGTCATCGAGTTGGCGTAGATCGTCACGACACCTGTGCCCGCGTCGTAGTCGCCGATGGCACCGTTCATGTCCAGCGGCATGCCGGTCGAGCGCGGCCAGCGCAGCTTCGCCTGCACCTTCCGCGGCGCTTCCTCGAACGCGCGGTCGACCTCGCCGAAGGAGAACGTGCGCTCGTAGGCGACGTTGCTCCCCAGCTTCTCGTGGACGAGCGGCGCGCCGTCCTTTCTAGCCTCGGCGGGGTCGAGCACCACCGGCAACGGCTCGTACTCGACCTCGATCAGGTCGCACGCGTCCTCGGCGATGTAGCGGTCCTCGGCGATCACGGCGGCGACGGCCTCGCCGTAGTGGCGCACCTTCTCGATGGCGATCATGTCCTGGACGATCGGACCGGCGCCGAAGGAGGGAAGCGGCGCGGCATGCTCGGCCACGTCGGCGCCGGTGACGACGCGAATCACGCCGGGCAACGCCTCGGCCTTCGCCGTGTCGACGGAGACGATGCGGGCGTGCGCGTGCGGGCTGCGCACGATCGCCGCGTGCGCCATGTTCTCGAGCTTGATGTCGTCGAGGTAGCGGCCTTCGCCGCGGAGGAAGCGCGGATCCTCGACGCGGTTGATGCTCTTGCCGAGCCAGCGGCGAGCGGCCTCCTTCTGCGCCGTGTCGGCGGCAATCTTTGCGGCGGCCGGGTGCTGCTCGATCGTCACGCGCGCCCCTCGCCGGCGTCGGTTTCCGCCGGGCGAAGCCCGGCACCCGAGGAACGCGCGAGCGCAGCGGTCGCGTCTGTCACGCCTTCGCCGCCACCGATTGAACGGCCTGGACGATCTGCTGGTAGCCCGTGCAGCGGCAGGTGACGCCGACGATCGCTTCGCGGATCGCTTCCTCGCTCGTCTCGCCGGGATGGTCGCGCAGGAACTCGGTTGCCGTCAGCAGCATCGCCGGCGTGCAGAAGCCGCACTGGAGCGCATGGTGCTCGGTGAACGCCTGCTGGAGCTCATTCAGCGTTCCGTCTGGCGCGGCGAGGCTTTCCACAGTTTCGACGGCGCGGCCGTCGGCCTGGACGGCGAACATGAGACACGAGCGAATCGCCTCGCCGTCGAGCAGAACGTTGCAGGAGCCGCAGAAGCCGTGCTCGCAGGCGAGGTGCGTGCCCGTGAGGTTCAGGTCCTCACGGAGGAAGTCGGCCAGCGTGCGCCGCGGCTCGACGTCGCGTTGGTAGGCGCGGCCGTTGACCTCGATGCGGACGGGCAGCGTCATGCGGCACCTCGGGCTCGCTCGGCCGCGTCGCGCAGCGCGCGGCGCGCGAGGACGGGCGCGACGCGGCGCCGGTGGGCGGCGGACACCTCCACGTCGCTCTGCGGGTCAATGTCGGCGAGCAGCTCGTACAGGGCGTCAGCATCGTCCACGGCAGCGGTCGCGTCGATCCGCAGTGGCGCGTCGGCGACACGAAGCAGGACGAGCTCCGCGGCCGTCGGGGTGCCGGCGTCGTCGACGGTGACCAGCGCAGCCGCGGCGAGCTGCGCGTAGTCGCGGTGGCGGTCGCTGATCTCGTGGAAGCCCGCGCCCGTGCGTGCGGCCGGCCTGGGGAAGCGCGCCTTCGTGATCAGCTCGTCGTCCTCCAGCGCCGTCCGACGCGAGCCGACGAAGAAGTCGCGGGCGGCGATCGTACGGTCACCTCGGGTCGACCGGACGTCGATGGCGGCGTCGAGCGCCACTGCCGCTGCCGTCAGCTCCGCCCAGGACGCCGCAAACGCGAGCGAGCCGCACACCGTGCCGCGGCGGCGGGTCTCCAGGTAGCCGATGTAGCGGGCCGCCTCGCGCAGCAGCGGCCAGTGCTCGACGAGCGGATCCGTCAGCAGGCGCTGCTGGCGCACCGTCGCGCCGACGTGCAGCTCGCCTTCGCGCTCTTCCAGCACCTCGAGGCCGGCGACGCCGTTCACGTCCACAAGAGCGCTCGGCTTGGCCGAACGGAACTTCAACAGCTGCACGAGGCTCTGGCCGCCGGCGAGCACCTGCGTCCCGTTTCCCTGCGCCAGTAGCTCGACCGCCTCGTCCACCGTCTCCGGCGCGTGGTACTCGAACGGCGCCGGCTTCACGAGAGCGTCACCACGAGCTTGCCGTGAGCGCCGACGGCCTGCCGCTCCCACGCCTCGGCGATTCGCTCCAGTGGATAGGAGTCGATGTCGAAGGTGATCTCGCCCGCGCCGGCGTGACTGACGAGACGCAGGTAGTGCTCGCGGAACACGTCCTTCGGCACCGCGAAGTCCGTGTAGCCGTAGATCTCGCCCATCTTGCCGCGAATCGGGGCCGAGGCCAGAGAGGCTTCCCCGCCGGCGGACTGGCCGATCTGGACGAGGCGCCAGCCGGGTGCAGCAGCCTGGATCGCCGCAACCGCCGGCAGCCCCCACAGCGTGTCGACGACGTACGTGGGGCCGTCACTGCCCGCAGCCTCCTTGAAGGCGCTCACGAGGTCGTCCTGCTCGAGGCTGACGGTGGCATCGGCCCCGAGCTCGGCCGCTCGTTGCAACCGCTCCGGGTGTCGCCCCGCGGCGACGACATGCGCCGAACCGAGTAGCTTGGCGGTCTGCACCGCGACGAGCCCGACCGTGCCCGTCGCCCCGAGCACGAGCACGCGGTCGTCGGCCTTGACCGGCGCCCGCCACGCGAGGGGCATCCAGCCGGCCAGCCCGGCGATACCGCACGCTGCCGCTACCTCATCCGACACTTCGTCCGGCAGTGGGATGCCGAGGTCCGCCGGAGCACTCGCATGCTCGGCCAGCAGCCCGTCGCGGGAGAGGCCGAGACCGTCGCTGAAGAGGTACACGCGCGTGCCGTCGGCGGCGCGGCCCACGCCCTCGCAGCCGGGGACGTACGGGAGCTCCGGGTGGCCCCCAAAATACCGTCCCAGGCCGACGTTGATGTCGATCGGATTCA
>JBOGZW010000041.1:0-11378 GCA_050697575.1 Gaiellaceae bacterium | reverse complement strand
CGACGGAACCAGCGTCGTCGACTGGGGCAGCCTGGAGGACGTCCAGGGCTGCGAGGGGGCACTCGCCTGCACGGCCACGTGGTACGACGAGCAGGGCAACCCGGTCGAGTCGGATATCCGCTTCAACGCCGCTAAGAATTGGTCGGTCAGTGCGGACGCCGACAGCTACGACATTCAGTCGGTCGCGGCCCACGAGTTTGGACACGCTCGCCAGTTCGACCACGTCACGGGCGGGGACAACACCGTGGTCATGTGGCCGTACATCTCAGCGGGAGACACGTCGTTGCGGAAGCTCGGCCGCGGTGACTCGCGCGGCAACAACACGGAGTACTGAGGTAGTGAGCGGTTAGGCAGGCCGGCAAGGCACCTCCGGATTTGAGAACAATCTTCACCGGCTCTACGTAGCCGAGCGGCTCCAGCAGCTCCGGTAGAGAGGCAGGCTGCGCTGGAGCGAGGACGCGACGATGTCGACGTGGTGCATCCCCACCCGGGCCATCGGCTGAGTACGCCGTTGCGACGGCCGCCCGCTCCACTGCGAAACTGCCTTAAGGAGAATGACGAGCGGCGACACGGCAACCTCGCGAACCCTGAACGAATCGGTCGTCGCAAGGGCGTCGATCGGGCTCATCGCGCTGCACGTGGCGGACGACAGCTTCTTCCAGCCGCAACCGGGCACCTCCGCAGCTGATCACCTCGTCAGCGGCCTGGTGCCGCTCATCGCACTCGCGCTTGCAGCCTGGGGGTATCCGCGTCTCCGAGCAGGTCTTCGAGCGACGATCGCGCTGGTCATCGGCGCCTTCGGGATCGTCACAGGGATCGAGGCGGTCTACTACACCACGAAAGGCGGGCCTTCCGGGGACGACTTCACAGGCCTGCTCGCGATTCCGGCAGGGATCGTCCTTCTCGCCGTCGGGCTGACGACGTTGTGGCGGTCGAGGAGGCGTGACGATGCTCCGGCTCGCCGGTATGGACGCCGGTTTCTGCTTGCTCTCGGGGCAGTTGCCCTGGTGTACGTCCTCATCGCGCCGTTCTACACCGGGTACGTCTTCACACACGTCGCCCGAGGGTTCGTCCCCGAGGCCGAGCTGGGCGTGACTTACGAGGATGTCTCGTTCACGACCAGCGATGGGCTGGAGCTCGAGGGCTGGTACATCCCATCCAGGAACGGCGCGGCCGTCGTCGCCTTCCCGGGCCGGAAGGGCCCGCAGCGGCAGGCCCGGATGCTTGCCCGCCACGGCTATGGAGTGCTCCTCTTCGACCGGCGCGGCGAGGGTGAGAGCGAGGGTGACCCGAACATCTTCGGCTGGCGTGGTGAGCGAGACCTGAAAGCCGCCGTCGCCTTTCTCACGCGACGCCCCGACGTAGATGATGGCCGCATCGGCGGGATCGGCCTCTCCGTCGGAGGCGAGCTGATGCTCGAGGCGGCCGCCGAGACAGACGGCTTGAAGGCGGTGGTGTCCGAAGGAGCCGGTATCCGCTCCCTGCGTGAGGCTCTCGCGATACCCGAGACGAGCGCGAAGCTTCAGGCCTCGCTGGTGCACGCGGTCGTGACGCCCAGCGTAGCGCTCTTCTCGAATACACTGCCGCCGCCGAGCCTCGAGGATCTCATCGCCAGGATTGCGCCGCGTCCAGTCTTCATCATCTACGCCAAGCCAGGCCAGGGCGGCGAGGCAGAGCTCAGCCAGACTTTCTACGAAGCGGCTCGGGAGCCCAAGTCGATCTGGCAGGTGCCTGGCGCTGGGCATACGGGCGGAATCGAGGCACAGCCTCGCGAGTACGAGCGTCGCGTCATCGCGTTCTTCGACCGCGCTCTCCTCGATAACGAGTGAATGAGCCTCCCGCAGCCTACTCCCCGTCGGGCGGGGGGAGTGGGCCCTCGCGTCCTAATAGCCGCACCAGGCTAATCGAATCATCAGGCAGGCAGTTCGGGGTGCCGGACCTGGACGCGGTGCTCACGATGGCGGATTGCCTCATACGCTACGACGAGCGCGCATACGGCGCTCACGAGGGCAAGCGCCGCGAGCGCCGGAATCACAACTGCAAGTGGGATAAGAGCGAGTAACGCGACCGCCCCGATCGTCCGCCGCCGGAAGACCCGGCCGGTCGTCCGAAAGAGAAACGCGATGTGCGCGAGGAGGTACAGGGCGGCCCCGCCGCAGAGCGCGACGGCGGGCACGGTGTCGAGGGGCTCCCCAATGTCCCCGACTGTCGTCTTCAGCCCGAGGGCGAAGAGGACGATGCCGGCGATCATCGGCAAGTGGAGGTAGCTGTAGGAGTGCAGCGCGAAGCGCGCGAGATCTAGGCCCGTCGCCTGCACGAGCCGCCGCCGCGCGAAGATCGCGGCCACGTCGAAGTAGAGCCACCAGAGCGCCGAAACGACGACGATTCCGAGCGTGGCCGCCACGATGACTCCGGTGTCGAGCTCGAACCCGGCGCCGAGTCCGATGGCGATTATCGACTCGCCGAGCGCAATGAGAGTGATCAGCCCGTGCCGCTCGGCGAAGTGCTCCGGCGCAATCCCCCAGCCGCGTCCCATGCCGAAAACGACTGGGCCGAGATAGTCGATCGCGAGCGCGACGACCCACACCGCGACGCGCGCGTCCCCTTCGAGGAACCCCGCCAGCACGAGCAACAAGGCACCGGAGATCGCGGTCGGCGCGAACCGGAGCAGCGCGCCGCGGCGGTCGGGATCGTCGCGACCGACGATGGCGGAGAGGACGAGATGGAGCAGGCGGACGACGAGGTATGCGACTCCGAACAGCACGGCGTCGTCGCCAAACGCGCCCGGCACGGCGAGGGCGACACCGAACATCGCAGCCATCGACGCGAGAATCGCCAGCCGAACCCCGCCCTCGTCGACATCCATCGCGCTCGTCAACCACGCGTACACGCTCCACGCCCACCAGAGCGCCGCGAGCGCGAGCATGCCGCGGAAGACTCCACCCCACGTCGGGTCGTCGGCGAGCAAGATCGTCACCTGCGTGATGGCGAACACGAAGACGAGGTCGAAGAACAGCTCGAGCGGGGTGACCCGATGCTCGTCGAAATCCTCGAGCTCGCGCTCGTCCGCTGCGCCGACAGCCTCGGTCCCTGCGTCTGGCATGACCGGGATCGTCGCAGGATTTCGGTGCTCGGCGACACGCCCCGGCCAGCGGGCTAAGGAGGTGATGAGGGCTAGGCGGACGGCCGGCTGCACGGTCCGTCCTCCCCCGCCGGCTGACATGGATACTGGAAGCTCGTGAGCCGATCGCTGTGGCCACCGCTGGGATGACGATGCAACTCCCCTCGATCGCGGCTTGGCGGCACCTCGACGCCCGAGATGGCTTCGAGGTTCTGTTTGTGCGCCGCGAGCACGACCGCTACCACCTTGACGGGTACTCCACGGCGATCCAGGAAGGAGAGGCATGGGGAATCCGATACGCACTAACGCTCGATGAAGACTGGGTGACACGATCCGCACACGTGGTGGGACAATCGGCCTCGGGCGCGCACGAAGTGCGACTCGAAGGCGACGGATCCGGTGAGTGGCGAGTCGACGGTGAGCCCGCGCCGCAGCTCAGCGGTTGCTTCGATGTCGATCTCGAGGCGTCCGCCTGTACGAACGCTCTCCCGGTGCATCGGCTGGGCCTGCGCGTCGGCGAACGGGCCGTTGCGCCAGCTGTCTATGTGCGTGCGCCGGCTCTCCGTGTGGAGCGGCTCGAACAAAGCTATGCACGGCTTGAGAGCGGCGACGAGCGCGCGCGCTACGACTACGTCGCACCGGCGTTCGATTTCAAAGCCGTTCTTACGTACGACCGATTCGGCTTCGTACTCGACTACCCCGGCATCGCCGTCCGGGTCGCCTGACCGGCCAGCTCGATGCCCGCGGCTGTCGGGGGCGGCTCGGCGCCCTCGACGTGGACGTCGGGGAGCCACGCGAGCCACGAGGGCAGGTACCAGTTGCGCTCCCCGAGCAGCTTCATCGCCGCGGGGACGAGGACTGAGCGGACGATCGTGGCGTCGATCAAGAGCGCGACGGCGATGCCGAAGCCCATCTGCTGGAAGGCGATCGTGTCGCCCATGGCAAACCCCCAGAAGACCGCGATGATAATCAGCGCAGCGCCCGTGATCAGGCGGGCGGTCGAGCCGATGCCGAAGGCGACCGCGGCGTCCGTGTGGCCCGTCTGCGTGTAGCGCTCGCGGATGCGGCTGAGCAAGAAGACCTGGTAGTCCATCGAGAGCCCGAAGAGGACGGCGAAGAGAAAGAGCGGCACCCAGGCGTCGATCGTCTCCGCCTCGCGCAGCCCGAGGAGCTCGTTGCCGATTCCCTCCTGGAAAACGAGCACGAGCAGGCCGTAGGCCGCTCCGACTGAGAGCAGGTTCATGCCGATCGCGGTCGCAGGCACAACGACCGAGCGGAACGCCAGCATGAGCAGGAGGAAGCTGAGCCCGAGCACGAACAGGAGCACGAGCGGAAGCCAGAAGTTCACGGTGTCGTGGTAGTCGAGCTCCTCGGCCGTGTCGCCGCCGACGTACACCTGCGCGTCGACGCCGGCGAACGCGCGCGGGACGGCGTCGCTGCGCAGCTCGCGCACAGCCTCGATCGCCGGTTCGCCGTCTGGGTTCCCTGCGATCGGCACCGTGACGCGCGCGACCGTGCCCGCCTCGTTTACCTCGACACCCGGCTCCCCGAAGATCGGGCGGCGCGCGAGCTCGTGCTCGAGCCGAGCCAGAGCGCCGTCCACGGCAGGCCCGCGGACGTCTCCGGCGACCGCGATCTCGACCGGCTCGGTCGACTCCTTCGGGAACTCCTGCCTGAGGAGGAGGTAGCCCTGCTTCGACTCGAAGCGGTCGGGCAGCGTCGCCGCCCCCGAGGTGCCCGTGTCGAGCGCGAGCACAGGGGCCGCGAGCGCGAGCAGCAGGCCGACGGAGAGCACGAGGCTGGCGAGGGGGCGGCGCATGACCAGGTCGACGATCGCGCCCCAGAAGCGGCCCTCCCGGCCCGCCTGCTCCGCCGCGCGGCCGAAGTAGGGAATGCGGAGCGCGTTCACGCGGTCGCCGAGCAGGGCGAGGACGGCGGGGAGTAGCGTCAGCGCCGCGATCACGGAGACGATCCCGACCAGGATCGCGCCGGCGGCCAGGCTGCGGAAGATCGTGCTCGGGACGAGCAGGAGGCCGAGCATCGCGAGGACGAAGGCGATCCCGCTGAAGAGGACGGCACGGCCGGCGGTGGCGCCCGCAGTGGCGATCGCATCCAGTTTCTCCCGTCGCTGCAAGCGCTCCTCCCGGTAGCGGGAGAGCGTGAAGAGCGAGTAATCGATCCCGAGGGCGAGACCCATCCCGATCAACATGTTCTGGGTGAAGACGGAGAGGTCGTACGCCTGCGCCAGGAGCGCTACGAGCCCGAGCGCGATGACGATCGAGGTGATTGCGAGCATGAGCGGCACGAGGCCGGCGACGACGGCGCCGAAGACCAGCAACAGGACGATGAGTGCGAGTGGCGCGCCGAAGAAGAGCTCACCCTCCTTCAGATCCTCGAGCGATGCGGCGTCCTCGTCGGCGTCCGCAGTCAGGTTGCCGGTGACCGCAGCCCTGTAGCCGGGCTCGTCGTCCAGGTGCTCGACGGCGTCGACCACGTCCTCGACGTCGTCCTCCCCGTCCCTGCCGAGGGCCAGGAGGAGGACGGTCGAGTCGCGGTCCTGCGAGACGAGCCGCCGGTCCTCGCCGTAGGTGGCGACTCTCGTCGCTCCCGCCGCACGGAGCTCATCTGCGAGTTCAGCGACGCGCGAACGCGTCGCCGCCGTCCGAACGTCGCCTTCCTCGGCCCGAACGACGACAACCTCGCTGATCGATTCTCCGCTCGCGGTCTCCTGCGGAAAGCCCTCGGCGAGGATCTGGTCGGCTTGCTTCGACTCGGTCGTCCTCGTGATCTCGGCTTCGCCCTCGAACGCGAGGAACATCGCCACGAGGACGATGGCGCCGAGGATGACGATCAGCCAGAGACCGACGACGAGCCAAGGGCGCCGACTGCTCGCCCGGGCGAGCATCTCGGTCATGCCGGCTCGGCTTCCGTGCGTTCCTCAGCATTGAGCGCGAACCGATTGCCTTCCAAGTCCTCGAACATCGACCACCACCCCCACGGCTGCTTGACCGGGGGCTGTGGAAACTCGACGCCACGATCGCGCAGCTCCTCGTACGTCCGCGGTAGGTCGTCGCAGTAGAAGAAGAGGTTCGAGGTCGGCAGCGCCTCGGGCGCGGTCGGCGGCTCGCCGGGCCGCAGACTCAGGACCACGGTGACGGCGTGGTCGGGCGTCCGCACCTCGAGCCAGCGTCCGTCTGCATACGGGGCGTCGTGGACGAGCTCGAAGCCCATGACTCCGGTCCAGAAAGCCAGCGCCCGATCATGATCCTCGACCTCGAGAATGACCTGCCTGATCCCTTTGACCATCTGGCGCACCTCCTTACCGACCGAGTTCCTTCCGGCTTGCACCAAGAATCGCTGCCCGCGCTCTATCGACGCAACGCAAGTTGTCACATCTTCTATGCTGCTCATCGATGTACGATCTTCGCCGGCTGCGGGCCTTCCACGCCGTCGCGAGGAGCGGCTCCTTCTCGGCGGCGGCACGCGAGCTCGGCTACACGCAGTCGGTGGTCTCCCACCATGTCGCGGCGCTCGAGAGTGAGCTCGGGCTCACGCTCGTCAACCGGGGCACCCGGCCGGTCAGCATCACCGATGCCGGAAGCCGCCTGCTGCGCCACACCGAGGCGGCCCTGGGCCACATCACGGCCGCAGAGGACGAGATGCGGGCAGTCGCGGGGCTCGAGAGCGGAACCCTTCGGATGGGCGCCTTCCTCTCGGCCTCGAACTCATTTGTGCCCGCTGCGATCGCTCGCTTCCAGGCGGCCCACCCCGACGTCGAGGTTCAGCTCGAACATGTCGAGGAGCCCGCGGAGCTCCGCCGGCTGCGCTCGGGCGACCTCGACCTGGCGGTGGTTTATCGGGTGCGGGCGCGGCCGCAGAACGGAGGACCTCAGCGTGACGAGGGGCTCGACGAGGCATATCTGGCAGACGACCCGTTCCGCGTGGCGCTCCCGCCGACCCATCCGCTCTGCCGGCGCCGCGAGCTGCGGCTCGCCGACTTGGCCACGGAGCGCTTCATCGCCCCGCCGGGCGGCGGGTTCGCTCCCTACCGCACGCTGCTCGAATCGCTCTGCACTGATGCTGGCTTCGAGCCGAACATCGTCCACGGAGTGAACGACGTCACGATCGCCCGTGCTTTCGTCGCCGCCGGCCTCGGCGTCGCCGTGCTGCCGGAGCTTGCTCTCCCGCCGCCCCATCCCGATGTTGCGGTGCGACCGGTTCGCGACCTCGAGCCGTTTCGATCTGTCCATGCAACGTGGCTGCGCGGCCGGCGAGTTCCCTCGGTCGCCCACATGGTCCGGCACCTCGAGGACGCCGCAAGAGAGAGGCTGGCCTAACTTGTGAGGCGGACCACTGGTGGCTACGTATACGAGAGGAAGCTTCGAAGCGAGGGCACGTGAAGGGCGCTCACAAATCTCGAAGGCTGGTGGCTGTCGCAGCATCTGCGACGTCGCTCGTCGCCTTCGCGGCGCTGCAGCCGGCCGCGGCAGGCTCGCGAAGCGACGTGCATCAGGGTGACGCACGATTCGCGACCGTGGCCGCGATCACGATGCAGGATTTCCGTGTCGCCGTTGTCGCGAGGCGACTGGACGGTGGGTCAACGCCCACTGCGGAGGTAAGGGTGGGACTCGCCCGGCGTGTCGGCGGCAGCTGGCGCGAATTCGGCGAGAAGCGTCTTCGCGAGACCTACTTCTGGCACACGCTCAGCGGGCCGCGTGCTGTTTGTCGGCTCGAGATGAGCACGGCAGGCGCGCGGTCCGCGTCGGTGCCGTACGTAACGGTCCGGCTGCTTCTCTCGCCGTCACTCGGCTGCGGTCGCACGTACCGCGTCCCGCTCGTAAGTCGATGAGCTCACGGGGCTGTCGCATCCCCTGGACAGCCTGCCCGCGCTCGTCTCACAGATTCGCGGCCGCACGCGTTTGAACAAGGAAGGCATTCCGAATGGAAGAGCTCCAGTGCGCTTGTACGACTACGCCGCATCGGCCAACTGCTACAAGGCGCGACTGCTGCTCGCGCTGCTCGAGCGTGAGTACGAGCGGGTGCCTGTCGACATCTTCGCCGGCGACACGCTGACCGACGAGTTCGCGCAACTGAATCCGGCTCGTGAGACGCCCGTGCTCGAGCTCGACGTCGGCACGGTGCTGACGCAGTCGAACGCGATCCTCTGGTTCCTCGGCGAGGGCACGCCGTTTCTGCCGGAGAGCGCGCTCGAGCGTGGCCTGGTAGCCCAGTGGTTGTTCTTCGAGCAGGAGCGGGTGATGAGCGGGATCGGCAGCGCGCGCTTTCGGATCATGACCGGACGCGACTCGGCCGCGATCCCCGCTCGGCTGGCTCTCGGGCAGAGCGCGCTCGCGATGCTCGAAGCGCATCTCGGCGAGCGCTCTTACCTCGTCGGCGACTCCTGCTCGATCGCCGACCTGGCCAACTTCGCCTATACCCACGTGGCCGAGGACGCCGGCTTCCGCCTGGGCGACTACCCGTCCGTGAGCGCCTGGCTCGACCGTGTGCGTGCCCTCCCAGGCTTCGTCGATGACCTGATGCCCTATCCCGACAATGCTCGACCGGGCGCCAGCCGCTCGATCTACGACGCATGAGCGACGCCACGTGGTCGCCCATCGTCGAGTTCCGCCAGTACACACTCCACCCGGGGGCGCGCGACGCCCTTATCGAGCTCGTCGACCGCGAGTTCATCGAGAGCCAGGAAGAGCTCGAGATGAAGGTGATCGGTCTTTCCGGCCGCTCGACGATCCCGACCGCTTCATCTGGCTGCGCGGCTATCCGGACATGCAGACCCGTGCTCGGGCCCTCGAGGCCTTCTACGACGGACCGGTCTGGGCGCAGCACCGCGATGTCGCCAACGCAACGATGATCGACTCGGACAACGTCCTCCTCCTGCGCCCCGCAGGCCCGGGTCGCGGTTTCGTACTCGACCGCGAGCGACCTCCGCCCGGCAGCACGAGAATCCCGGACGGCCTCGTTGTCGCCACCATCTACTACCTCGAACCCTCGGGCGCCGACCAGTTCCCGGGCTTTTTCGACTCCGCGCTCGTGCCCGCACTGAGGAGCGCCGGCGCCTCGATACTCGCCGTCTTCGTCACCGAGGACGCACCGAACAACTATCCACGCTTGCCGGTGCGGGAAGGAGTACGAGTCCTCGTGTCCTTCGCGGCGTTCGCCGACGAGGCCGCACACGAACGCCACCGGGCAGCGCTCGCGGAAATGCCACGCTGGCAGGGACTGGAAAGGGAGCTCGGCCAGCACCTGACAAGCGACGTAGAGACGTGGCGGCTTCGACCGACGGCACGCTCACAGTGCACAGCCGTCTAGCAGTGCGGCGAACTACGCTGCGCGCCGCGATTGACGAGGTCGCCTCGCGGGATCCCGTTCTCGCCGAGCTGGTGGCGCGCGTCGGGCCGATCAGACACCGTCCGCGCCATCCAGACGGGCCCTTCGGCGCGCTCGTCCGCGCAATCGTCTTCCAACAGCTCGCCGGCCGAGCGGCCGAGGCGATCTACGGCCGACTCCGCGCAACCGTCGGCGACACCCTGACACCGGAGGCGCTGGACGCCGCATCGGACGCCGCCCTCCGCGCCGCCGGCCTGTCGGCGAACAAGCTGGCCTCGCTACGCGATCTCTCGGCCAAGGTGCAGGAAGGGACGGTCGTCCCCACTCGCACGTCGAGGCGGAGCGACGAGGAACTGATCGCCATGCTCGTCACTGTGCGCGGCATCGGGCGCTGGACCGCAGAGATGTACCTGATGTTCCAGCTACGCCGGCTCGACATCTGGCCGGTCGACGACCTCGGTGTCCGCCAGGGCTACAGCCTCGCCTGGAAGCTCGACCCGGCACCTACCGCCAAGCAACTCGAGCCTCTGGGAGACCGCTTCAGGCCATACCGCTCGATCGTCGCCCGCTACTGCTGGGCAGCCGTTCCGCTACTCCGGCGCGGCGGCACCGACGCGATTCTTCGTTAGACGGAGGTCCTGCTCTCGCTCGTGGACGCGCTGCCTGGCGCGCCGCTTGGCGCTCGAAGGCAGCCACCTCGAGAGCTGCGAGCGATGCTCGGCCACCCAGCAGTATCCGCGTTCCGTGAGTCCGGGGAACCGCTCGCAACCGGCTGCCGGGAGCCGACCAGCGGGCAGGGTTCTCAGGAGCGGCGCCACCGCCGCGCCACCCGAGCGTCGCTCTCCGGTAGCAGAGATCAGGTGCCACGAGGCCATCCGCTCAGCAGGCGCGAGCTCGCGAAGCAGGTCGTCGGCCTCCGGTCGCTGCAGCGCGATCGGATGCAAGTGGCCCGAGCGGTCCCACCGGAGCAGGGCAGACAGCAGCCACGTGCAGAAGCCGCAGTCCGCGTCGTACAGGACCGCCCATCGGTGTTCGCTGTCTCGGATCATGTGGACGCCGGCGCGTCCCCGCCAGACCTGCCCGATCTGGCGCAGCATCGGCGGGTACACGATCAGACGCCGAAACGGCCTGATAGCAGCCATGTAGCCGGCCCCGAGCAGTCCGTTCGGCTTCACATAGACGGCCAGCTCGGCGCGGTGACGACCGTCCCCCTCGGACACCCAGCCGATGTGCATGACTCCGTGAACAGTACGATTGACGATCTCCGCCGCCCACTCGTCAGCGATCAGGTACAGCGAGGTGAACGGAAGCGCAGCGAACCTCGGGCCGGGTGCGGCGTCGCGTAGATCCACCGGCAAGCGGTCGCGGAGCGTCGGACGCTCCGAGCCATGTCCGGCGCCCGGACGGTCCCATCCGAGCAGCCTCCCGACCTTCCACCTGGCCGCCCAGAGCGTGCGGGCGGCACGAGACCGCCCCTGCGACGGGTCGCCCGATGCGATCAGCTGCACCAGCCGAGGGAAGTCGTCCCGACCTCCCGGCGTCGGCATCGCCCACACGTCCTCGAGCCGGAAGTCGCGCGTGAGCTCATGAATCCGCCATGGCCGGGAGGTGTGCGCGGAGCTCGGGAGCCTCATCCTCGCCCCTCCATCCATGCGGTCGTGCGTTTGATCCGGTACCCGAAGGCTACGACAAAGCACCTCGTGCAGCGGTGACGCGGCGTTCGCCGCTCACCCTCACTCGGACAGAGCGCCCGCTTTCCTGACGGTGCGGCCGTGATCAGCTAGAGGCTTGATGCGAATTAGCGGCCGTCATAGGCGGCGAGAGCACGTACCGGGCGGCCGCTGAGGGTGTTGAGCAGCATCCCGAGCGTCAGTGCGAGCAGGCGCTGGGCGACGCGCACGGCGAGGCCGGC
>JBOGZW010000040.1:0-11943 GCA_050697575.1 Gaiellaceae bacterium | reverse complement strand
CGCGGCCGAAGAGACGTCGATCTTTTACTACCCCTGGTGGGGGACGCCGCAGAAGGACGGGAAGTACCTGCACTGGAACAAGGCCGGGCATCTGCCGCCGCACGACCTGGCGAGTACGTTCTACCCGTCTCGCGGGGCCTATTCGAGCCGTGACTGGAAAGTGCTCTCGAACCACATGTCCGAGATCGCGCGTGCGGGCATCGACGAGATCATCAGCTCGTGGTGGGGCCTGGGCTCACCGGAGGCCGACCGGCTGCCGACGGTCATGCGAGCGGCCTGGAAGCACGGGCTCGACGTCGCCGTGCACCTCGAGCCGTACGAGAAGTGGCAGCGGACGCGCGCAATCGTCGAGGCGGACTTCGAGTACTTGCGAGGGCTCGGTGTCGGCCGCGTGTACGTCTACCACCCGTTCGACGGCCTGATCCCCGACGCCGAGTGGCTGGAGCTCTCGGCCCAGTTCCCGTCGATCGAGCTGTACGCACAGACGAACGACGCGGGGCGTGCCGCCGCGGCGGGCTTCGTCGGCGTCTACACGTACGACGTGTATGCGTTCCGCGGTGGCGCCTTCGCGGGTTTTTGCGCAAGGGCAACGAAGGCCGGCCTCGCGTGCGCCCCCTCGGTCGGGCCCGGCTACAACGCGAGTCGCGCGACGCCGGATCATCGCGTGCGGAGTCGCCGGGCCGGCGCCACTTACGACGGCATGTGGCGCGCGGCGATCGCCGCCAAACCCGATCGGATCACGATCACGAGCTACAACGAGTGGCACGAGGGCACGCAAATCGAGCCAGCCCGGCGATGGGAGCCAACGATCTACGGCGCGTACAAGAGCTACGAGGGAGCGTACGGGCTCAAGGGCAAGGCCGCGGAACGGGCATACCTCGTGCGCACGGCGTACTGGATGAAGACGTACCGCGTCGCCGCCGCGGTGACCCGGGCGCTCACGCAAGCCAGAGCGTTCCTCTCCGGCTAGCTGCCGATCAGGCGAACACGTCGGCGCCGCAGCTCGTCATTAGCGCGGCCTCGACGTCGGCGCGAGCCACGCCGCGCAGCGCCGGATGATCGAGATCGACGTCGATGGAGGGCCAGCTGTCGAGCCCGAGCGCGAGAGCCCCGGCTGCGCTACCGATGGCGAGGAGGTCGTCGGAGCCAAGCACATCGCGTGACATGGCCTCCCGGCGCGCGATGCCGGACAGCTCCCGCAGCTCCTCGAGCGGGTCGATGAGGACGTTCGAATCCGAGCCGATGCACATCGACGTACCGCGCGCGAGCAGGCGACCGACAGGTGCGTACCCGTCCCCTAGGTCGGCCTCCGTGGTGGGGCACAGGCACACGCGAGCCCCAGCCTCGGCGACGAGGTCGAGCTCGCGGTCGTCCGCGTGTGTCGCGTGGACGATGGTCGTTCGCGGCCCCAGGCAGCCCGTCTCCGCGAGCACCTCGATGGGCCGCAGACCATGTTCCTCGAGACATTCGTCGATCTCCCGAGGCTGCTCGCACGCGTGGACGTGGAGTGGGAGCGGGGTGGACGCGGCGTAACGCCCGATCTCGACGAGCCAGTCGCGCGGGCATGCCCGAACGGAGTGGGGGGCCAGTCCGACGCGGAGCCCGGCCGCGAGGAGCTGCTCGATGTCGCGAAGGTAGGCGGCGACCGTCTCCTGGCGGAAGCGATCGAGGCCGTCACGGCCGTACGCCGCGTAGAGCATCACGAGCTCGACGCCGGCGGCGGTTGCAGCCTCAGCCGCGGCGTGAGCCTCGGCCAGGCCGAGATAGTGGAACTCTCCGACCGCCGTGTAGCCCCCGGCGCGTTGCTCGCGATAGACGCCTTCGTACGTCTCGCGCACGGTCTGGGGCGTCTGGCGCGCGGCTTCGGCGAGCATCGTGTCGCGCCACGCCCAGAAGTCGGCGCCGGCCGAGCGGCCGCGAAGGGCCCGCTGGAACCCGTGCGAGTGGGCGTTGACGAAGCCCGGCAAGGTCAGTGTGTGCGGCACGCGCTGATTCTCGCGGCTCTGGGGAGCTTACGGGAGGGCGCCACTATCCTTGTCCCATGGGTGCCCGCGCAGTTCCCGCTCCGATCGCGCAGCTGCCGAACGCACTCACGATCGCGCGATTCGCTCTCGTGCCGGTGTTCGTCGTCCTGCTCGCGCGCGCGGAAGATGGGCAGAGCTGGGCTGCCGCGGCCGTCTTCGCGATCGCCGCGATCACCGATCAAGTGGACGGCTGGCTCGCGCGGAGGCTCCAGGTGGAGTCGCAGTTCGGGAAGTACGCCGACCCGCTCGCCGATCGCCTCATGATCGACGTCGCGGTCGTCATGCTCTTCCTCGACGACCGCTTGCCGTGGGCAGCGCTCGTCATCATCATCGGGCGGGATCTGCTGCTCGTTCTCGGGACGAGGTTCGCGCTGCCTCGCGGCTACGAGTTCTCCGTGAGCTTCCTCGGCAAGCTCGCGACCTGGATCCTCTACCTCGGCATCGGGCTCGTGATCGCCACGGAGCCCGGCACAGAGTGGCCACTTGTGATCTTCTGGATCGGCGTCGGTCTCGCCGTCGCGGCGGGGGTGTCGTACGCGCTCGCGGTCTGGAGGCCGTCGAAGCGATGAAGGCCATCGTCATGGCAGGAGGGGAGGGCACGCGGCTCAGGCCGCTGACGTCGAACCAGCCGAAACCGATGGTGCCGATAGTCGGCAAGCCCTGCATGGAGCACATCATCGAACTGCTGCGGCGGCACGGATTCGAGGAGGTGACTGTAACCCTCGCGTTTCTGCCCCAGGCCATCGAGTCGTACTTCGGAGACGGCGAGTCGACCGGCGTCTCGATCGACTACTCCCTCGAGGCGACGCCCATGGGAACGGCAGGCTCGGTGCGGCTCGCCGCGCAGCGGATCGACGAGCCGTTCCTCGTCATCTCGGGCGACGCCCTCACGGACTTCGACCTCGCGAGCCTCGTCCGCTCCCACACCGAGAGCGACGCTGCCGTCACGATTGCGTTGAAGGCGGTCGACAACCCGCTCGACTTCGGCATCGTCGTCACGGGAGAGGACGGTCGCATCGAGCGGTTCCTTGAGAAGCCGACGTGGGGCCAGGTCTTCTCCGACACGATCAACACGGGGATCTACGTGCTCGATCCGTCCGTGCTTCGCCATGTTCCGGAAGACAGGCCGTTCGACTTCTCGAAGGAGCTCTTCCCACGCCTCCTGGAGCTCGGCCGCCCGCTCTACGGCCACGTCTGCGAGGGCTACTGGCAGGACATCGGCAACCTCGAGCAGTACCGGCAGGCGAACTTCGACGCGCTCGACGAGCAGATCGACCTCGACCTCCCGGGGATACGGCTGCGGGGCAACATCTGGATCGGGGAGGGCGTGGAGATCGACGACCTCGCGGGCGTCGAAGGGCCGGCCTTCATCGGCAACAACTGCGCCGTGTCGCCCGAGGCGACTATCGGTGCGCACTCGGTGCTAGGTGCGAACGTTCGCCTCCGCGAGCGGGCGCGCGTGGTCAGGTCGGTGATCGACCAGTCGACGTTCGTGGGCCGGAGTGCGAGCGTGGAGGGGGCGATCCTCGGGAAGTCATGCGACATTCGATCGCACGTCCACATCCACGACGGAGCCGCCCTCGGCGACGGCGTCGCGATCGGCGCGCAGACGGTCGTCATGCCTGACGTGCGGATCTTCCCGCACAAGGTGGTGGAGTCGGGCGCGATCGTCCACGAGAGTCTCGTCTGGGAGGCGGCGGCCGCCACGCATCTCTTCGGTCGCGAGGGCGTGTCCGGCGTGGTCAACGTCGATCTCACGCCGGAGTCGGCCGTCCGCCTGGCCGCGGCCCTAGGCACGGCACTCCAGCGGAGCGCCCGTGTCGTGGCCAGCCGCGACGCCACCGCCGCATGCCGGATGATCAAGCGGGCGATGGTGTCGGGCATCACGTCGACGGGCGTCAGCGTCGCCGACCTGCGCGTCCTGCCCGCTCCGGTCAACCGCCATCTCATCCGCACCCAGGGGTACGCCGCGGGCTTCCACGTGGGACTGAGCCCAGCCGACGCGGAGCTGATCGAGATTCGCTTCTTCGAGCACCCGGGCACCCAGCTCACGCCACGGCTCGAGAAGGAGGTCGAGAAGCACTTCACACGCTACGAGTTGCGCCGGGCATCGCCGGACCGGATCGGCACGATCGGCTACCCGGTTCGCGTGCGGGAGAGCTACGCGAGCGACCTGCTGGCGACTCTCGACGCAACGGCGATCGCGAGCCGGCGCTTCCGCATTGTCGTCCACTACTGCCACTCGGCTGCGTCGTTCGTTCTGCCGCTCGTGCTCGGCCCGCTCGAGGTCGAGGCGATCTCGGCCCACGAGTTCGCCGACCTCGACGCACGGGATCCCACGGGCGACGACTCGATCGACCAGGCGCGCCGCCTCGTCGAGGCTGTCGGCGCAGACCTCGGAGCCGTCTTGAACCTCGCGGGCGAGCGTCTCCATTTGGTCGCGGAGGACGGCCAAGCGGTCGCGCCCCCGCAGGCTCTGCTCCTCTTCCTGCGCCTGCTTCGCGGCGCCGACGTCGCCGGCGGGAAGGTGGCGCTGCCCGTCACTGCCACGGGACACGCGGACGAGCTCGCGGAGGCCGCCGGTCTCGACGTCGTCCGGACGCCGACGTCGCCGTCGGACCTCATGCAGGCCGCACGCGAGAGCGGGATGGTGCTCGCGGCCGATGGGGACGGCGCCTACGTGATCCCCGACTTCCAACCGGCCTTCGACGCGATGGCGGCGCTATGCAAGCTCCTCGAGCTGCTTGCCGCGACGACGACGCCCGTCTCGGAGCTCGTGGCGGCGCTTCCCGACGTCAACATCTCGCAGCACACGGTGCCGTGCTCCTGGGCACTGAAGGGGCTCGTCATGCGCGTGCTCACCGAGCGGCTGGCCGACCGGGAGGTCGACCTCTCCGACGGGATCAAGGTGTTCGAGAACGGAGGCTGGGGCCTCGTCAGGCCCGATCCGGTCGATCCGCTTCTGCACGTGGTCGTGGAGTCCCCCGACGGAACGACTGTAAGCCCGCTCGAGCAGGAGTTGCTGGCCCTCGTCGAGGAGGCGCTCGCGGAGGAGCCAATCTCAAGTAGAGGTTGACCCTTTAGGAGCCGGCGTGCTTTACTAGGAGAAACGCCCGAGCCATCGAACGAAAGGGTTGCGTGGACGTCTTTCCCGATCTCACGACGCTGTCCGACGACGACTTGCATCGCCTGATCTCCGAGCTCAAGGCGGAAGAGGACGAGATCTCGTACCGACGGCGGCTACTGCACGGAAAAATCGACATCCTGTGCGCAGAGCGCGACGCACGCCTGAAGAAGAAGCGAGTGAACGAGGGGGAGAAGGCGCTCTCGGAAGAAGTCGACGTCGAGCGGCTCAGCGAGATCCTCTCGGGCAAGGCAACGCCGCCGCCGGCCGCATAGTCACGCCGCGCGCGCCGCGCGGCCACACCGAATCGATCTCATGAGCCACGTCTACTGCTCAGAATGCGGCTTCCAGAATCCCGAGGTGGCGAACTACTGCGCCCGGTGCGGCTCGCTGCTGCGGGAGGAGGACTCAGACGAGACGACGCAGTCGTACACGCCGGAGGAGGAAGCCGACATCGAGGCACGGCGCGACATCGAGGGGCCGGCGCTCGTCATTCGCTCCGGCGGTGGGCGGGCGGGCGAGCACTTCGCGCTCGAGCAAGAGCGCACGACCATCGGCCGGTCGCCCGACTGCCACATCTTCCTGGACGACGTGACAGTGTCACGTCGGCACGCCGTCGCGCTCAAGCAGGGTGACGCGTTCGTGATCGAGGACCAGGGGAGCCTCAACGGGACGTTCCTCAACCGCCGCCGTATCGAGTCCGCGGAGCTCTCGGACGACGACGAGCTCCAGATCGGGAAGTACCGGCTCGTGTTCTTCGCCAGATGACGACGACCGTGCGGACTTCGGGGCAGCCGCCGCGAACGGCTCGAAAGCTCGAAACAATCGGCGCCGTCTGCAAGCGGCTCAGCGGCGAGTTTCCCGACATCTCGATCTCGAAGATCAGGTACCTCGAGGACCAGGGCCTCCTGTCTCCTCGCCGCACGCCGGGCGGCTACCGGCTCTTCAGCGAGGACGACATCGATCGGCTCGAGTCGATCCTCCGGCTCCAGCGCGACGAGTTCCTCCCGTTGCGTGTCATCCGCGAGGAGCTCGCGACGCGGCTCTCGCCGACTCGTCGGGGGCGGGCGACACCCGATCTCGGAGAGCGTACCGCGGAGATCGACATCGTCGAGTTGTGCGAGCGGGCCAACATCACCGGCGAGCTCGCACGCGACCTCGAGGAGTACGGGCTCATCTCTTCGTCGATCAGCGGCGGCGAGCGCTTCTACACGGAACTGGACGTGGAGACGGCGCTGGCGTGCGGCCGCCTCGCGGCATCCGGGATGTCAGCCAGGCATCTCCGCACGTTCCGCACGACCGCCGATCGCGCAGCCGGCCTGCTCGGTCAGGTGGCGGCGCCGGCGCTGAGCTCACGCAACCCCGAGCGGCACCAGCAGGGGCTCGAAGACCTTCGCGAGCTGGGCGAAGCCGCGCAGGAGCTCACGCAGCTTCTACTGTGGCGTACGCTGCGCAGGATCGCAGCAGGGTAGGGAGGAGGCATGGCGATCGATCTCGAGGCGAAGATCCGCGACGTTCCAGATTTCCCGAAGCCGGGCGTGATCTTCAAGGACATCATGCCGCTGCTCGGCGACAGCGAGGCGCTGGCCGAGACCGTGGAGCGGCTGGCGGAGTGGGCAGCGCCGCGCGAGCCTGACCTCATTCTCGGGGCCGAGGCGCGTGGCTACATCACCGGTGGAGCGCTCGCATGCAAGCTCGGTTGCGGGTTCGTGCCGGCGCGGAAGCCCGGCAAGCTGCCCTGGCACACGGTGGCGGCGAAGTACGCGCTCGAATACGGCTTCGACCAGCTCGAGGTGCACGCAGATGCGATCAAGCCCGGTCAGCGCGTGCTCGTGCACGACGACGTCCTCGCGACCGGCGGGACAGCAAAGGCGACTGCGGAGCTCGTCGAGCAGCTCGGCGGCATCGTCGTCGGGCTACCGTTCATCATCGAGCTGACGTTCCTCGAAGGCAGGAAGAAGATCGACGACTACGGTGTGTTCTCGCTTATTCAGTATTCGTCGTAGCCGTCCGATACATGGTCTTACATGGTGAGGCCCGTGTACGACGTGTTGCGCGCCACGTACACCTTCGCCTGCCCGGCGCGTGAGCACACGAGCGTCCGCCTGTCGTCGTTCCGCGAGGTCGAGCGATTGCCCGGCGCGGCGCATCCGGCGGTGTTCCGGGTCCGCTTTGCCTGCGGGTGCGGCGAAGAGCACGACGGGCTCGTCGCGCACGACGATCTCGACTGGGCGCCGCTCGGCGTGGGGGAGGAGGGTGCGTTCCTCAACCTCATGACGGCTCGCCCGCAACGCGTGGGCGACGAGTTGGCGGATCTCGCGTCTCGGAGGATCTCGGCCGGAGCCTGGCCGTGGGTGCTGTACTGCTATCCCGAAGGACGGCCACGTCCTGCGTTCCCATCCCTCTTCCGGCTCCTTGCGCCGAAGGCGGATCGAGAGCATGTGGGCGTCGCCGTGACATGCTCGAGCTGTGGACGCCTATCGGTCAATCTTGTCTCGGCCGAGCATGTCGACGTGCCGTTCCATCACGACGCCGAAGTCGGTGTCGTGGAGCACGTGTTTCCGGACGACGCGCTGCGGACGCTCGAGGAGTTCCGCGCCGAGCTCTGGTCTACCGAGTTCGACTCGCGGCGCCTAGCGCTTACGTAGGCGCCCCTGGCGCCCGCTCGTGCGGATGTAGAGGAACGAGCCGCAGAGGGTCAGCAGGCCGACGAGGACGGCCATCGCCCTCGAACTGCCGATCCCGAGCAGGAACAGCCACACGCAGACGGCGAAGACGAGAGACCAGAGAAACGCCGACACGCCGGCCGCGACGCTGGGGGATCGGAGGTGCATCGACGGGATCCTACACGGGGCGCCCGGACCATAAATTCGCCGAGCCGGTGGCGGTTTCGTCCACCGACCCCGCTGACATTCGGCTTCCGCCTAGTGCCCTCGAAGTCGGCTTCGACCTACTTCCGCTCCGTGCTCGGCGCACTCTGAATCTACTCAGCCAGGTCGAGTGAGGCAAGAGGGTGAGCGGACGAAAATGGTGCAAAGAGCGGACAAATGTTCTCCACACTTTCCACACTCGACGGACGGGTCTGTGGAGTCCCTAGAAACTGCTTGCCCGGCCCCCGAGAGCGATGATCAGGAGGATGAGCGTCGCTACGACGAGCCTGTAGACGACGAAGACCGTGTACGTGTGCCGGCGCACGTAGTCGAGCAGGATCCAGATCGCCGCGAGCGCCGTGACCGACGCCGTCAGCGTCCCGACGATGAACGGGCCGGCCGAGCCGGGGGGAAGGCCCGTGAGCAGAATGTCGTTGACGCCCTCGTAGACGACCGCTCCGAACGTCACGGGCACGAGGAGGAAGAATGAGATCCGAGCTGCGGAGTCGCGATCGAGCTGCAGGTAGCGCGCGGCCGAGATGACGATGCCCGACCTCGACACGCCCGGCGCGAGGGAGAGCGTCTGCGCCGCGCCGAGAAAGATCGCCTTGCTGAACGTCAGGTCGCTGAGCGACCGGTCCGTCGGCTGCCGGTCGACCGCGTAGAGGACGAGGGCGCCGACCGCGAGGAAGATCGCGATCTGCCACGGCTCGCCGAGATGGCGCTCGATCGGGCCGCTGAGCGCGGCTCCGACGATCACCGCCGGAATCGTCGCGACGATGACGACCCATGCGACGCGCTCGTCCGCGTCGCGAATTGCCTTCGCGCGGACGCTGCGCCACCAGGCGCGCACGAGCTGGCCGAGCTCGGACCAGAAGTACGCGACGACTGCCACGAGTGTCCCCAGGTGGAGCGCGACGTCGAACGTCCGGTTGAAGCCCTCGTTCTTCTCGAGATACGTCCAATCGAAGAGCCACGGGACGAGGATGAGATGACCGGACGAGGAGATGGGCAGGAGCTCCGTGAAGCCCTGGACCGCGCCGAGGACGAACGCCTGCCAGTTCGTGAGCGCGCCGGCTCGCTCGCCGACGCCGAAGATGCAGAGCAGGACGGCTACGCCCAGCGCGACGCCGGCCGCGACGATGATGCCGACGCGCTTCATGCGCGGGGAATCCTATGCCGCGGCGGGGGAGGATCGCTCCGGTGTCGTCAGGCTCCGCTCATCTGTTGACTTGACATAACACGCGTTATCGTGCGGAGGCGGGATTTCGCGGCGCTTGACGGCGGGGCTATGCTTGTTCGCACGCGCTCAGGAGGGATGGGCGTCTGACCAGCCGGCGAGCCAGCCGTCGGCGCAAGCCGAACGCCGGGAGACGATTGACGAGCGAGCAGCCGCCCGAAGCCACCATCGATTTCGAGTCTCTCGTCAAGGGAGAGGATCTCCTTCAGCTCGTGGAGGCCGGTGAGGCTGCCGGGTCGATTCGCGCCTCGGAGCTCGCAGATGTGCTGGAGGCACACGGCTTCGACGCGCTAGAGATCGACGCCGTGTACCGGGAGCTGGAAAGCCGCTCGATCGACGTCGTCGAAGACGACCAGGCGTCGGTCGCGGCGCTATTGACCGCACCTGTCGAGACGACGACCGACGCTTTGCAGCTCTTCCTGCGCGAGGCCGGCCGGCACCACCTGCTTACGGCCGCACAGGAGGTCGAGCTCGCGAAGCGCATCGAGCGCGGAGACGAGACGGCGAAGCAGCGGATGATCCAGTCGAACTTGCGCCTGGTCGTCTCGATCGCGAAGAACTATCGGAACCAGGGTCTCCCCTTCCTCGACCTCATCCAGGAAGGAACGCTGGGCCTCATCCGCGCCGTTGAGAAGTTCGACTGGCGCCGGGGCTACAAGTTCTCGACGTACGCGACGTGGTGGATCCGGCAGGCTGTGGCGAGGGCCCTCGCTGACAAGGCGCGGACGATCCGCATGCCGGTGCACATCGTCGAGCGGCTTCAGAAGATGAACCGCGCCGAGCGCAACCTCTGGACGCAGCTCGGGCGCGAGCCGACCCTGGACGAGATCGCTGAAGAGGCGAGCCTCCCCATCCAGCAGGCGCGTGAGGTGAAGGCGGCTGCCCGGGCGGCGACGAGCCTCGACCAGCCCGTCGGCGAGCAGGAGGAAGCGGTGCTCGGTGACTTCGTCGCCGGCGACGGCCCGCTGCCCGACGAGGAGGTCGAGGTGTCCCTCCGCAGCCAGGCGCTCCAGGCCGCGCTCCTGACGCTGAGCGCGCGCGAGCGCGAGGTGCTCGCCCTTCGCTACGGCCTCGACGACTACGAGCCGAAGACGCTCGAGGAGATCGGGCGCCGGCTGGGGCTGACACGCGAGCGCGTGCGGCAGATCGAGGTCGAGGCGCTACGCCGCCTCGCGACGCTGCGAGAGATCCAGGCAGTTCCTTACTAGACCTAGGTCTCGAGGTAAAAAGCGAGCTCGGGCGCAGCTGCACGCAGCTCGCGTAGCGCACGTGTCTCCAGCTGGCGGACGCGCTCACGGGTGACGCCGAGGCTTCGACCGATTTCCTCGAGCGTCTGGGACGCATGTCCGGCGAGGCCGAATCGGCGTTCGAGCAGCTCACGGAGGCGAGGCTCGAGCCGGCTTAGGGCATCGTCCAGCTCGGCTGCGCGAAAGCTCTCCGACGCAGCTTCGTCAGGACCGTCGGCTGCTTCGTTCTCCACGAGGTCGCCGTAGAGGCCGTCGCCGCCGGGAATCGGCGTCTCGAGACTAACGGCGTCATCGACGATCTCGAGCAGCTCGATCACGCGCGTCTCGGACAGCGTCGACTCGGCCGCGATCTCGGCCGTCGTAGGCTCGCGGTTGAGCTTCTGAGCGAGCACACGGCGAGCGCGCATGACGCGACGAACCTGATCGGAGACGTGGACCGGAAGGCGGATGAGTCGACCCTGGTCGGCGAGCGCTCGTGTGACGGCCTGGCGGATCCACCACGTCGCGTACGTCGACAGCTTGTAGCCCATGCGGTAGTCGAACTTCTCGACTGCGCGAATGAGCCCGAGGTTGCCCTCCTGGATGAGGTCGAGGAGCGGCACGCCGGCAGTCCTGTAGTTCCGCGTGATCGACATCACGAGCCGGAGGTTGCACTCGACGAGCCGTCGCTTGGCCGCCTCGTCGCCCGCGTCCTTGCGCCGCGCGAGCTCTCGCTCCTCTTCCCTCGTGAGCAGCCGGCCGTCGCCGATCTGTCGCACGTAAAGCTTCAGCGGATCCCTCGTCTGGGGATCCCCCACGTCCGGCTCGTCGTCGCCGAGCGGCTCGACGCGCGCAGGCTCCGGCAACGCGTCGTCGAGCGGAAGCGGTTGCGTCATGACGATCTCGATATCGGCATATGTGCTCCCGAGGGTGAGAGCTACGCGTTCAGCGTGCCGTCCGGCGCGACTTCGACGCCGTCCTCGAGAAGCCTCTCCCGGACTAGGTACTGGAACGTCGCCCAGGCGCCTCGGCGGGCGTCGAACATCCGGTACACCTGCCACTCCGTCAGCAGCGAAGAGTCGGACCGCCGGGCATCGCGCCAGTCGGCGAACTTCGGCAGGCGGCCGAGCCCGCGTGCCAACGCAACGCCCTGCTCGATCGCGCGCTCGAGCCTCTCCTCCCCCACCGGCACGTCGAAACCCGCCTCCCGAAGCGCGTTCGTCAGCGAGCCGAACGTGTGCCAGTAGAGCGACTTCGAAGGTACGAGCCCCCGATGCTCGTCGATGTCCTTCGACGTCGGCACGCGTCCGATGCGGTCTCCGAGCACGCGGAGGCACTGGAGGAGCTCATCCCGTGTCGCGAAGCGTCGCGGTACGAGACCTGCCTCCCGCTTCGCACGATTCCAGCTGCCGAAGCGCTCGATCACGGTCTGCGGGTGCACGGTTGATCCCTCATGCGC
>JBOGZW010000039.1:0-12186 GCA_050697575.1 Gaiellaceae bacterium | reverse complement strand
CCGAGGGAGCCATCTCGGCCACGCGGCTCGCGATGGCCTTCCGCGAACGCTTCGGGCACGACGTCGTCGTCGACCTCGTCGGCTACCGCCGCTTCGGCCACAACGAACAGGACGAGCCGGCCTATACGCAGCCGCTCATGGCGCAGGCGATCGCCGGGCATCCCACCGTGCGGCAGCAGCTCGCCGAACTGCTCGTCGCCGCCGGAGAGGTGACCGCCGAGGAGGCGGAGCGGATGAAGGAGGAGGCGACGACCAAGCTCCGCACCGCGCACGACCGCCTGCGCGAGGTGCTCGCCGAGCCGCGGCAAGAAGAGGTGCGCACGCCACCCGCCGGCTCGACGGACGTCGTCACCGCCGTCGACGCCGAGCGCCTGCGCGCTCTCGACCGCGAGCTCGTGACGGTGGAGGAGGGCTTCACCATCCACCCGAAGCTCGCCCGCCAGCTGGAGCGCCGCGCGGCGGCGCTCGACGAGGGCGGCATCGACTGGGGCCACGCCGAGGGGCTCGCGCTCGCATCCCTGCTCGTCGAAGGCATCCCCGTGCGCCTGACGGGCCAGGACACGGAGCGCGGCACGTTCTCCCACCGCCACCTCGTGCTCCACGACGCGACGACCGGCGAGCGCTATGCGCCGATCCAGCACCTCAACGGCGCCGAAGCGTCCATCGAGCTCCACAACTCGCCGCTCTCGGAGTACGGCGCGCTCGGCTTCGAGTACGGCTACTCGGTGGCCGCGCCGGAGACGCTCGTGCTCTGGGAGGCCCAGTTCGGCGACTTCGTGAACGGCGCGCAGATCATCATCGACCAGTTCCTCGTCTCCGGACTCTCGAAGTGGTTCCAGACGTCGCGGCTGACACTGCTCTTGCCCCACGGCTACGAGGGCAACGGGCCCGAGCACTCGAGTGCCCGGCTCGAGCGCTTCCTCCAGTCCGCGGCCCAGGAGAACATCCGCGTGGCGAACCCCTCGACGGCCGCGCAGTACTTCCACCTGCTGCGGCGCCAGGCGCTCGACGCGCGGCCGCGGCCGCTCGTGGCGATGACGCCCAAGGGCCTGCTGCGGCTCGGCGAGTCGGCGGCCACACTCGAGGAGCTCTCGACCGGCGGCTTCGCGCCCGTGCTCGATGACCCCGCAGCCGATCACGCGCAAGCGCGCACGCTCGTCTTCTGCTCCGGCAAGGTGTACTACGACATCGCCGGACACGAGGCGCGCGCCGGCAGGCACGACGTCTCGGTCATCCGCATCGACCAGCTCTACCCCTTCCCGGCGCGGGCGGTCTCCGACGTCGTCGCCGCGTATCCGAACGTCGCGGAGATCGTCTGGGCGCAGGAGGAGCCGCTCAACATGGGCGCGTACCGCTCGATCCGCCACCGGCTCGAGGATGCGCTGCCGTCGGGCGTGCGGCTTCGCTACGTCGGCAGGCCGTGGCGGGCGAGCCCGAGCGAGGGCTACCCGACGGCGCACCTTGCCGAGCAGGAGCGGATCGTTCGGGAGGCGCTCGGCGTCTCTACGAGCTAGGGGGCTTCTTGCGGCTCTTGAGCATCGCCGCCGCGGCGGCCGCCGCCTTCGGGCCGTGGACCCGCGCCTTGTCGAACACGACCCGCTTCTGCGCGGGCGGCAGCCTCCGCCACAGCTTGTAGGCTGCGAGCGCCATCCCGATCGTGCCCTTCGGCGGCATGGGCGCCATCGTAGACGCGGGAAGGAGTCTGCGACGTCATCACAAATTCGTTACAATCGCCCGCGTCCCGAAACCGAGTCGGAGGTACGCATGCCCGTAGAGACCGCGTCGTTTTTCTCCCAGGTCATCGAAGATCACGTCGAGCTGAAGCGCCGGAACTCGTCGATCGAGGAGTCTCACCCGATCGACCGCTACCTGAACGGCGACCCGTTCGAGAACCATCCCCTCTTCAAGACCGAAGAGCAGGCGCGCCTCGAGGAGACGATGGGCGGCGAGGAGCCCGCCGTCGTCGCGCACGCCCAGCCCTGGCCCGGCGAGGAGCAGGTGGAGGAAGAGGACAGCCTCTGGGCACGCACCCGCGACTTCGACTGGGGCGACTGACCTAACAGCCCCGGCTCACGGTTTCGGACAACCCGAGCTTCAACCATTCGCCGGCGACCGCCGCGGGCACGCTCGTCCACGGATAGTCGACGCCGACCGCGTCGACGTCGGCGTCCAGGCAGCGGTCGAACAGCATGCGCGCGCGCGTGACGTGGAAGCGCGACGTAACGACGAGCACGCGCTTCCAGCCGCGTTCGCTCGCGAGGTCTGCAACCTGTCGGGCCTCGCCGCGTGTGGAGTCGGGGTCGGGCGTGAAGCACGTGACGCTGAAGCCCTCACCGTCGTCCCGGCAGAGCTCGTTTGCCCGCGGCTGCCGCGGGTCCAGCCCGCCGGAGATGACGAGCACCGGCGCGACGTCCCCCCGCACGAGCTCTAGGCCGCGATCGAGCCGCTCGTGCTTCGAGCCAGAGAGGACGACGACCGCGTCCGCCTTTCCCGGATCGTCCTCGACCGGGAAGAACACGAGCCGCAACGTGGCACCGACCCATGCAAGGACGAGCACGCCCAGCACGATGAGGATCCAGCGCATAGGCCGCGCATCGTAGAGTCGTGACGTGAGCTCATTGCCTCTCTACGCGCGCGCGATCAAGCGAACGGCGCTCTCTGGACGCCCGTCACTCGGCCGCCTGGACGACCGGCTCGTCTTCGTCTTCGGCAGCCCGCGCTCCGGGACGACGTTCCTCGCCGGCGCCGTCGGCGCGCTGCCCGGCTTCGTCGATCTCGGCGAGGTGAACCCGCTGAAGGCGGCGATCCCGGAGGTCTCGGCGCGAGACGTTCGCACGATCGTCGACCGCGTCCGCCGCTTCGGCCTCGCCGGCAGCCGCCGCGCCGTCGAGCAGACGCCGGAGACGGCTTTTGTGCTGCCCCAGGCAAGAGAGGCGTTCCCGCGGGCGACACTCGTCCACGCGCTGCGCGACGGCCGCGACGTCGTCTGCTCGCTGCTCGAGCGTGGCTGGCTAAGCGCCGAGCGGGGTGGGGTGGACGACGCAGGCGCGGCCTTCGGAACGCACCCGCGCTTCTGGGTAGAGCCCGGGCAGGAGGACGAGTTCCGGCAGGCGACGAACGCTCGGCGCTGCGCATGGGCCTGGCGGCGCTACGTTTCCGCCGTGCGAGAGAGCGGCGTCCCCGTGACCGAGGTGCGATACGAGCGGCTCGTCACGGAGCCTGAGGCCGTGACGGACGAGCTCGCCCGCACGCTGGATGTCCCTCCCGAGGCAATGTCCACGGCGTTCGCCGCTGCCCATGCAGGATCGGTGGGTCGCTGGCAACGCGACTTGACGCCGGAGCAGCTCGCCGACGTCGAGGCGCAAGCCGGAGACCTTCTCGTGGCGCTCGGCTACCGCAACTAGCCGCGGCGCGTAACACAGAATCGGCACACAGTTGGCACAGACACGGAGCTGGTGCCTGGCACCGGAACGGAAATGCAACGCGACGAGACGAGGCCGATCGTCCGGCGTGGCAGAGTAGGGCGATGAGCAGGGAGCCAGACACGAACGTCGTCGGCGGCGTGTTGCTCGAGTGCTCGACGGACCCGCTGACCGGCTTCTACCGAGACGGCTGCTGCGCGACCGGCCCTGAGGACGTGGGCAGCCACACGGTCTGCTGCGTGGCCACCGCCGAGTTCCTCGAGTTCAGCCGGCGCGCCGGCAACGACCTCTCGACGCCCCGCCCGGAGTGGGGGTTCGCCGGCCTCGCGCCGGGAGACCGCTGGTGCGTGTGCGCCGAGCGCTGGCTCGAAGCGCATCGCGCCGGCTGCGCGCCCACCGTCGTGCTGGGCGCGACGCACGCGCGGGCGCTCGACGTCGTTCCGATCGACCTGCTGACCGCGCACGCCGTCGAGTCGGCGCGCTCGTAAGTTGCTAAGCGGCTAGGAGGGTTTGGCGGAACGGTGCTCGTCGCCGGGGCGCGCTGGAGGTTGTGATGCAAGGACGCAGGGAGCCCGCGTACTGGGTCAAGCACGTGGGCGACCGAGGACGCCGCAGCGCGGCCTCCAGCGCGATTCAGGCGGCACAGTCACTGTTACGCCAGATCCTCCTAGGGACACTCCTCCACGGTCCCCTTCGTGTACCCGAACGTGTTCTTCGGCCGAAGGACGTTGTTCCGGAACGACGCGTACAGGTGCAGCGGGAAGTGCTTGCCGAGGATCGCAGAGAACGCGTCCCGCTGGCGAAGCAGCTCGAGCCGTGAGTTGACCCAGGCCTTGAGCTCGGCGTTCCCCTGCTTGATCCCTATCCCGTATGGGGACGGGAGGAACGTGTCCTTGAGGATCACCGCGTTCCGGTCCAGGCTCGCGATGTTGACCAGCGCCGAGTCGTCCCACATGAGCGCGTCCGCCTTCTTGGTTCGCCACTGCTGGACCGCGCTCGTGAACTTCGGCGTAGTGATGCGCATTGCAGTCGGGAAGCACTTCTCCAGCCAGCGGTCGTAGATCGATCCGCTCGTTGTGGCCACCCGCTTACCGCCGATGTCCGCGAGCGACCGCACCGCCGAGCCACGGAAGACGAGCAGCCGCCCTGTTGCCTTGTAATACGCCCGCGAGAAGTCGATGCGCGTGTCGCGGTCGGGCGTGTAGCTGAAAGTCGCGATCACGAGGTCGGCGCCACCGGAGGTGAGTGCCGCCTCGCGTTCCGGCGTGGTGACACACGTGAAGGTGACGCGGCTCTTCTTCCCGAACGCGAGCAGCGCGAGTTCCCGCGCGATGTCGACGTCGACTCCGACGTTCCGCCCTTTGACGATCGACCCGAACGGCGGTGAGTCGCACTTGACGGCCACATTGAGGCGGTCCCGGGCCTTGATGTCCTCGGGCAGCGGCGGCAACGTCGCCGAGCCGGCCTCGGGCCGCGATGAGGACGACGGGCTGACCGTGGCCGCAGCACCCCAGGCCGCGAGGCACGCGGCAAGCACCGACCCGACGGCGAGGGGGACTAGGCGCCTCATTCCCAAGGGATCAAACAGTATCCCTCCGGGCCGGGTCATGCATCCCCAAGGGGAAGGCCTAGTACGTCTTCGACTTCTTGGCTTCGCGCTTCTCGGCCCGCTTCTCCTTCAGCGTCTTCTGAGCCGTCTTCTTCTGGGGCTTCTTCTGCTTGTCGGCGCCCTTCACGACACCTCCTAGCCTCGTCGTTCGATCACCGAGCATACGCGAGAGACTGGATAGGGGACAGGATGAATCCCGTCCCCTATGCGCGGTTCCTACGTGAAGATGATCTGGCCGCCGGCCGCCTTCTCGTAGAACTCGCCGACGGAGATGATGTCCTCGACCTGCGGGACGAAGTCCTCCATCGTCAGGCCGAACATGTCGACGGTTGCCTTGCACGCGTAGAGGCGCACGCCCGAGTCACCCACGAGCTCGATGAACTCGGGGATCGGCGGGATGTCGATCTTCTCCATCTGGCGCCTCATCATCCTCGTCGCGAGCGCGGAGAAGCCGGGAATGGCGCCGATCAGCGTCGGCAGGTGCATCCCGGGGTTGCCGACGGTGGCCACCTTGATCTTCTCGAAGCGGTCCTTGCGGATCGCGTCGAGCCCGAAAAACGTGAAGAAGAGGTCGGCCTCGATGCCCTCCATACGGGCGCCGTTGGCCATGATCAGGCCGGGGTAGATGCCTTCGAGCGAGCCCTTGGAGATGACGATCGCGACCTTCTCGATCGTCTTCGGCTCGAGCTCGGCGAGGTCAGGTTGTTCGAGTGTCAGCGTCATGATTTGACCCTCCTAGATGCAGCCTTTGGGCTTGGGAATGCCGCCGATCTTGGCGGCGAGCTTTGCGGGGCCCTTGGGAAAGAGCTGGTAGAGCTCCTTCACAGGAACGCCCGACTCCTTGCCGAGCGACCGGATCGACGGCGCCGTGCCCGTCTCCAGGAAGCGCTCGCGCATGAACCTCACGACGAGCCAGTGGCGGTCAGTCAGCTCGGGGATCCCGTTCTGTTCGCCGATCTCCTCGGCCAGCTCCTCGCTCCACTGCTCGGGACTCGTGAGAAAGCCTTCGGCGTCGACGTCAACGCTCGTCCCGGCGATCAGTGTCATGGTCATCTCGATCTCCTTTCAGGCGTGAGCGGGAATCCGCTTTCCGCGCGTCGGCATCGTCGGCCCGATGCCCGGGATGTCGCGCCCCGGCAGCAGCGCGTGCCAGTAGACCCACTGGAACAGGAGCTTTCCCCAGTGGTTGACGCGCGATTCGCGCAGGAGCGGCAGGCCGAGGGCCGACGGGAAATGGCCGGGCACGGGCTCGACCTCGTAATTGAAGTCGATGAGCAAGGCCTTGTGGAAGCCGGTCTCGATGAAGCAGTTCGCGTGTCCGTCGTAGCCGGCCATGAGCTCCTCGCCGTCGAAGTACCGCGCGATGTTCTCGGTGAGCACCTCGGCCTCGAAGTGAGTGACGGAGCCCGCCTTCGACGTCGGCAGATCGGTCGCGTCGCCGAGCGCGAAGACATTCGGCTTGGCCTCCGTCTGGAGTGTCGCCGTGTCCGTCGGCACGAAGCCCAGCGCGTCACCGAGGCCGGGCGAGCGCTCGACGTACGCCGCGCCTCCGTGGAGCGGCACGGTGACGAGCAGGTCGAAGTCGAGCTCGCGGCCGTCGTACGACGTGAGCTTCCCGCCGATCCCGTCCACCTCGCCGGCGTTGAACTCGGTCACGAGCTCGATCTCCTTGTCGGTGAGCAGACCCGACAGGTGGTCGGCGCAGGTCTTCTTCGTGAACGCGCTGTCGAGTGGCGTCACGTACACGATCTCGGTGCGGTTGCGCACGCCACGCTCCTGGAGGAACCAGTCTGCGAGGAAGGCAAACTCGAGCGGCGCGACTGGGCACTTGATCGGCATGTCGACGAGGTTCACGAGCAGACGGCCACCGTCGAAGCGCTCGAGGGTGCCGCGAAGCGCGTCCGCGCTCTCTGGCTCGTAGAACGTGAACACCTTCTCGTTCCAGCCGGCGGCAGTCAGGCCCTCGGTCTCGTCAGGCTGGAGACGGACGCCGCTGGCCACCACGAGGACGTCGTACGGCAGAACGGCGCCGTCGTCGAGCGTGATCTCGTCGCGGTCGATCGACACTGATTCGATCTCGCGCTCGTGGAACACGACTCCGTCCCGCAGCTGGCGCCGGCGCGGCCGCACGATCTCGTCGAGCTGCGCCATGCCGAACGGGACGAAGAGCAAACCCGGCTGGTACACGTGCCTGTCGTCGCGGTCGACGACGTGGATCTCCGCCTCGTCCAGGTCGAAACGGCGCCGGAGCCGGTTGGCGGTCATCGTGCCGCCGGTACCGCCGCCGAGAATCACGATCTGCTTTCTCGCCATTCGGATACCTCCTGTTCCCGCACAGCTTGGTGTTTCCGGGGCTCGTGTTCATCGGGGGTTGCCCCGAACCTTGCTGCGGACAACTACGCGCTTGAGTAGTTGTCCGCAGGCGAGATCAGCGGCGCCGCGGATGCCGCGCTCGCCGCCGCGACGGACGATGTCACCAAGCAGAGAAGGCGTGAGGAACCGCATGATGATTCAGCACCCGCTACCCGACGACCTCGTCGAGCTGATTGCGCAGCGCTTCCAGGCGCTCGCCGACCCGACGCGCATCAAGCTGCTCGACTGCATCTTCGTGCGCGGCGAGGCCAGCGTGCAGGAGCTAACCGAGGTCGTCGGGTCGACGCAGCAGAACGTCTCCAGGCACCTGGGCGTCCTCCGTGACGCCGGCATCGTCCGGCGGCGGAAGGTGGGCAACCACGCCTACTACGCGATCGCAGACGAGCGCGTATTCGCGCTCTGCGAAGACGTCTGCGGAAGCCTCGAGGAGCAGTACGCGTCGCTCCACGGCATCGTCGCGGGTGTGCGCGGGTGAGTGCAATGCTCGAGCTCTTCCAGACCGAGTGGTGCCCTGCCTCTGCTCGGGTGCGACAACGGCTGACGGAGCTCGGCATCGACTACGTGATCCGGCAGGTGCCCGTCGAGCGAGAAGCTCGATCCGTGTTGCGGGCCGCGACCGACTCAGACGTCGTCCCCGCGCTTCGCCTCGAGAACGGCTCCGCAATCGTCGGCGAGGAGTTCATCGTCGCCTTCCTCGGCGAGCATTTTGCGGAGCCGTCCGAGGCCGAGGCGCAACGACAGAAGGCGGCCAAGGCGCGCCGCCGCTATCTCGAGGAGGAGTGCGAATGCTTGGAACTGCCTACACGCTGAGCGAGAGGACGGCCCTGCCGTTCGAGGACGCAGTCGAGCGCGTGCGCGAGGAGCTGAAGAGGGAGGGCTTCGGCGTGCTGTGCGAGATCGACGTCCAGGCGACGCTCGCGGAGAAGCTCGGGATCGAGCGCCAGCCGTACACCATTCTCGGCGCCTGCAATCCGCCACTCGCCCACATGGCGCTCGAGACAGACCCGGAGCTCGGCACGCTCCTGCCGTGCAACGTCGTCGTCTACCGCGACGGCGACGAGACGCACATCGCGGCGATCGACGCCGAGCGCATGCTCTCCATCGTCGGCAACGACGAATTGGCGCCGGTCGCGGCGGAGGTTCGAGAGCGTTTGGCCAGGGTCGTTCGCTACGCAGCGGGAGAAGGAGGTCCGTGATGCTTGCAGCAGCCACAACCAGCGCGCGCGTGCGGCCGAAGGAATTCCACTTCCCGCTGTCGGTCGAGCACATCGGTGGCCGACGGGTCGCGGCGCGAGTCGCGGGCAAGCCGTCGATCGAGATCACCCCGCCGCCCGAGTTTCGTGGCACCGACCCCACGACGTGGAGCCCGGAGGACTTCCTCGTCGCCGCGGCGGCATCGTGCCTGGCCGTCACGTTCACGGGACTTGCTGCCGGCGAGGGTCTCGCCTACTCGGGGCTGACGGTCGATGCCGACGGCGTCGCGGGCATGCGCTCGGACGAACGGTTCGGCTTCACGCGGCTACGGATGCGGCTCGAGGTCGAGAGCGATCGGGCGGCAGACGCCCGGCGGCTCGCCGAGCAGGCTGAGCAGAAGTGCCTCGTCTCGGCGTCGCTCGACCTCCCGGTCGAGACCGAGATCGTCGTCAGGCTGCCGTAAGAGCCGCGCGCGAGGGGGCCGCCCGCTCCCCGGCGGACGGCCCCGGCCGACGCTGTCAGGCCTGGCTCATCATCTCCGCCATTGCCGCCTGGCCGCGCTCGGCGATGACCTCGGGCGGGATGTCCTCGACGTGCGTCGCGATCGACCACTGGTGGCCGTACGGGTCGGTGATCGTCCCGAAGCGGTCGCCCCAGAACATGTCCTCGGCCTCGGTCGTCAGCGTCGCGCCGGCGTCAACCGCCTTCTCGATCGCGGCATCGACGTCCTCGGAGTACACGAAGATGCTCGTCGTCGACGTGCCGACCTCGTTCGGCGGCTTGACGTTCGACTGCGGAAACGGATCGGAGAGCATGATCAGCGAGTCGCCGATCTCGAGCTCCGCGTGGGCGATCTTCCCGCCCGGCGCGTCCATGCGCATCCGCTCCTTCGCGCCGAATGCCTTCTTGTAGAAATCGATCGCGCCCGACGCATCCTCGACGGCGAGCACTGCGGTGAGGGTGTGGTAGCCCTCCGGAATCGGCTTGACGCCCATTCTCGAGCCCCCTCTCGGGTCGCTGGCAGTGAGCCATCGATACTACGCGTCGGTCACATGGTGATGACGATTTTTCCTCGGGCGTGGCCCTCACCCAGGTAGCGCAGGGCGTCGTCGACCTGAGTCAGCTCGAACGTCCTGTCGATGACCGTCTTCACCTTGCCGCTGTCGAGCAGCTCCTGCAATACCGCGAGGTCCTCCTTCGTGATCTTCGCGATGAAGAACTTCACCTTCTGGCTTCTGAGCATCCCGGCGAGGCGCATCCTCACCAAATGGCCTATAGGGCCCAGCCCGTGGCCCGGAAACTTCGCTCCGACGATCACGACGGTGGCCTCCGGCGTCAGGACGCGCCTGAGCTTCCCGAACGGCTTGCTGCCGGCGATGTCGATGAGGAGGTCGTGGCGCACATCGAGCTTCGTGAAGTCCTCCTGCGTGTAGTCGACGACGCGGTCGGCGCCGAGCTCGCGCGCCTGCTCGACGTTGCGCGGCGAGCACACGGCCGTCACGTCGGCGCCCAACGCCTTCGCGATCTGCACGGCGAACGTGCCGACGCCTCCCGACGCACCGTTGATCAGCACCTTCTGTCCCGGCTGCACCTGGCCGTGGTCGCGTAGCGCCTGGAGAGCCGTGAGGGCCGCGATGGGCACGGCGGCCGCTTCCTCGAACGAGACGTTGGCCGGCTTCGGCACGAGGCGAACCTCGCGGGCGGGGGCGTACTCGGCCCAGGATGCGCCCGACGTGCCGAAGACCTCGTCACCCGGCTGAAACTCCGTGACGTCGCCGCCGACTGCTTCCACCCGCCCCGCGAGATCGGCCCCGACGCGCGGGCTCTTCGGCTTGCGCATGCCGCCTCCGAACAGCCTCGCGAACCAGGGGCCCGTGATCTCGTACCACTCGGCCGGGTTGACGGACGAGGCGTGCACGCGGACGAGTACCTGGTTGTCCTCAATGGACGGCGTGTCGACCTCGCGGACCTCGACGACGTCCGGCGGCCCGTACTGCTCGTGGAAGATCGCCTTCATGGGTTGCCTCCCGTTGACGTACGGTGTAAGTTTACGGCCGGCAGATTAGACGTACGGCGTAAGTCTGTCAAGGACCATGGCGAAACAGACGAAGCGCACTCCGTTGAGCAAGGACCGCGTGCTGCGGGCCGCGATGGCTCTCGCGGACGAAGGCGGGATCAAGGCCGTGAGCATGCGGAAGATCGCGCAGGAGCTCGGCGTCGAGGCGATGTCGCTCTACAACCACGTCGCGTCGAAGGACGAGATCGTCGACGGCATCGTCGATCTCGTCGCGACGGACATCGACCTCGCTCCCGACGCCGCCGACTGGAAGTCGGCAATGCGCCGGCGGGGGATCTCGGCGCACGAGGTGCTCCTACAGCATCCCTGGGCCGCGAATCTCTGGATGTCGAGCCAGACGTTCGGCGGTCCGCGGATGCGCTTCGCGGACGCTGTGCTCCGCGGCTTTCGCGAAGGCGGCTTCCCGGAGGAGCTCACGTACCACGCGTTCCACGTCTTCCAGAGCCACGTCATGGGCTTCACGCTCTACGTGGCGAGCCTGGACTTCGACGCGGAGGAGCTCGAGGAGCTGGCGGCCGACTTCCTCGAGACGTTCCCGGCCGACGAGTATCCCGACCTCGCCCTCCACATCAGGCAGCACGCGGAGCCCGGGGAGGAGCACGAGGGCACGTTCGAGTTCGGCCTCGACCTCGTCCTCGACGGCCTCGAGCGGCTTCGCGACGCAGCTTGACGGTAGTAATCTCGGCCCGGCGATGCGTGCGACGGGCTTCAACCACGTTTCGATCAACGCCCGCAATCTCGAGGAGTCGACCCGCTTCTACGTCGAGGTCTTCGGCATGGAGAAGATACCGACGTACACGTTTGCCTTCCCCGTCCAGTATCTGAGGCTCGGCGACCTTCAGCTGCACCTCTTCGAGCGCGACACGGAGGCGCCCGAGTTCCATCACATCGGCATCAACGTCGACGACTTCGAGGCGGCGTACCGCCGGGCAAAAGAGTTCGGGATTCTCGAGAAGGACACGTTCTTCCAGGCGCTGCACGAGCTGCCCGACGGGAGCGTCCAGATGTACATCCGTGACCCGGCCGGCAACCTCGTCGAGTGCTGCTGGCCGGATGTGGAGACGCTCGACCGCTCGCAGTTCCCCGAGCTGAAGCGACTCGAGGACTCCGTGCCGCAGACCGAGGAGGCACGCGGGGCCACGCTCTTCCTCGACAGGGTGAAGACGTGAAAGCCGCGGTGATCAGCGAGCTCGGCCGCCCGCCGGAGCTCGCTGACCGGCCAGAGCCAACTGGCGAGGCGATCTATCAAGTCTCGGCCGTGTCGTTGAATCCGATCGACATCAACGTCGGCCTGGGACGGTATTTTGGGGGCCACCCGGAGCTCCCGTACGTCCCCGGCTGCGAGGGCGTGGGCCGCGCCGCCGACGGCACGCGCGTGTACCTCTTCAGCGGCGGCCTCGGGCTCTCGCGCGACGGCCTGCTCGCCGAGCACGCGAGCGCTCCGGCGGACCTGGGTATCCCATTGCCGGACGAGGCGTCCGACGAGATAGCTGCGGTGTGCGGCATCGCCG
>JBOGZW010000038.1:0-12216 GCA_050697575.1 Gaiellaceae bacterium | reverse complement strand
CGACCGGCAGGCCTCCGGTGCACACGAGGCGGAGGCGTTCGCCGAGGAGGAGGGGGGCGACGCGGTTCGGCTGCTCACGATCCATGCGGCAAAGGGCCTCGAGTTCCGCGTCGTCGTCGTCGCCGATGCGGGCCGCGACCGGCCGCCGTCGCGCGGAGAAGAGATCATCTGCCGACCCGACGGGCTCTTCGGCTTCAAGGTACTGAACCCCGCGACGGGAAAGCGCCGCGGCGCGTTCGACTACGAGGCCGTGCGCTCGGCGGAGCAGGCCGCTGAGGAGGCGGAGCGCCTGCGCCTCTACTACGTCGCGATGACGCGCGCCATCGACCGGCTGCTCGTCTCAGGGTCGATCGATCCCTCGCGCGCGCAGGAGGCGCGGACGCCGATGGCGTGGGTGCTCGACCGGCTCTGCTCCGTGCCGCTCGACGAGGTCGGCGACGAGCCGCTCGTGGTCGAGCAGGGGGCCGCGAGGCTGCTGCTACGCGTTACTCGGTATCACGCCGAGGTCGAGGAGACGGCGAGCGAGCCCGAGCCTGCCGTGGAGGAGCAGCTCTCACTCTTCTCCGCCGAGGAGGAGGTGGCGGAGGCGCCCGTCTCTTCGCTGCCGCCGCTCGAGCTCGTCGAGCCGCCTCCGGCCTACGAGGCGCGCCGGCTCTCGTACAGTGCGCTGGCGACGTTCGACGAGTGCCCCGCGAAGTTCTACGCGCGGTACGTCGCCGGGATGCGTGAGCGGCGCCACGAGACGGTGCTCGGCGCTGTCGGTGTCGGGTCCGCGGTGCACGAGCTGCTGGAGGGAATCGACCTCGCCGCGCCGGCCGTTCCCGCTGACCTCGCCGCCCTCCGGCCCGATGCGACGGCGGAGGAGCTCGAGAGGATCGAGGGCTTTCTCGCGTCCTACTGCGGCTCGAAGCTCGCCGGCCGGATATCGGCGCTCGACGGAGCGCGGAAGGAGGCGTCGTTCTCGTTCGAGCACGACGGCGTCGTGCTGCACGGCTTCATCGACGTGCTCCTGCTGGGCCCCCACGCGCTCGTCGTCGACTTCAAGACGAACGCGCTCGAGGGAGCGTCGCCGGAGGAGGTGACCGAGGCGGACTACGGCCTGCAGCGGCTCGTCTACGCCCTGGCGTGCTTCCGCGCCGGGTCGGAGAAGGTCGAGGTCGTCTACCAGTTCCTCGAGCAGCCGGACGACCCCGTCGTGACGGTGTTCGCATCCGGGGACGTTCCACAGCTCGAAGCACAGCTCTCCGCTGCGATCGGGCGCATCCGCGCCGGCGCGTTCGCGCCCACGCCGAGCGAGCGCGCGTGCGCCGACTGCCCTGCGCTCGACATCGTCTGCGCGGGAACGCGCTTACGAACCGCCGTTGGCGCGTAGCTTCGTCTCGGAAGCCCGGAGACGCGTGGGGCCGAAGCGGGCTCGCATCGGCCCGACGATCGCGCGGCTGCGCGCTGCGCACCCGGATGCGGCCATCGCCCTACGCACGGGCTCGGAGCTCGAGCTGCTGGTCGCTGTGATGCTCTCGGCCCAGACGACCGACGTGAACGTCAACCGCGTCACCGAGAAGCTCTTCCGGAAGTACCGCCAGCCGGAGGACTACCTCGCCGTGCCCGAAGCGGAGCTCCAGCGTGACATCTACGCGACGGGCTTCTTCCGGCAGAAGGCGCGCTCACTGCGCGGAACGATGCGGATGCTGATCGAGGAGTACGACGGCCGCGTGCCGCGGACCGTCGACGAACTCGTGCGGCTGCCCGGTGTGGCGCGGAAGACCGCGAACGTCGTCGCGAGTGAGCTCGGTCATCCTCAGGGCGTCGTCGTCGACACCCACGTGCGACGCCTCTCACAGCGACTCGGCTTCACGCGCCAGGACGACCCGGTGAAGATCGAACGCGACCTCGTTCGCCTCGTGCCGCGGGACGAATGGAGGCTCTTCCCGCACCTTCTCATCTGGCACGGGCGGCGCGTATGCCTCGCGCGGGCTCCGCGGTGCGAGGATTGCGTGCTCGTGGACCTGTGCCCGGCCGCGCGCCTCTAGGTGGGAGTGAGCGCCACGAGCAAGCCGCCGTCCTCGTCGTAGGCAGGGAAGAGGTCGGCGGTGACGCACTTCAGAGCTCCGGACGCCGCTTTCAGCTCCAGCTTCCGGCCGAGCTGCCTCACGCCCCACTCCAGTGCTGTCGCGATAGGGCTCGGCCCGGCTTCGTCTCCGTTCAGCGAGAGCGCCTCCTTGATCGGGTGCCCCATGAGATCCCGCTCGGTGTATCCGGTCAACTCGAAGACACCCCGCCCGACGGCGAGGATGCGGCCAGTCCTGTCGCACACGATGAAGCCGGTGGTCGGAGCCGGGTAGTAGTCGTCCATAAGCTCGAAGAGGAAGCCGAAGCCGCAGCGGCTGCAGCCGACGGCGGTCGGGTCGGTGAGGCTCGCCCGTCGATCGTGGTCGATCGACCGTTCCTTGCAGTTCGGGCAGATGAAGTACGGCACGGCCGGCTCAGACTAGCCGCGCCCGATCCCCCGAGGGGACTGAACGGACAGGTCCGGTGCCTGGCACTGAGGTGTGCCAATTCTGTGCCGATCGCTCCACAGGGGGATCGGCCGCTACGTACGAACGCGCTCGGCGACGGCCTGGCGCTCGTGAGCCTGCTCCGTGAGGAAGTGCTCGGCGTCGAGTGCTGCCATACACCCTGAGCCCGCGGCCGTCACGGCCTGCCGGTACACGTGATCCTGGACGTCACCCGCCGCGAAGACGCCGGCGATGTTCGTCTCCGTCGATCCCGCCTTGGCGATGAGGTACCCAGCCTCGTCGTGGTCGAGCCAGTCGAGGAACAGCGCCGTCGACGGGTCGTGCCCGATGGCGACGAAGACGCCGTCCGCCGGGATCTCGCGCGTCTCGCCGGAGTCGACATGGCGCAGGACGACACCGGTCGCCTTGCCGACGTCCTCGCCGAGGACGCTCTCGACGACATACGGCGTCAGGATCTCGATCTTCGCGTTCTCGCGTGCGCGGTCGAGCATGATCGGCGAGGCCCGAAACTCGTCGCGCCGGTGTACGAGCGTCACGCTCGTCGCGAACTTCGTGAGGAACGTCGCCTCCTCCATCGCCGAGTCGCCGCCGCCGACGACGACGACGTTTCGGTCTCGGAAGAACGCGGCGTCGCACACGGCGCAGTACGACACTCCTCGTCCCTGAAGCGAGAGCTCCGTGTCGAGGCCCAGCTGCCGCGCGTTGGCACCAGTCGCCACGATGACCGCCTCCGCGCGGTGCTCGTCGTCGCCCACGTACACGCGGAACGGCCTCTCCGAGAAGTCGACCCGCGTCACGTCGTCCGTGCGGAACTCGGCTCCGAAGCGCTCGGCCTGCCGGCGGAAGTCCTGCATCATCGTCGGCCCGAGGACGCCGTCGGGATAGCCGGGGTAGTTCTCGACGTCGCTCGTGATCATCAGCTGGCCGCCCCACTGGATGCCCTCGATGACGAGCGGGCGGAGATTTGCCCGCGCAGCGTAGAGGGCTGCCGTGTAGCCGGCGGGACCGCCGCCGATGACGATGAGATCGCGAACGCCTTCCGTAGTCATTTCGACTCCACTGTAAAGGGCGGGGCGGCGCGCCCCGCTAGTGGACTAAACGTCAGGCGGCATCCACGGCTTCCAGCTGCGGGGGTGCGGCGGCATCGATGGCGTCATGCTCTGATGCTCGCTCGAGCTTCGTGTCGAACTTGTCGAACCGCTTCTCGGAGTCGATGTACTTCGTCTGCGCGTTCGACAGATGCTTGCCCACGAGCTCGAAGTCCACGCGCATCTTCAGGAAGTCGTTCCGGAGGTCGGCGACGTACGCCATCACCTCATGGGCGTTCTGCTCGAACTCCATGCCCTTGAGCCCGAACGCGATCACCTGGAGGTACGCCGTGAACGTCGTCGCCGACGTGGGAAAGACGCGTCTGCCGTGCGCGTGGTCGAGCAGTGCCCCCGTCTTGCCGGACACGAGCTCGTAGTAGATGGCCTCGGCGGGGAGGTACATGAAGGCGAAGTCGTACGTGCCCTCGGCGGGCTTGATGTACTTCTCGGCCACCGCATCGACATGACCCTTCATGTCCCGCGCGAACGCCTTCTCGTGGAGCGTCCGTGAAGCCTCGTCAGGGGCCTCGACCATCCGCTGGAAGTTGTCGAGCGGGAACTTCGCGTCGACGGGGATCAGCTTCTCCACCTTGATCACTGCGTCGACTCGCTCGCCGCTCTTGAAGCCGTGCTGAATCTCGTAGGCGGACGGTGGTAGCCGGTCGCGCAGGAGGTTCTCGAGCAGCAGCTCGCCGAAGCCTCCCCGCGCTTTCGGCGGGCGCAGGACGTGCTCGAGCCTCGAGATCTGCTCCGCCTGCTGAAGCATCTGTGAAGTCGCCCCGTCGAGCTTCGTGAGCCGCTCCACGAGGTCCTTTGCCGTTTCGCCCGTGGACTGCTGCGTCGAGAGCAGCCGGCCGTCGATCCCTTCCAGCCGCCTGTCGACGCGCTCGTCGATCTCACCGAGCCGGCGGTCGAGCCGCTGCTCGATGCCGCCGAGGCGCTCGTCCACGAGCGTCTTACCGTTGCGCGCGAGCGTGACGATGAGCGCGGCGAGCGCTGCCGCGGCGAGGATCGTTATGAGGAGTGCGGCTATCACGAGGGCCGACGAGCGTAGCGCGGACGTCGGACAGAGCCCCACAAAACATCAGATCCGGCTGGCCCGAAAGCCCGCCGGATCTGATGGCAGGACTCTAGGGCGCGGGGGACGCGTCCGTCAAGAGTCGTCCGGGGCCGAATTCGTGCTACGAGCGAACTTTTCCCGGCGACCGCCGCCGCGCGCCATACGCTGGCTGCATGGACGACGTATTCGGAGCCGGAGGCGCCCTCGCAGAAGCCCTGCCGACCTACGAGCCGCGTCCAGAGCAGGCCGAGCTCGCTCAGGCGGTTGCCGATGCGCTCGAGGCGGGCGAGCATCTGCTCGCCGAAGCGGGCACGGGCACGGGCAAGAGTCTCGCGTATCTCATCCCGGCGCTGTCCTCCGGCCGCCGCGTTGTCGTGGCGACGGCGACGAAGGCCCTCCAGGAGCAGCTGCTCACGAAGGACGTGCCTATCGCCGCTGCGGCGATCGGCCGTGATGTAAAGGTGGCCGTGCTCAAGGGCCGCCAGAACTACCTCTGCCGCAAGGCGCTTCACGGCTTCGAGCTGCTCGGCGGCCAGCTGCTGGCAAGAGAAGAGGATGCAACCGCGTTCGAGCTCCTGCGCCCGTGGTTCGACGAGACGGAGACGGGTGATAGGGCCGAGCTTCCGTTCGAGCCTGCGGACACGCTCTGGGGCGAGCTCGCGGTCGGCGCTGACGGCTGCCTCGGCCGCAAGTGCCCGTTCACGGCGACGTGCTTCTCAGAGGCCGCCCGGCGGCAAGCGCGCGCTGCGGATCTCGTCATCGTGAACCACGCGCTCTACTTCGCCGACCTCGGTCTTCGCGAGGAGACGGATGCCTCCATCCTCCCCGAGCACCACGCCGTCGTCTTCGACGAGGCACACCGTCTCGAGGACACGGCGGCTTCGTGGCTCGGCGGCGGCGTGTCCATCTACGGCCTCAGCCGGTTGGAGCGTGACGTCGGGCGAGCCTGTCTGGAGGCGGGCGTGCCCGTGCCGGTGAAGGTGCTCGATCGCGTGCGGCGTGCGGGTGGCGCGCTCGTCCGTTCGGTCGCGCCGCGATCTGGACGCCGTCGTCTCCGGGAGCCGCCGCTCGTCAAAGGACGCGCGCTCGCCGATCGGATGACGGAGCTCGCAGCGGCGCTCACGGGCGTGAACGACGAGCTCGACCTCCTGGCGGCCCGTGCCCGCATGGGAGCGGCGAACGCGCACGCATGTCTCGACACCGACGAGCTCGACCGCGTCGTCTGGGCGGAGCCCGGCGCTCTCGGCTGGGCGCCAGTGGACGTCTCGCGCCGCCTGCGCGAGGCCCTGTGGGAGGGGGGACCGACGGCGATCCTCGTCTCGGCCACGCTGACGACGGAAGGCGACTTCGGCTTCGTCCGTGACCGGCTCGGCCTGCGTGGCGCGCGCGAGCTGGCGGTCGGCTCGCCGTTCGACTACGGCGAGCAGGCGCTGCTTCATCTGCCTAACGGGTTGCCTGACCCCCGGCTCGGCGACGCCGCGGCGCACGTGGCCGAGGAGGCGGCTGAGCTCTGCGAGCTGTCGTCGGGCCGCGCGCTCGTCCTCACGAGCTCGTACCGCACGCTCGAGGTGGTCGCCGAGCGCCTTCGCGGGCAGATCGGCCACGAGCTGCTCGTCCAGGGGGAGGCGCCGCGGGAGCGGCTGCTCGAGCGCTTCCGCGAGGACGTGAGCTCGGTGCTCGTCGCCACGGGCACCTTCTGGCAGGGCGTCGACATCCCCGGAGAAGCGCTGTCGCTGCTCGTCATCGACAAGCTGCCGTTCCAGCCTCCGGACGATCCGCTCGTGGAAGCCCGGTGCGAGCGCATCCGCGCAGAAGGCGGCGACTGGTTCGCGTCCTACGCCCTGCCGTCGGCCGTGCTTCAGCTTCGCCAGGGCTTCGGCCGCCTCATCCGCAGCCGCGCGGACCGGGGAGTCGTCTGCCTGCTCGACCCGCGGATCCGCACGCGTCCCTACGGGCGCGCGTTCCTCGACTCCCTGCCTCCGTGCCGAATCGTCGAGGAGCGAGAGGACGTGCGCGAGTTCCTCGCCACCGGGGCACCGGTCGCCAGCTAACCTGCGCGGCCATGGCGAAAAAGGTTCAAGCCCCCGCCCCTCCCCGGAAGGTCCAGGCGCCCAATGTCCGGCAGAAGCAGGACGTGGGCGGCGGTGGCTTTGCGATGCCGAGCACGAACGTCCTCATCGGTGTGGGGCTCGCCGGCGTCGTGGCGTTGGTCGTGGCGCTCGTCGTGATGTTGAGCGGCGGAGGCAGCGGCGGCGGCGAGGTAACGGCCGCCGACGTCGCGAGGGTGCGCGCGGCGGTGACGGCCGCGGGCGGCACACTCGTCTCGAGGAGCGCCGGCGGGGCACAAAAGCACATGTCCGATCCGAACCAGCGCGTGAGGTACCAGACGTTCCCGGCGTCGAGCGGCATCCATAACCCGACGACCTCGATCTGGGGCAACTACCGGCTACCGGTCGACCCGCGTCAGGCCGTTCACAACCTCGAGCATGGCGGCGTCGCCATCTGGTACGGCCCTGACATCTCCGCCGCCAACCGGGCCGCGCTCGACGCATTTTACGAGGAGGACGAGAACGGCATCATCATCACGCCGGTCCCCGATCCGTATCCGGGCGTGACGTATCCGAAGCACGAGGCACTCGGCAGCAGGATCGCGCTCACCGTGTGGACGGTGCCCGAAGGCGGAGCCAGCAATGGGACCGTCTACATCGCGACACTTCCGAAGTTCGACGAGAAGGCGTTCGCGGCGTTCAGGGACACGTTCCGCGGTAAGGGGCCGGAGCGCTTCCCTGTCAGCCAGATGGTGCCCGGCGGCAACTAAGCTTTCGCCGCCGGGGTGGCGAAACTGGTCATACGCGCCCGACTTAAAATCGGGTGTCCCCCTCGGGGGCGTGAGGGTTCGACTCCCTCCCCCGGCATCAGTCGCCTGGAAGTCTGACGACTTCCAGGCGGGAGGAAAGGTGTTCTCCGTGAGCGCTCGTGAGCCGCGCCCGCCAGGTCGGGTCGCGGCGGCGGGATGGGTTACTCGGGCTCGCCCAGCTCCTGGCAGGAGTCGGCGCTCTCGAAGGCGTCCTTCAGCGAACCGCCGAGCTCGGTGAGCTCGGTGACGAGCGCGCGGCCGTTGTCCACCGTCGTCTGGAGGCTCGTGGCGAGGCCGGAGAGCTCCGCGATGACCTGGGCCAGGCCGGCGTTTTCGGGGAGGCCCGCCAGCGCGCTGCGTACCTTGTCGTCCGACGCCTGGACGTCGTCGAGGAACGCGTCGACCGCCGCTTTCGCCTCGTCTCCGTCGGGAGTGTCCGGAGGCACGGCCGCGCGCAGATCCTCGACGAGCGTCTTCGTCGCGTCAAGGCCGTTGTCGATAGCCGCCTCGAGGTCGGCGCGCGTCGCGCCTGGCTGAGTGAGGTCGTTGGTCGCATTGGTGACGATCGTCTGGACCTCCGTCCGCCACGACGCGATGGTCGTGCACACCTCGTCGGCCCATGCCTCTTCCTCGGCATTGCTCCCTCCGCCACCTCCGCAGCCGGCGGCGACGAGCGCGAGGAGGACGATGGCCGCGGCGAGCCTCACGCCGCAACTGTAGCTACGCCGACGTGTCGTTCCGGCGGCGCGTGAAGAGCGCCAGGACCGCACTCGCATACGCAAGCAGCGAGAGCGTGGCGGTGACCCTGAGCGGATGGCGCACCGGGGCCGATTCGACGCGTACGACCTACACTCCTCTCCCATGGCCGCGGTGGAGGAACCGACGACGCTCGAGTGGGATGCGCCGCTCTGGCGCACCGCGCTCGCGCAGCTCGAAGGCGCACTCGAGCACTCTGAGATCTCGTCGAGGATCGCCGAGCGGCTCCGCTACCCGGAACGAGCGATCGTCGTCTCCGTGCCCATCCACCTCGACTCCGGGGAAGTGGGGGTGTTTCCCGCCTACCGCGTGCAGCACTCGACGGTGCTCGGGCCGACGAAGGGCGGCGTCCGCTATGACCCGCACGTGTCGCTCGGCGAATGCGCCGCGCTCGCGATGTGGATGACGTGGAAGTGCGCCCTGCTGAGGCTTCCCTACGGCGGGGCGAAAGGTGGCGTTCGCTGCAATCCGCGGGACATGTCGGTGGGCGAGATCGAGCGGCTCACCCGGCGCTACACGGCGGAGCTGTCGCCCGTCATCGGGCCGAAGGAGGACATTCCCGCACCCGACATGGCCACGAACGAGCAAACGATGGCCTGGATGATGGACACGTATTCGATGCAGATGGGCCACGCGGTCCCGGAGATCGTGACCGGCAAGCCCATCTCGCTCGGTGGCTCGCTGTTCCGTCACGAGGCGACGGGTGCGGGCGTCGTGATGGTGATCGAGCGCGCGTGCCGGCGCCTGGGATGGGACCTCGCCGAGCAACGGTGTGTCGTCCAGGGCTTCGGCAAGGTCGGCGGGGTCGCCGCGGACGAGCTGGCCCACCGGGGCGCGACCGTCGTCGGCGTCGGAGACTACTCGGGCGGGCTGTACGACGAGGACGGGCTCGACGTGACAGCGCTTCTGGACTGGACCGGCGCCGGCGCGCCACTCGCCGAGTACGAGGGGCACGAACACATCACGAACGCCGCGCTGCTCGAGCTGCCCTGCGACGTGCTCGTCCTCGCCGCGCTCGAGGATCAGCTGACGGCCGAGAACGCGCCGCGGATCAGTGCGCGGATGGTCGCGGAAGGCGCCAACGGCCCCACGTCGCTGGAGGCGGACGAGATCCTCGCTGGCCGCGGCATCCCGGTGCTGCCGGACGTCCTCACGAACGCCGGCGGCGTCACCGTCTCGTACTTCGAGTGGGTGCAGGACATCGGTCGCTTCTTCTGGGATCGGGACGAGATCCGCTCGAGGCTCGCCGAGAAGATGGCGACGGCGTTCGACCGCGTCTGGGAGCTGTCGGAGGAGCGCAGCCTGACCCTCCGCGATGCTGCCCTCGTCTGCGGGATCCGCGAGGTGGCGGCGGCGCTCGACGCACGAGGGCTGTTCCCGTGACGCTGGCACGGGAGGCGATGGTCGCGGAGCCGGCGGCGCTGGCGGCTTCGGCGACGGCTGTGGAGGCAGGAGACCGGCTCGCCCAGCCGGACGTCCGTGCGGTGCTGGTCACGGAAGACGGCGGCCGGCTGGTCGGCGTCGTCACGCGAACGACGCTCGTCCGTGAGGTCGTCGCCGCCGGGCGTGACCCGCGCAAGACGGCGCTTGGCGACATCGCCGAACCGCCGCGGTTCACTGTGGATGCCGACATGCCCGTGGACGAGGCGTTCCAGCTGCTGGAAGACGAGGACCTCGAACGTGTGCCGGTCGTCGAGGACGGCAGGCTCGTTGGCGTCCTCTCCCGCAGCGTTCTCCAGCGCCGGCTGGCAGAGGACGAGCCGCCCGAGCTGCCGCCGGCCGCCTAGTACTAGGGACCGGCCGCGACGCGCTCCCGAAGCTCGTCGAGCGTGCCGCGCCGGTTGTGCAGGCTCTCCAGCCACCATGTCGTGCCGGCCCGGGCGTACGCGTCGTGCAGCTCACGCTGGCCAGGGGCCGAGTAGCCCATGACGGCGATCTCGTGGACGGACTCGTCCCGGATGTCCTCCGGGGACATGCTCATCTCGCTGGTCGCCGTCGAGTCGGGAAGCCAGCCGTCGTACGCCGCTGCCAGCCTTCGGGCGCGGCCGCTGTTCCCCCCGATCCAGATCGGGACGTCGCGCGGCCCGAGCTGGCCCGACCAGAGCTCGCGAATTAGCCGGAGGCCGTCCTCGAGCAGGTGCCAGCGGCGCTCCGTGTCGAAGCTCTCGCCGAACTCCTCGAACTCCTTGCGATTGCCACCGAGGCCCGCGCCGAGCATCGCCCGACCGCCCGAGAGCTCGTCGAGCGTCGCGACCTGCAGGGCGAGCACCTGGGGCCGGCGGCGGGGCACCGGCGTCACGCAGGTTCCGAGCAGCAATCGCTCGGTCTTGGTCGCCACTGCGGCGAGCGTAACCCAGGGATCGACGGTCGGCCCGTTCCAGACCCACGCCAGGTGGTCCCACTGGAACAACGCCTCCCAGCCGGCCGCCTCGGCCTGTTCCGCGAGCTGCACGACGTTCCCCGGCTTCGAGAACGAGCCGATGTTCGAGACGACGAGGCCGAATCTCATTAGCAGCAGGTATAGGCGCCTGGCGGAGCTGCGCCTTCTTCCGCGGCAGGCAGCTCCGCTGCTGCGAGCGCCGCGCCGTGGAGGATGTCCTGCTCGCTCGCCTCGAGCGCATCCAGGCCGTAGCGCTTCAGCACCTCGCGAACGATGACGGCTCCGGCCACGATCACCGGCGCGCGCTCCGGCTCGAGGCCCGGCACGCGACGCCGTTCCTCCAGCGGCAGCGCCGCGAGCCGCTCGAGCAGCTCATCCACGGCTTCGCGTGACAGCACGTGGCCGTGCACGCGTTCGGCGTCGTACTCGATGAGACCCAGGTCGAGCGCGGCCAGCGACGTCACCGTCCCTGCGACGCCGATCGCGGTGCCCGGCTCGACGTCGGGGAGCGCCGAGCGGACGTGGGCCGCGCACGCCTCGACGTCGTCAGCGAACCGCTCGGTCATCCGCACGCAGCCGAGGTCGAGACTCGTGTGGAAGGAGACGCCGTCGGGGCCTCCGAGCACGAGCTCCGTAGAGCCGCCTCCGACGTCGACGACCACGGTGTTCTCCTCGATCACGCGACCCGCCGTGACCCCGCGAAAGGTCATCAGCGCCTCGTCGTGCCCGGAGAGCAGCTGCGTCGCGAACCCGTAGCTCCACTCGATCTCGCCGAGGAACGCTTCGCCGTTCTCGGCATCGCGGACGGCGCTCGTGGCAATGGCGAGGGTCCGTGCGGCGCCGAGGCCCTCCAGCTCGCGCCGGTAGTCGGCAAGGCAGTTGCGAACCCGTGCGATGGGGAGGGGGAGAAGGCGGCGCCGTCCGTCGACCCCTTCACCGAGCCGCGTGATCTCGAGCCTGCGTACGATCTCGCTCACGTCGCCGCCATCGACGTCTGCGACGAGCAGGCGCGTCGAGTTCGTGCCGAGGTCGACAGCCGCGACGCGCGTCAAGGCGTGAAGAAGCGTGCGAGGCGATACACCGTCTTGGCCTCGTGGACGCCGCCGAAAAGCACGCGAACGCGGGCGACCGAGCGCTGGAGGCGTGCGACGTCGCGTTGGAGCTGCGAGGTCTTCGGCTCGAGCGCGGCGAGGCGACGCTCGAGCTCGGTCGATCGCCCGTTCAGCGATGCCGATGCGTCGTTCATCCGCCTAAGCGCCGGAAGGCCTCGCCGCCAGGCGCGCAGCCCGTTGACGAGCGCCCAGATCGAGCCGCCGACGAGGCAGACGACGAAGACGCCGAGCGCTATCCAGACGTACGAGGGCACGCGCTGACTCTAGCGAGCGGCGCTATACTGGCCGCCGCGACGCGGGGTGGAGCAGTCAGGTAGCTCGCCGGGCTCATAACCCGGAGGTCGCAGGTTCAAATCCTGCCCCCGCTACTACAAAAGGCCCTGCTAAGCGGGGCCTTTTGTTTACAGATCAGGCGCGTCGGGCGCGATTTTATACCCCTTTTTATAC
>JBOGZW010000037.1:0-12351 GCA_050697575.1 Gaiellaceae bacterium | reverse complement strand
CCTGGCCGTGCGCGTCGCCCAGCGCCTGCTCGCACTGACGCTCGGGATGCTGCTCAACACCCTCAGCGGCCGCCCGGTACGTGCTCTCGCCGCCTATGACGGCCGCTAATTCACATCAAGCCTCTAGCTCCGTGCACGACTTCGCCGCGAAGCTCCGAGAGTCGGGGCAGGCCCTCGTCAGCGTCTTCTCGAACCCGGGGCTTCGCCGCGTGCAGCTCGCCTTGTGGGCTCCATCGTGGGCGACTGGGCGTACGCGATCGCCGTGGCCGTGTACGCCTACGACCAGGGCGGCCCTGCGGCTGTCGGCCTCCTTGGTGTCGTGCGCTACCTCTCCATGGCGGTTGTGCTTCCGCTCGCGTCGACCCTGGCCGACCGCTACCCCCGCAAGTGGGTGATGCTCGTCTCGGACGTCGTTCGCGCGGCGCTCGTGCTCGTCGCGGCCGGTGTAATCGCAGCGGACGGGCCGCCATTGGCCGTCTACGGGCTCGCGATTGCGACGGCGCTCGTGGGGACCTGCTTCCGTCCCGCGCAAGCAGCGCTGCTTCCCGGGCTGGCGCGCGATCCCGGCGAGCTCACCGCTGCGAACGTGGCATCGAGCACGATCGAGAGCGTCGGCTTCTTCCTCGGCCCGGCACTGGGCGGCTCTTGCTCGCTGTCGCCGACATTCAGACGGTGTACATCGTGAACGCGGCCAGCTTCCTGTGGTCTGCGGCGATCATCGTCGCGCTTCGAGCGCCGCCGGTCGTCCGGGCCGTCGAAACGGCCGACGAACGCGGCACTTTTCTCGGCAACGCGAGCACCGGGTTCCGTGCCATTCTCGGTAGCCGCGACCTGCGGCTCGTGATCGGCGTGTATTGCGCGCAGACCGTCGTCGCAGGCGCCTCCCTCGTCTTCGTCGTGGCACTCGCGCTCGGCGAGCTCGACCTCGGGAGCTCGGGGCTCGGCTACCTCAATGCCGTGATGGGAATCGGAGGACTCGTAGGCGGCTTTGTCGCTCTCGTGCTGGCACAGCGGAGCCGTCTCGCACTGATTTCGGAGTCGGGGTGCTCCTCTGGTCGGCGCCCCTGCTGGCGATCGCCGCGTGGCCGACCGTCGCAGTGGCCGCCGCCGCGATGGCGCTGGTCGGTCTCGGCAACTCCGTCGTCGACATCAACGCCTACACGATCCTCCAGCGCACGGTGCCCGATGCCGTCATGGGCCGTGTCTTCGGCGCGATGGAGAGCGCGATCATCGGTGCGATGGCAGGAGGCGCCTTGCTGATGCCGCTGCTCATCGAGACTTTGGGGATACGTCTGGCGCTTGCCGTGCTCGGCGGCGCGGTCTCCGCGATCGTGCTCTTGACGCTCGCCGGCCTGCACCGGATCGACCTGACCGCGCTCGCACCGGCAGGCCTCGAGCTGGTGCGCCGGATCTCGATCTTCGCTGCGCTACCCGAGCCCATCCTCGAACGACTGGCACGGGCGCTCATACCCCTGGAGGGTGCGGCGGGCGAGGTTCTCATCCACGAGGGAGAAGAGGGTCACCGCTTCTACGCGATCGAGGAGGGAGCCGTCGTCGTCTCCAAGGAGGGACGCTGGGTGGCGGAGCTCGGGCCCGGCGACTACTTCGGAGAGATCGCGCTGCTCAAGGACGTGCCGCGGACGGCGACCGTGACGGCGAAGACAGACGTGAAGCTGCACGCGCTCGAGCGGGACGTCTTCATTCCTGCGGTCACCGGACACCACGACGTCCAGGAGTTGGCGGAGACAGCGATGACGACGCGGCTCGCGATGCTCTAGCGAACGGCGCGAAGCTCGGCGACGATCTTGCCGCGGCCCGACACCGTTGCCGTCACGTGGCAGATGTCCGCTCCGGCCGGCCTGACGGGAAACCGGAAGAGCGCCGCCCGAGGGCGGCGGTACGTGATCGGCGTCGCCTCGGCTCCCACAAGACAGTCGACGAGTACCGTCGCGTCGCCGACCTTCCCGCTCAGCTTCGCGTAGAGCGCCTTCGGTGTGTTCACCTGCCCGTGCGCGACGGCGATCGCGAACGGCCCCGATCCTCTGGCGATCGCGATGCGTTTGCCGGGGAGCGTCGCGGCAGCGACGGTCGAGGCCAGCACGACGGCGATCGCGGCGAATCCGAGCACGCGTCTCATCGGCCTGCCGAGGATAGCGCGACCTTCGCAGCTACCCTTTCCGGCCGATGTTCGACGCCCTGGGCGACAAGCTCCAAGCGGTCCTCGGCGGCCTTCGTTCGCGGGGGACGCTCGACGAGGAGACGATCTCGAAAGCGATGCGCGAGATCCGTCTCGCGCTGCTCGAGGCCGACGTCAATCTCGACGTGGTTAAGGAGTTCACGGCGCGGGTCAAGGAGCGGGCGCTCGGGCAGGAGGTCACGAAGAGCCTCACGCCGGGCCAGGAGGTCGTGAAGATCGTCCACGAGGAGCTCACGCGGACGATGGGCGGGGGCGATTCCCGCCTCGTCTTCGCAGGCCGGCCGCCGACGGTGATCCTCCTCGTCGGGCTCCAGGGCTCCGGGAAGACGACGGCCGCCGGCAAGCTCGCGCTCATGTTGCGCAAGGACGGCCGCTCGCCGCTCCTGGTCGCCGCCGACCTCCAGCGACCCGCCGCCGTCACCCAGCTCGAGCAGCTGGGCCGCGAGCTGCAGATCCCCGTTGCTTCCGGCGAGCGGGAGGATCCGGTCGCGGCCGCGCGCGCGGGGATCGAGCAGGCGCGTGCCCAGGGCAGAGACGCCGTCATCGTCGACACCGCGGGTCGTCTTCAGATCGACGACGCGCTCATGGACGAGCTCGCGCGGATCCGCGACGAGACGACGCCGCACAACGTCCTCCTCGTGCTCGACGCGATGACGGGACAGGAGGCGGTCGCTGTCGCGCTCGCCTTCCAGGAGCGGGTCGCGTTCGACGGCGTCGTCCTCACGAAGCTCGACGGTGACGCCCGCGGTGGCGCAGCCCTGTCCGTCCGAGAGGTGACCGGCAAGCCGATCAAGCTCGCGTCGGTCGGCGAGAAGCTCGATCAGCTCGAGGTCTTCCACCCCGATCGCATGGCCTCGCGCATCCTCGGCATGGGTGACGTGCTCACGCTCATCGAGAAGGCCGAGGAGGCCGTGGAGGAGGAGGACAAGCGGGCGATCGAGCAGCGACTGCTCGCCGGCGAGTTCTCGTTCGAGGACTTCCTCCAGAGCTCGAAGATGATGCGGAAGATGGGGCCGCTCCAGGGCGTCCTCTCGATGGTGCCCGGCCTCGGCAAGCAGCTGAAGGGCGTCGACGTCGACGAGCGCGAGCTCGACCGTACGGAGGCGATCATTCTCTCCATGACGCTCGACGAGCGGCGCCGCCCCGAGATCATCGACGGCTCTCGCCGTAAGCGGATCGCGGACGGCAGCGGCTCGACCGTCCAGCAGGTGAACCAGCTGCTCAAAGCCCGCAAGCAGATGGCGAAGATGATGAAGCAGATGTCGAAGGGCAAGATGCCCACGTTCCCCGGCATGGCCGTGAGGCGATAGAACGCAGGTGAAAGGAGAACGATGGCAGTACGCATGAGACTGACCCGTGTCGGGTCGAAGAAGAACCCGATCTACCGGGTGGTTGTCGCCGACCAGCGCTCGCCGCGCGACGGGCGGTTCATCGAGATCGTCGGCCGCTACAACCCGCAGCCGGACCCGTCGATCATCGAGTTCGACGAGGCGAAGGTGAAGGAGTGGCTCGGCAAAGGCGCTCAGCCGAGCGACGCCGTGGCGAAGCTGCTCAAGGCGAAGGGGATTGCCGCCTAGGGGACTGGATTCATCCTGTCCCCGCTCCTGACTGTGCCGGCAGACCTTGTCCTCTATCTCGCGCGGCGGCTTGTCGCCGAGCCTGACGCCGTGCGCGTCGAGGAGCTCGACGGGCCCGACGGCGAGCTCGTGCTACGGCTCCACGTGGCGGAGAGCGATCGCGGCATGATCATCGGCCGCCGCGGTCGCACCGTCCAGTCCCTGCGCATTCTCGCGAGGGCTGCGGGCGCGCGCGGAGACCGGCGGACGATGCTCGAGATTGCCGAGGACGAGTGAGCAGGATGCGGGTCGCCGCCCTCTATGACGTCCACGGCAACCTCCCGGCGCTCGAGGCCGTGCTGGCCGAAGTGCCGGACGACGCGGCCATCGTGGTCGGCGGTGACGTCACGGCCGGCCCCCTGCCCGCCGAAACGCTCGAGCGGTTGCAGACGCTCGGCGAGCGCGTCCGCTGGATCCGCGGCAACGCCGACCGGGAGCTGACTCCGAGCGAGCCGGGGCTGGCGCCTGCCGACGTGATCGGCTGGGTGCGGGAACAGCACTCCGAGGAGCAAATCGCGTTCCTCCACGAGTTGCCGGAGCGGCTGGCGCTGGACGTCGAGGGCATCGGGCGCGTGCTGTTCTGCCACGCCACGCCGCAGAACGACACCGACATCTTCCTCGAGCGAACCGCCCAGGAGGCCGTTGCGCCGTCGTTTGCCGGCGTCGAGGCCGACCTCGTCGTGTGCGGCCACACGCACATGCAGTTCTCGCGCGAGATCGCAGGCGTCACGGTCGTCAACGCCGGCAGCGTGGGGATGCCCTACGACGACGAGCCGGGAGCCTACTGGCTCGCGCTCGGACCCGCGGTGGAGCACCGGCGAACGGCGTACGACCCGGCCGGGCTCGAGACTTCGGAGTTTCCCGGTGACTACTTCCGCGGTGGCCGGCCGAGCCGCGCCGAGGTCACGGCCTACTTCGACCCGCACGCCCTCGGTGCCTGAGGTCGTGGAGGTCGGCCGGGTCGGCCGGCCGCACGGGCGCGACGGGTGGTTCGTGGTCGAGGACGCCAGTGAGGATCCGCGACGCTTCGAGGTCGGCGCGGAGCTGTCGGTTGACGGTGAACCGGCCCGCGTCGTCGCGTCGAAGCGCGCCAGAGGCCGTCCCGTGATCGCCCTCGACCGCGTGGTCGAGCGCGGCGCTGTGCTCCAGGTGCCGGCGAGCGATCTGCCGGCGCCCGAGGAGGACACGTACTACGTGTTCCAGCTCGTCGGGCTCTCCGTCGAGGAGGAGGGAGGCCGAGCGCTCGGGCGCGTGAAGGCGGTCGAGCCGGGTGTGGCGAACGACGTGCTCGAGCTCGACTCGGGGCTCGCGCTACCGCTCCACGAGGCGTGCGTGCTCGAGGTCGACGTCGACGGCGGGCGGATCGTTGTTGCCCGGGGCTTCGCGGAAGCTGGCTAACCTCACCACGCGCTCATGCAACTCGATGTCTTCACCCTCGTCCCCTCGGCCTTCGCATGGCTCACCGAGCGGCCGCCGGTCGCCGGCGTCCTCGGCAACGGGCTCGACCTGCGGCTCTTCAACTATCGGGACTTCACGCCGCTCACGGGCGGGCAGGTGGACGACGACCCCTACGGAGGCGGGGCCGGGATGCTGCTGCGGGTGGATGTCGCTGCAGCGGCGCTCGACGTCGTCTACGGCGGAGTCCCTGACCATCGCGTCGTGGCGCTGACACCGCAGGGGAGGCATCTCGACCAGGCCGTCGTCGAGGAGCTCGCGGCGGAGGAGCGGCTGACGCTGCTCTCGGCTCGCTTCGAGGGCTTCGACGAGCGCATCGTGCAGCACCTGTGCTCGGATGCGATCTCCATCGGCCCGTACATCCTCTCCGGCGGTGAGCTGGCGGCGATGGTGATCGTCGACGCGGTGACGCGGCTTCTGCCCGGCGCGCTCGGCGACGAGGAGTCCGGCCGCATCGAGACGTTTTCGGAGGAACTCGACGGCGGGCTCGAGTACCCGCAGTACACGAGGCCCGCCGAGTTCCGAGGCTGGCCAGTGCCCGACGTCCTTCTCTCCGGCAACCATGCCCGGATCGACGAATGGCGGCGGGCGCAGAGCCGGGCGCGGAGCGCGGCTTGACCGAGCAACGGCCGCCTTCCGACTTCGAGCCCGTCCGCTGGGAGGACGAGGACGCGCTCTTCGGGGCGCCGACGGGCGACGGCAGCGCCGACGGCTGGCCCGGCGACCTCGGGCAGGCCGAGACCGCGGAGGAGCGGCTCGAGCGTGAGCGCCAGGAGCGCGCGCGGCACTCGCGCAACCCGGTTGTCCGCGCCACCGCCGGGCTCCCGCGCTCGCTCCGGGTCACGATCGACTGGGCGGTGACGATCATCGGGGCAGTCGCGATCGTGCTCGCGATCAAAGCGTGGGTCGTGAACCCGTATCGCATCCCGTCGTCCTCGATGGAGCCCACGCTTCACTGCGCGCGGCCCGGCTCAGGTTGCGAGTCGCGCTTCTCCGACCGCGTGCTCGCGAACCGGTTCATCTACCACTTCAGGGAGCCGGCCCGCGGGGACATCGTCGTGTTCAAGACGCCGAAGTCGGCCGAGGCGAAGTGCGGCGCCGGCGGGACGTTCGTCAAGCGGCTCATCGCGCTGCCGGGTGAGACGTGGGAGGAGCGCGACGGCGTCGTCTTCATCAACGGGAAGCGGCTCGTCGAGCCTTATGTTCGCGGCGGCCGGCGCGACCAGCAAACGCACGACCCAAAGAAGATCCCCGAGGGCCGCTATTTCTTCATGGGGGACAACCGCGGGCAGTCGTGCGACTCCCGCGAGTGGGGGGCCGTGCCGCGCGAGAACATCATCGGCGAGGTGTTCTTCGTCTACTGGCCGCCGATGCGGATCGGCTTTCGCACGGCGCTCGTCTTGCTCGGGTTTGTATTGATCCTGCCGCTGACGCGGGTGCGCTTTCGCTAGCATTGCCCGTCGGCCCTCGCGGCCGTCCTTCCTATGAGCAAGGTGATCCAGGCACTCGAGCAGCGACAGCTGCGCAAAGACCTGCCGCAGTTCAAGGCGGGCGACACGGTGAAGGTGCACTTCCGCGTGATCGAGGGCTCGCGCTCCCGGATCCAGGTCTTCGAAGGCACCGTCATCAAGCGCCAGGGCGCCGGCGTGCGTGAGACGTTCACCGTCCGCAAGCAGTCGTTCGGCGTCGGTGTCGAGCGAACGTTCCCGCTCCACTCGCCGAAGATCGACCGCATCGAGATCGTGCAGGTCGGTGACGTGAATCGCGCAAAGCTCTACTACCTGCGCAAGAAAGTGGGGAAGAAGGCGCGCGTCCGTGCCAAGCAGTACGGTGGCGGGGTATTCTCGACCGATGCCCCACCCGCCGACCAGGAAGCCGAGGACGACGGCCCCGACGAGAGCGATGAGCTCGAAGTCGAAGCCGGAGCCGAGGCAGAGCTCGAGCCAGATGAGTCCGCCGCCGACGACGACCAGTCCGCGGACGACGACGGCGAGGACCGGGAGAAGGCTTCTTAGCTTCGACCGCCGCCTCGGCGCCCGCTATGTGGCGGGGGCCGACGAGGCGGGGCGTGGATCGCTGGCAGGACCGCTCGTCGTAGCCGGCGTCCTGCTCGACTACGGGACGCTGCGCGACCACCGCGTCCGTCCGCTCGCGTACCTCAACGACTCGAAGGAGCTCGACATCGCGCGCCGGGAGGAGCTCTTCCGAGCCGTGGTCGCGTGCGCCGAGCGGGTCTCGATTCGCGTCGTGACGCACGCCGAGATCGACCGCTCCGGGCTGCACGCGTCGAACCTCGCGAGCCTGCGCGCCGTGCTGCACGCGCTCGCGCCGCCGGCCGAGATCTGCCTTGTCGACGGCTTCCGCCTCGGGAAGCAGGCGCCCGAGCACCTCGCCGTTGTCGGCGGCGACGGCCGGAGCGCGGCGATCGCGGCCGCGTCGATCGTGGCCAAGGTCGTCCGGGACCGTGTGATGCGCCGCCTCGATGCGCTCTTCCCGCAGTACGGGTTCTCGTCCCACGTCGGCTACATCACGCCGGGTCACTCGGCACGCGTCCGCGAGCACGGGCCGTCCGCGATCCACCGCCTGTCCTTTGCCGCGCTCTGTTACGAAGAGTCGCACGCGGCGTAGCACCCGCGCTGTGGGGCGGCGGGCGGAGTGGCGCGCCGTCGTCCACTACAGCCTGCGCGGCTATCGCGTGCTCGGCCGCAACGTGTGGGCTGGCCGCTACGAGGTCGATCTCATCGTGCGGCGCGGCCGCCGGCTCGTGTTCTGCGAGGTGAAGTCGAAGGGCGGCGACCGCCACGGCGATCCACTCGAGATGGTCGGGCCGGAGAAGGTCGCGCGCCTGCGGCAGGCGGCCGGAGCGTGGCTCGCAGTCCATCCGGAGCTCGACTCGCTCGAGCTGGCGTTCGAGGTCGCCGCCGTTCGCGGCAGTCGGATCGAGCGCGTGGCGATTGCGCTTTGACAACGCATGCGGTGGCTACAATTCGCCGTGCCGAGGGGCACTATCCCCCAACGGGCGCACTCGTCAGCACGGCCGCGAGGCCCGGGTGCGTCGGCCTTCCGGGGCGGGAGAAACCTTCGGCTGTTCGTATCCCGTACGTGCAGTCGAAAGGAGCCCCAACAACATGAACGTCACCCAAGCAAGCTGGACGAGCAAGGCTCGTACATGGCTGCTGCTCGCGGCGCTGACCGCGCTCTTCATCGGCATCGGCTTCCTGCTCGGAGGCGCGTTTATCTGGCTCTTCGTGGCGTTCTCCGTCCTCATGAACGTCGCCGCGTACTTCTGGTCGGACAAGTTCGCCATCCGCGCCTCGGGCGCGAAGCCGGTCTCCGAGGAGCAGGCGCCGGACCTACACAAGATGGTGAACGAGCTGGCCGAGCTGTACCAGGTGCCCAAGCCGCGGGTCTACATGATCCCGTCCGAGCAGCCGAACGCGTTCGCGACCGGCCGCAACCCGAAGCACGCCGCTGTCGCCGTGACGCAGGGGCTGCTCCAGCACATGCCATACGACCAGGTGCGGGCGGTCATGGCGCACGAGTTCGCGCACATCAAGAATCGCGACATCCTCGTGTCGTCGATCGCGGCGATGATCGCAGGCGCCGTCTCGGCGATCGGCAACATTTTCTTCTTCACGGCGATGTTCGGCGGCGATGACGACGACAGCCCGTTGGGCGCGCTCGGTGCAATCGTGTTGATGATCATCGGGCCGTTGGCCGCCGCGCTGCTGCAGCTCGGCGTCTCGCGGCAGCGGGAGTACCTCGCTGACGCGACCGCGGCGCGGATGCTTCGTGAGGGACGGCCGCTGGCGGACGCGCTCGAGAACCTCGAGACGGCTCGCCACGTTGTGCCCATGGCGGTGAACCCCGCGACCGAGACGCTCTACATCGTCAACCCGTTCTCCGGGGCAGGCGTCACCAAGCTGTTCTCGACGCACCCGCCGATCGCGGACCGCGTCAAGCGGCTGCGCGAGTACGACCGCGCTGCCGGCATCCACTACGGCTAGCGGGAATTGCGTTGGCGCCGCCGAACACGGCTTCGGTGGCGCCGACGCAGGACGCTCTCTACGCCGGGCTGGACCTCGATCTCTCGTGGTCCGAGCACGCGCTGCCCGAGCGCGAGCGGACGAAGCACGTCCACCGTCTCCATCCGTACCTCGGGAAGTTCATTCCACAGCTCGTCGAGGCGCTGCTAGGGCGTTACGTCAGGCCGGGCGGGACCGTGCTCGATCCGTTCGCCGGCTCGGGCACGACGCTCGTGCAGGCGCTCGAGAGCGGGCGCGACGCGGTCGGTGGCGACATCGCCGCGTTCAACTGCCTGCTCATGCGGGTCAAGACCGCGCGCTACAACGAGTTCACCTTGGAGAAGGAGCTCCGCGACGCCTGTGCCAGGCTCGAACAGGCATGTCCGGAAACGGCGGGGGACAGTCACTGCGACTGTCCCCCGTACATTTCGGACTGGTTCGCGCCGCGCGCTGCGGCCGAGCTGCTCTACTGGCGCTCGATTGCGGGCGACTACGAGCATGCGGACGTAATGCAGGTCGTCCTCGCCCGCGCGGCGCGCTCGGCCAGGCTCACGACGCACTTCAACCTCGACTTCCCGCGCACGCCGCAGCGTGAGCCGTACTGGTGCCACAAGCACAAGCGCGAGTGCCGGCCGATCGATCGCGCCGAGCACTTCCTGCGCCGCTACGCGTTCGACACCCTGCGCCGGATCAAGGAATTCGCAAGGGTGCGTGACCGGAAACGGGAGGTCACCGTGCTGCACGGCGACGCCCGCGAGCTGGAGTGGGGGGACACCTTCGACGCCGTCGTCACGTCGCCGCCGTACCCGGGGCTCATCGACTACCACGAGCAGCACCGCTACGCGTACGAGCTGCTGGGCCTAGACGATCGCCGTGAGCGAGAGCTCGGTGCCGCCGCCTCCGGCACGAGCCGCTCCACGCTCGACGCGTATGTGACAGGAGTCGCCGACGTTCTGGCGAGGGCCGCCGACGCGCTGCGACCTGGAGCACCGGTGCTCGTCGTCGTCAACGACCGGCGCGACCTCTATCCGGAGATCCTCGAGCGAGCGAGGCTCCAGCTCGAGGAACGCCTCCGCCGCCACGTGAACCGCCGCACGGGCCGCCGCGTCGGCGAGTACTTCGAGGACGTGCTCGTCGCCCGCCGCTAGACCGGCGCGAGCTTGAAGCCGCCGGCCTCTTCGAGCGCCGCGATGCGCTTCTCGAGCGGCGGGTGCGTCGAGAAGAGCCCGCTGAAGCTCGCCCGGGCGCCACTCGCCTGGCGGAGCGGGCTCTCGATGTACATGTGAGCCGTCGCGCGGCTCGCGTTGCGGATCTCGGTCTGATCGAGCTGGAGCCTTCGCAGCGCGAGCGCCATGCCCTCGGCGTCGTTCGTGATCTCGGCCGCCGACGCGTCCGCGAGGTACTCGCGGCGCCGCGAGACGGCGAGCTGGATGACGACCCCGGCCACCGGCGCGAGTAGCAGGGCACCGAAGGCGACGATCGTGATGATCGGATTCGATCGCTTGCCACCGCCGTAGAACGCGACCCGGAGGAGGATGTCGGCGAGCAGCGCGATCACGCCGACGAGAAGCGCGACGAGCGTCATCAGCCGGACGTCGCGGTTGCGGATGTGTGACACCTCGTGGGCGAGGACGCCCTCCAGCTCGCGCTCGTCCATCAGCTCGACGAGCCCGGTCGTCACCGCCACGAACGCGTGCTTCGGGCTACGCCCGGCGGCGAACGCATTCGGCGCGTCGTCCTGGACGAGACGTAGCTCCGGCGTCTGCTCGAGGCCCGCCGCGATGGAGACGTTCTCGAGGAGCCGGTAGAGGTACGGGTTGTCCCGCTTGTCGATCTTCTGTGCGCCGGTCATCCCGGCCACCATCGAGCTCGACGCGAACCATGAGACGAGTGCGTAGCCGATGCCCGCGATTGCGACGACGGTGAGGATCGTGGGATCGAAGACGAACGCGAGCAGGATGCCGAGCGCCGCGACGAGCAAGGCGAAGAGGAAGAGCAGCCAGATCGTGCGCCAGCGGTTCGCGCGAATCTGCTGCTGCAGCGTCATCGGCTACCGAATGCCACCTCGACGGGCGCCTCCGCGTCCTCGCCGGCCTCGAAGAACTCGCGCGGCTGGAAGCGGAAGAGCCGCGCGACGATCAGCGTCGGGAATGTCTGCTGGCGCGTGTTGAACCGCAGCACCGTCGCGTTGTAGTAGCGGCGGGCGGCGGCGATCTTGTCCTCGGTGTCCGTCAGCTCCTCCTGTAGCTGCATGAAGTTCTCGGAAGCTCGGAGTTGCGGATAGGCCTCGGCGACGGCGAACAGTCGCCCGAGCGCCGCGCCGAGCATCGTGTTCGCCTCGGCTGCCGCCTGCGGGCCCGACGCACTCATGACCGCGGCGCGGGCACGCGTCACTTCGTCGAAGACCTCGCGCTCGTGCGCCGCGTAGCCCTTGACCGCTTCGACGAGGTTCGGGATGAGGTCGGTGCGGCGGCGCAGCTGGACGTCAATGTTCGCCCAGCCCGTCTCGGCCTCGTTGCGGACCCTGACGAGGCTGTTGTACGCGTAGACGACGTACAGGCCGAGGACGACGAGGACGGCGAGCGCGATCCACAGCCAGAGAGACATCGGCGCAGCCTAACGCCCTGAATCGGCACAGAGGTGTGTCAATCGCGCGTGAGGCTCGCGGTTACGTTCGGTCGTGTGCTCGCGCGCACGGTCACACACGCTCTCGTCGGTCTCGACGCGCAACGGGTGGAAGTGGAGGCGAACGTCGAGAGCGGATTGCCGGGCTTCACGATCGTCGGCCTCGCCGACCGCGCGTGCCAGGAGGCGAAGCACCGAGTGCGATCGAGCGTGGCTGCGGCAGGGCTCGAGTGGCCGAGGCACCGGATCACGGTGAACCTCGCGCCGGCGGGCCTGCGGAAGGAGGGCTCCGGCTTCGACTTGCCGATCGCCCTCGCCGTGCTTGCGGCGTCGCACCAGATCCCACGCGAGCGCCTGCACGGGCACGCCGCCGTGGGCGAGCTGGCGCTCGACGGCCGCGTGCGGCCGGTGGGCGGAGTGCTCGCCGCCGCGG
>JBOGZW010000036.1:0-12354 GCA_050697575.1 Gaiellaceae bacterium | reverse complement strand
GCCTCCAGGCGCTCTCGGGAGCGCTCGAGCGCGGCCACCGGTTCCTCTTCGTCTGTTACGACAACGAGGCGTACATGAACACCGGTGTTCAGCGCTCCGGCGCGACACCGTTCGGCGCGAGCACGACGACCAGCCCCGCGGGCCTCGAGAGCTTCGGCAAAGCGCAGAGGCGCAAGGACATGACGGCCATCGCGGTCGCGCACCACGTCCCGTACGTCGCGCAGGCGGCTTCGACGCACTGGCAGGACCTCAGCGTCAAGGTCGAGCGCGCGGTCGCAACGGACGGGCCGGCGTTCCTCAACGTCCTGACGGACTGCCCCGTGGGCTGGGGCCACGAGCCACAGCTCGCGCGGCACGTGATCGACGCTGCTGTTGAGACGTGCTTCTGGCCGCTCTACGAGGTCGTCGACGGACGCTATCGGTTGACGTACGAGCCCCGGCACACGCCCGTCGAGGAATGGCTCCGCCCGCAGGGGCGATTTGCGCACCTCTTCCGGACGGAGAGCAAGGGGCTCATCCACGAGATCCAGGAGCAGGTCGACAGCGACTGGGCTGCGCTTCTCGCGCGCTGTGACGAGGCTCCCGGCTAGCGCACTTCGGCGACAAGCTGTCAGACTGCGGACCCTTGCGCGAGATCGAAAAGACGGTCGAGATCGACGCCCCTCCCGCGGCCGTCTGGCGCGTCCTGACCGACTTCCCGGCCTACGGAGAGTGGAACCCCTTTATCCCTTCGATCGCAGGCAACGCACAGGAGGGAGAACGACTGACGATGCGGTTGGAGCCGCCGGGCGGCAAAGGGATGACGATACGGCCGACGGTTCTGGCCGCCGAGCCGGACCGCGAGCTGCGGTGGAAAGGCCGACTCGTGGTTCCCGGGCTCTTCGACGGAGAGCACACGTTCCGGATCGAGCCCATCGACGGACAGCGCAGCCGGTTCGTCCACGGGGAGCGGTTCACGGGCATACTCGTCGGCTTCGTCAAGGGCACTCTCGGGAAGACCGAGGCTGGCTTCGAGCAGATGAACGCGGCGCTCAAGCGGCGAGTCGAGATGCATCAGTGACGCACACCGTCGTCGATGCCGCATCGCTCGAGGGACGGCGCAAGCTGATCGCGGACGAGCTCGGCGCCCGCGCGATCAGGCTCAACCGCTTCGACAACCAGCCCGGGCAGGAGGGCAAGGAACACGACGAGAGCGGGTCGGGCCAGGAGGAGATCTACATCCCGGTCGAAGGCTCAGGCTTCATTCGGATCGGCGAGGACGAGATCCCGCTCGAGCCGGGACGCTTCGTGCTCGTGACCCCGGACGAGACGCGTCAGGTCGTCGCGGGTCCCGAGGGCCTGTCTACGTCGTGGTTGGAGCCGTCGCCTAGACACGTGTGGGCCGACCCGGAGGCCGGCCCCACACCTGTTCTATGTCTTGACCTCGATCCGGCGGCGCAGTGCGCGCTCATACATCGGCGCACAAACGGTAAGAAAGCCGTCGTGGAGCTTCGCCTCGATCTTCTCGGCGTCGACCCGGTCAGGCAGGCAGACGCGGTAATCGAAGCGCCCCGTACTGCGCGTCTTTCGCAGCAAGGCGCCCTTGCGCTCGAGATCCTTGATCTCGCCCGTGATCGAGAGCTCGCTCCCGACGAGCTCGATGCTCACGTCCTCTCGCTTGACGCCGGGCAGCTCGACCTCGATGACGTAGGCGTCGTCGGTCTCTTCGATGTCGACGAGCGGGGACCACTCACCGTCCTCCGTCAGGAACGAAGGCGTAGCGAATCCGCCGAACGTCTGCTCGAGCACGCGCCGCATGCGATCGGTCTGTTCGAACTCGCTGACGAGCTCCCACCGCTCCGGCGTGGAACGACGTTCAGGGAGAACCTGGGGCATGGAGTCACTCCTTTCGCCTGTTGCCGCTCCCGCCTTACCCGACCTGCCGATGTGCAGACATCCGGCTGACCGGGTTTGCCGCAATTTGCGGACGTTTTCTGTGCACGGGGCATGCGATGACTTCCGCCGCTCCGCGCGGTCCTATTGCGTAACGCAAGATTGGAGGAGCGATGAGCAAATTGTGATTCCACATCTCGATGTCGCTCGACGGCTTCGTCGCCGGCCCCGACCAGAGCGAGCAGGATCCTCTCGGCAAGCGCGGCGAGAAACTCCATGAATGGGTGCTCCCACTCGCAGCCTTCCGCGAGCCGCACGGGGAACAAGGGGGCGAGGTCAACGCCAGCACGCCGGTCGTCGAAGGATGGTGGGAGAACGTCGGCGCATTCGTGATGGGCCGAAACATGTTCGGGGGCGGCCCGGGCAATTGGGGCGAGCCTCCGTGGCAGGGCTGGTGGGGAGACGACCCGCCCTTCCGTCGCCCGGTGTTCGTGCTCACGCATCACGGCCGCGATCCCCTAGAGCTGCAGGGCGGCACCACCTTCCACTTCGTCACCGACGGCATCGAGTCCGCCCTCGAGCAGGCCAGGGACGCTGCCGACGGAAAGGACGTATCGCTGGCAGGTGGCGCGGACGTTGCCCAGCAGTACCTGGCGGCAGGGCTGATCGACGAGATGGAGATAGCGATCGTCCCCGTCTTCCTGGGCGGAGGCGCGCGGCTGTTCGAGAACCTCGGCGACGCCGGGCTAGAGCTCAACCAGGTTCACGCGATCGAGGCACCCGGAGTCGCCCACCTCAAGTACGACGTCAAAGCTGGCTAGGCGGCTGCTTCGGTGGGCACTCCGTGGCGCGTGACGGCGCGCTCGTAGTTGAGGCGCAGCAGCGCGATCACGTCGCGGACGTCGTCCTCGCTCTCGATGCGGCGCGCCGCCATCCCCTCCTTGCCGGGGAAGACCGGGTGGTAGTCGATCCGGCCCTCTTCCTTCAGTTCGCGCCAGACCTGCTTCGGAAAGCCGAAGTGGGCCGCGTGGTCGCCGTGGAGGTGGCCGATCTCGCGGCCGCCCACGCTGAAGGCGAACTCGCCCCTACTGCCTGGGCCGGCGCTCACTCCAGGCCAGGACGTGACTTCCTCGGTGATCTGCTCGCTCGGCCGCTGCGGTGCCATGGCTACCCCCTTTGACGTGCTTGCCTCTTCGGCTCAACGAATCGGCAGCGCTGCGTATTCGCCTTCAGGCCCCGGGCATCGCGAAGAACGAGACGGCCGCGTAGTGGCAGGCGACGGCCGTGATGACGAGCACGTGGAAGACCTCGTGGTAGCCGAACGTCGCGGGAAATGGGTTCGGCCGCCGCATGGCGAAGATCACTGCGCCCGCCGTGTACGCGAGTCCGCCGGCGACGACGAGCGTCACGCCGCCTGCGCCGATCTCGCCTGCGAACTTCGGCGCGACGACAGCGCCTATCCAGCCCAGAGCGATCGCCAGGACACCCGTCAACCACTGCGGCGAGGACTTCCACGCGACATTGAGCAGGACGGCGCATGCCGCTCCAGCCCAAACTATCGCGAGCACGGCCCACCGCCATGCTCCGTCGAGCACGAGCAAGCCGAAGGCCGTGTACGTGCCGGCAATGAGGATGAAGATGCCCGCGTGATCGAGCGCACGCATCCAGCGCCGTAGCCGGTCCGACCAGTTGCCGCGGTGATAGAGCGCGCTCGCGCCGAACATCACCGCGACGGCGGCCGCGAACGTGATCACGCCGGTCCGCTCGCGAGCCGTCTCGGCCGCGAGGCCGAGCAGCACGCCGAGGGGTAGCGCAGCCACAAAGGCGGCGAAGTGAGACTTGCCTCGCAATCGGGGCTTGAGCACGAGCAAGAGCGTAGACGTTCGGCCCGGCACTGCTACGCCGAAAGGCCCGCGTCTGGGCCTTTCGACATGGCGACTCGGGGCTCGGTCAGCTGACTGACGTCAGCCTTTCGACCTCGCGCTCGATGTCGGCCTCGCTGTTCTTCCGGCTCGCGTACGCGCGGAAGCCGGAGATCGCGACGAGCACGGCACCGACGAGCGCGACCCAGATGATCCACGGGTCCCAGTCACCGGCATAGCGCGACCTCGAGCTCAGGTGCTCGGGCCAGCCGTCCGCCGACTGGTACTGCGTGATGATCCAGACGGGCGTGAGCACGAGCATGGAGAGCAGGTAGATCCCCAGGTAACGCTTGAACTTTCGGACGTGCTCCACGTGCCGCGCTGCGAGCGTGCGCAGTGCGTCTGCCCGGCCCGGCACGAGCTTCGAAACCTCTACGAGCGTAGGCGCGATGCGCCCATTCGTCGTGAGGGTCTCGGTGGGCACGGTTCATCACCTCCTTCCGAGTCCACCTCGAGGATGCGGCCACTGCTCGCGCCCGGCATCGGGGACGGCGCGGATGAGCTTGCCTCGAACTACGGATCCTCAGCGCGCTCTTAGGCTCGGCTGCTTTCCTTTAGGGCGTGAGGGTCGCGATCATTGGAGCCGTGCTCGCGGCGGTGCTGGCCGCGAGTCCGTCCTCGCTGGCTGCGCCGAGCGCTGCGACAACGGGTGTCGTGGTCGTCAACACGCGTCTAGCGTACGGCGGAGGAGGCGGCGCCGGCACCGGGATCGTGCTCACGTCCTCGGGAACGGTGCTGACGAACAACCACGTCATCCGCGGCGCCGGCTCGGTCCGCGTCACGGTCCCCTCGAGCGGCCGGACCTACGCGGCCACGGTGGCCGGCTACAGCGTCTCCAAGGACATCGCGCTGCTCGAGCTCCGAGACGCCCAGGGCCTCGAGACGGTGCGGACGGGCAACTCGAACACCGTCGACGTCGGAGACCGCGTGACGGCGGTCGGGAACGGCGGTGGCGCCGGACTGACCACGAAGACCGGCAGGGTGACCGGCCTTGGGCAGTCGATAACGGTCAGCAACGACGGCGATCCGTTCACGCTGCCCGGACTGATCGAGACGACGACGCCGTTGCGGTCGGGGGACTCGGGTGGCCCGCTCCTCTCGGGCGGGCGCGTGATCGGAATCGACGCCGCGGCCTCGGGCGGCTTTCTCTTTCGGGCCAGTGCACAGGGGTATGCAATTCCGATCAACAGGGCATTGAAGATCGCCGGGCAGATCGAGGCAGGGCGCCGCTCGTCGACCGTCCACGTCGGGCCGACCGCTTTTCTGGGCGTGGCACTCCGAAGCGTGGGCGACGGCGACGAGGACGTGTCGGGCGCGGTCGTCGAAAGCGCATTGTCCGGCTCGCCGGCAGACAGGGCGGGCATCGGTGCGAACGACGTCATCACATCGTTCGCCGGGAAGCGGGTCTCGTCGGCGTCGAGTCTCAGGAAGCTCGTCCTCCAAGCCTCGCCCGGGAACACCGTGCGCGTCACATGGATCGATCCCTCCGCGGGGAGGACGAGCGCGGCCGTGCGCCTAGTTGCCGGCCCTCCGCAGTAGCTCATCCAGCAGCGCCGACAGACGCTGCCCGCTATCGGTCAGCACGTACTCCGTCCGCGGCGGGCGTGCGTTGACGACCCGCCGCTCGAGCACGCCGGCCCCGGCGAGCTCGTCAAGACGGGCGGACAGCGTCCCCGGCGGCACGGCGCCGAGCACCTGCCGGAACTCGTTGAAGCGCGACGCTCCGGCCCGCGACGCGTAGACGATCGCGAGGGCGTAGCGCCTCCCGAGCAGGTCGGCGCCGCGCCGAACGTCCTCTGGGAGCGGCTCGCAGGAACGGCAGCGCATTAGGCGGCGAGCGCCGTCTCGGCGCGACCGGCCGGCTCGAGTGCGAGCTCGAGCACCTCGCCGATCGAGATCACCGGGTGGAACTCGATCTGCTCGCGGACGTCCTCCGGGACGTCGTCGAGATCGCCGCGGTTGCGCTCCGGGATGATGACGTCGGTGATGCCGGCGGCGTGCGCGGCGAGCACCTTCTGCTTCAGGCCGCCGATGGGCAGGACGCGTCCCTGCAGCGTGATCTCGCCGGTCATGCCCACCGTGTGCTTCACCGGTCGCCCGGTGAGCAGCGACGCGAGTGCGCTCGTCATGGCGACGCCCGCGCTCGGGCCGTCCTTCGGGATCGCGCCGGCGGGCACGTGGACGTGGAACGTGTGGCCCTCGAACCGCTCGTCGGGGATGTTCAGCTCGGCCGCGTGCGCGTGCACCCAGGACAGCGCGATCCGCGCCGACTCCTTCATCACGTCGCCGAGCTGGCCGGTGAGGACGAGCGAGTCGCCGTCGCCCTGCAGCGCGGTCGCCTCGACGAAGAGCACGTCGCCGCCCGTGCCGGTGACGGCAAGGCCGGTCGCGACGCCGGGAACAGCGGTGCGCTCCGCCGTCTCGCGGTAGAAGCGCTGCCGCCCGAGCGCGTCGCGCACAGCCGCCTCGTCGATTGCGACAGGCGGAGTTGCCTTGCCGGCAGCGATGCTGGTCGCGGTCTTGCGCAGGAGCTTCCCGAGCTCGCGCTCGAGCTGCCGCACGCCGGCCTCGCGGGTGTAGTCGGACACGACGAGCTCGAGCACCTCGTTGTCGACCGAGACCTCGTCCTCGAGCAGGCCGTTCCGCTCGCGCTGGCGCGGCCAGAGGTAGTCGCGTGCGATCGCGACCTTCTCGTCGGTCGTGTAGCCGTCGAACCGGATGACCTCCATCCGGTCGAGCAGCGGGCCGGGAATCGTGTCGGCGATGTTCGCGGTGGCGATGAAGACGACCTCGGACAGGTCGAGCTCGACGTCGAGGTAGTGGTCGCGGAACGAGTGGTTCTGTGCCGGATCGAGCACCTCGAGCAGCGCGGCCGACGGATCGCCTCGCCAGTCGGCGCCGACCTTGTCGACCTCGTCGAGCATGATCACGGGGTTCATCGTCCCAGCGTCGCGAAGCGCCCTGACCAGTCGGCCAGGGAGCGCGCCGATGTACGTCCGGCGGTGACCGCGGATCTCGGCCTCGTCGCGGACGCCGCCGAGCGACATGCGCACGAACTCGCGGTTGAGCGCGCGCGCGATCGACTCGCCGACGGACGTCTTGCCCGTTCCCGGCGGGCCGATGAGCGTGAGGATCGCGCCCGAGCGCTTGTCCTCGGCGATGCCGCGCTCCTGGCGGAGCTTGCGCACGGCCAGGTACTCGACGATCCGCTCCTTCACGTCGTCGAGGCCCGCGTGGTCGGCGTCGAGCACCTCGCGCGCGTTCGCCGGGTCGAGCCGCTCCTCGGAGCGCACGCCCCACGGGACGGCGAGCAGCCAGTCGAGGTACGTGCGGATCATCGACGCCTCGCCCATGGCGTCACCCATCCGCTCGAGCCGGCCGAGCTCGCGCTCCGCCTGCTCGCGGACGTCGTCCGGCATGTCGGACGACTCGATCTGCTCGCGGTACTCCTCGATCACCGAGCCCTCGTCCTCGCCGAGCTCTTTCCGGATCGAGTCCATCTGCTTGCGGAGGAAGTAGTCGCGCTGCTGCTTCTGCGCGCCGGACTCGACGTCTTCGCGGATGCGACGCCGCACCTGGAGCTCGGCGAGCCGCTCGCGCTGGAGTCGCAGGGCGAGCTCTAGCCGCTCGACGACGTCGACGGCCTCGAGCAGCTGCACCTTCTCGTCGAAGGCGAGGTCGGGCGAGTAGCCGGCAGTGTCGGCGAGCGCGCCCGGCTCGCGCACGGCGCGGACGAAGGCCGAGACGCGCTCGTCGGCGCCGCGCAGCTCGAGGATCTCCTCGACGACGGCGCGGTACTCGACCTCGAGCTTTCGCGTCTTCGCAGGCGGCGGCGGCTCGTCCGGGCGCTCCTCGACCTCGACCCGGAGCCGGCCGCTCGGGTCAGTCTCGGCCGTGCCGAGGATGCCCCGGTGCAGGCCGGCCACCGACACGGCCTGCGGGCCGCCCGGCAGGCGAACGCGCTCGACGACCTCGGCGACGGTGCCCACCGACGCGTGTTCGGCCTCGTGCTTCGGGACCAGCACGACTCGCTCGTCGTCGCCGACGTCGGCCGTAAGGGTGATGTTCATGCCCGGGAACACGACTGCGTCTTCGAGCGATACGAGCAGAAGCTTGCTCAACACGGATAATCCTTTCTCAGTAGTAGCTATAAAAAGTGTACCTACGGTGGGACGGCCTGGACAAGCTCGGCGAAACCGATCGCGGGTGCAGGCCGTAGTCCTTATGGGCATCTCTCCCTGACTACCCAATTCACCAGCGAAGGAGGAGGTGCACATGGGAGAGCACCACGCACGACTCCGGATGTGGGTGGCGGCGGTTGCCTTGGCCCTCGCCGCCGTTGTGGCCTCGGCTCTTCCCAGCGCCACGAGCGCAGCCGAGCCGAACACGTACGTCGTCACCAGCCTCGTCTCCGACGAGCCGGGCGTAGCCCCTGTGCAGGACCCGGATCTCGTCAACCCCTGGGGGCTCGACGCGCTCGCGGGGAGCCCGTGGTGGGTGGCCGACAACGAGACCGACGTGTCGACGCTCTACCAGGCGAACGGGACGAGGATCGGGCTGACCGTCGACATACCGGGCGGAGCTCCGACGGGCCTCGTCGCGAACGCCGGCTCGAGCTTCGTGGTCACCGAGGGAGCACTGTCGGGAGCGTCCCGGTTCATCTTCGCGACTCAGAACGGCGTGATCGCCGGCTGGAACCCTGGCGTCAATCCAACCCAGGCGATCGTGGCGGTCAACCGTCCGGACGCGGTCTACACGGGCCTCGCGATCGCTGGGGACCGCCTCTACGCGGCGGACTTCCTCGGCGCGCGCGTCGACGTATTCGGCGGGGCGTTCAACCCGATCGTCGACCCCGACGCGTTCGTCGATCCCATGCTTCCTGACGGGTTCGCGCCGTTCGGGATCCAGAACATCGGCGGCACGATCTTCGTCGCCTACGCGAAACAGGGCGAGGAGGAGGCCGACGAGGAGGAGGCCGGACAGGGGCTGGGTTTCGTGGACGCGTTCGACACGAGCGGCAACACATGCTCGACCGGCCGCTCGAGCAGCGGGCGCAACCCCTCGGTGACCTGCTTGGGCGTCACGCCGTCAGGTAACCACTCGGGCGGGATCTCGAGCCCTGGCCGAAGTCGACGAGCGTGTCGCCGGCGATGACCGCACCGCGGCTCGCGACCCAAAGCACGACGTCGTTAGGCTCCTTTCCCGGGAACGCCTCGACTCCGACGGGCAGCTGATCGCCCGCCGAGAACAGATGCCCCTCCACCGTGTCGCTGGCTAGCAGCCAGGCCACGTCCGGGCTGCCCTCGTCGGGCGGAGGCACGAACACCGCGGCGCTGAGCCGCTCCGCCAGGCTCTGTGTGTCACGCTCGTGCCACGGGCACGTCAGCACGATCGCCGGCTGGCGGTCGGCCGCAAGCTCGACGATCTCTCTCGGCGGAGCCAGCGGATCGAACAGCAGCACCTGATCGCCGTTGTCGATCGCGAAGGACGAAACCACTCCCGCCTTACTCGGCGTCTCAGCGGTCGCCGCAAGGCGCTGGCGAAGCGCCTCGTTCTCAGGCCCCGACCAGTCCGGGTGCGGTGCCTCCCAGTGCCACAGGCCGGGCCGCAACTCGCGCACGGCCGCATGCTAGATCACACGGACGCAGTCGAGGCGCTGCTCGAACGGCTTCGAGTGACATTCGCCGACGCTCGCCCAGGGGCAGAGCTCGCGGGCGCATCCGGCGTGTAACTACAGAGCGTGCTTATCCCCGAATACGGCTGTCGGCCGGCTTAGCGACGGACGCGGTAGCGGATGTGTGTGGCCTCCGGCGTGTCGATCACCCGAACGATGTCGAGCTCGACGAGCGACGGCAACACGTCGAACAGCCGACGACCAGCACCCAGCAGCACGTCAAGTGAATCTGCACCTCGTCCAGCACTCCGGCCTCCAGCGCCGTTTGCGCGACATTCGCGCCACGCACCTCCACGTCTTTGCCACCGGCCGCAGCCTTCGACTGTGCCATGGCGCTTTCGATCCCATCGCTCACGTACGTGACCAACGGGTGGTTCCAACGGGCGGCCGGACCGGGCGGTCGGTGACTGGGAACGAAGATCGGGAGGCCGCCGTGAGTGCCACCCCAGTGATCCATGAGCTCGGCCGTCCGTCGCCCAGCGAGGACCGCACCGGCGGCGTTCCACTCGTCCGCGAACTGCGCGACCGGGCCGGGCTGCACGTCCGCCCACTTGTGCAGCCGCTCGCCATCCTCGCCGCCGAGGAAGTCGTCGGGATCGGCGATGTAGCCATCGAGCGACATCGACATATCGAGCACTGATACAGACACTTCGACCTCCTTTGGTCTCGATCCAAATCGGTTTCACATTGGTGCAGACCCGGCATGGCGGCACTTCTCACCGGCCAGCCGAATCTCACTTCAAGGCCAACGCATCAGTAGCTACGTGCGGAGCGCGGTCACCCGTCCGAGGCTTGGGTTGAGCTCCGTGACTACAGAGTGTTCTAAAGCATCGACTGGCGGCCTGTAGCGGAGACGCGAGCGCAGCTCCGACGAAGCCGCGGCTCGACGTCGCCCGGTCGCAAGTCTGCTCTACACGCTCGAGGCCGTCGAGTCGCCCGTCGACGTCGATGTCGACGCAGTCTCGTCGAGCCGCAGCACGAGTTCCTCGATCTCGGCTGACCGCGCCTCGGCGAAGTTCCGTTCGGTGGCGATTATGCGGAAGCCGCACTTCTCGAGGACGCGAAGCGACGCGACGTTGTCGGACGCTACGCGGGCGTGGAGCGGTCGCGTCCGATCAACTCTCAAGAAAGCATCAAGGGCGTCAGTGGCGATCCCCTTGCCCCAGTAGGAGCGGCCGATCCAGTACGTGACCTCGCGCTCGTGGGAGTCACCCCAGGACCCGATCGTTCCGACGACGTCGCCGTCGACGACGATAACCCTGTTGAGCACCGTCTCGTCGGCTCGTAGCCTCGACCAGCGACGCTCGAATGCCTTCCGGTTCATGTGTTCGGGCGCCGTAAAGGCGGCCATGTGCATCGCGACCGGATCCGCCCACTGCTCGAACAGAAGCGGCAGATCCTCGTCACGTACCTCCCGCAACTCGCGTCCCATTCAGACAGAGCATTGCCGATCGCAGGGCGTCGCGCGGAGATCCGTACGCGTTGTCGCGGGGTACGCGCCTCAGTAACTACAGAGTTGCGTTTATCCCCGAAAGCCCGCAGTGCTCGCGGCAGGAAACTCGGCTACGTCTCGGCTGTGTGTTCTGCTTTGGCGGCTTTCGCCTCCTTCTCTTCGCGCCGTACCTGGACGTAGGCGAAGCCGAGTTGTCGAGCGAGTTCGACCAGGATGCCGATGCCGACCAAGATGTAGAAGACGGTGAAGATCTTGATCGGCGCGCCCGTGATTGTGAGCTCCGGGTCGGCGATGCTCGATGTCGTCAGCGTCGCGACGGCGAAGTAGAAGCCGTCCACGAGACTCCAGTCCTGGCTCGTTGTGTAGGTGATGGTGCCAACGGCGACGAGGAGGAATCCCGCCCCGAGGATCTGTCGAAGCCCTCGTCGCGGACAGCGACCCTCAGTGCCTTCGCGAACCGGTCGAACATGAGCCACGCAGAGAGCACACGGCGAGTTTCTGCCCAGAAGTCGCCGATCCTCCGCCGAGGCGCCCTCAACCGGGCCGGAGTTGAGCCAGCGACTACAGAGTTGTCTTTATCCCCGACTGGTTCTCGAGCGACAGTACGCTCGCCCAGCGAAGTGGTACCAAGCTGTGGCGGGTCAGGTGATAAGCAGGCGAAGGCCAAGCTCTGCCGCCTCGAGATCGAGGAGGTCGCGGTTGCGTTCGGCCCACCGACCAGATGCGAGGTCATCACGGAGGCTGCGCACCGCCCTCTGCTCGGCGTTCGGCCCGACGCTGGCCCACACCGATATTCCGCGACGGACGTTCTCGTCCAGGTATGCCTCGGGCCGGCGCCAGTAGGCCTCGAAGAACCCGTCAGCGCAATCCCACGGAATGAGCACGGGCTCCATCCGGGCGCCGATCGCGCGGGCCAACTCGGTAGCGAGGCCGACGCGGGACGGAGCGACCTCGGGCAGGTAGTCACGAGTCAGCCAGAACCGGCGACGCCAACTCCGGTCAGTGGTGTCGCACGTGAACACCACCACGCGGCGAGCCACGCGCCGCATCTCGCGCAGGCCGGCAATCGGGTTCTGCCAGTGATGAACGGTGGCAAAAGCCATCGCGGCGTCGAAGGACTGGTCCTCGAACGGAAGGCTCTCCGCGGTGGCAGCCACGCACCGCGCTGCGCCTGCGGGACGCTGCGCACGCATGACTGCCGACGGCTCCACTGCGGTGACCTCACGGTCGGAGGGTTCATAGGAGCCGGTGCCAGCCCCGACATTAAGAACGGTCCGCGCATCGCCGAGCGCAGCCCAGACCTGCGCGGCGATCCGCGGCTCGGTGCGCCGCGTCACGGTGTAGGTGGCTCCGATGGTGTCATACAACTGCACGCTGGACATGACACTGCCTTCCCGGCTGTCACAACCGCTGCGCATAGCCCAACCGTGACG
>JBOGZW010000035.1:0-12397 GCA_050697575.1 Gaiellaceae bacterium | reverse complement strand
CTCCCCGAGCTGCTCGCGCTCTCCGCCTCTTCGCCGTTCGTGGAGGTGGTCAACACAGGTCTGCACTCAGCGCGCACGCAGGTCTTCACGAGGATGTTCCCGCGCTGCGGCGTCCCCGATCCCTACGACGGCTGGGACGGGTTCGAGGAATACGTGCGGACGCTGTACGAGACGGGCTCGGTCGACGAGCACACGCAGCTCTGGTGGAGCGTGCGGCCCCACCTCGCGTATCCCACGATTGAGATCCGCATCTGCGACGGCCAGCCGCGTGTCGAGGAGGCGCAGTCGCTCGCAGCTTTCGCCTACGCGCTGACGGCTCGCATCGCGCGCGCGGTGGACGAGGGAGAGCTGCTTCCGGAACACGCGCATCGGATGATCGAAGAGAACTTCTGGCGGGCCATCCGCAACGGCCTCTCCGGGGAGCTGATCGACCTCGACTCGTTGCGCGTCCGTCCGGCGCGCGCCGCGCTCGAGGAATTGGCCGAGTGGATGCTGCCGGTCGCCGACGAGCTGGGCGTGACGCCTTACCTCAAGGTGCCCGCTGCGAACGCCGCCGAACGGCAGATCGCACGGCACGAGGAAGGGGCGACGCTCGAGGCGATTTACGCCGAACAGGTCGAGGAGACAGCCGTCTCGAGCTTTCGTTAGGGTCTTGCGGCCTTGGTCGTCGCAAGCTTTTTCGTAGACCATGCCGTGCTGTTCGCGCTCGTGTGCTCGGGCGTCGCGATCCTCTACGGCATGTACCTGACCTACTGGCTGCTGAAGCAGCCGGCCGGCTCGGAGCGCATGCAGGAGATCGCGCACGCAATCCAGGAGGGCGCCGCGGCCTACCTCCGGAAGCAGTACTCGACGATCGCGATCGTGGCGGTCGTCCCGTTCCTCGTCCTCGGCTTCTACAACGAGCTCGGCTGGGGGACGGCGATCGGGTTCCTCGTCGGCGCGGTGTTCTCCGCGGCCGCCGGCTTCATCGGCATGAACGTCGCAGTGCGCTCGAACGTGCGCACCGCCGAGGCCGCAAAGAAGGGACTTTCGCCCGCGCTCGACGTGGCGTTCAAGGCAGGCTCGGTCACGGGACTGCTCGTCGTCGGGCTTGGCCTGCTCGGCGTGGCCGGGTACTACTGGGTGCTCACGGATTGGTTCGACAACGGTTACGAGTCGGCGATCGACGACCTCATCGGGCTTGCCTTCGGCGGCTCGCTCATCTCCGTCTTCGCGCGACTCGGGGGTGGCATCTACACGAAGGCTGCAGACGTCGGCGCCGACCTCGTGGGGAAGATCGAGGCCGGCATTCCCGAGGACGACCCGCGTAACCCCGCGGTGATCGCGGACAACGTCGGCGACAACGTCGGCGACTGCGCGGGCATGGCGGCCGACCTGTTCGAGACGTATGCCGTCACCGCCGTCGCGGTGATGCTGCTCGCGACATCGTTTCCCACGGACGAGCTCTGGCTCCTCCCTCTCTCGATCGGTGGCATCTCGATCCTCGCCTCCGTGATCGGCACAATGTTCGCGCGCATCGGGCGCGACGGCTCGATCATGAACGCGCTCTACAAGGCTGTCCTCGTAGCGACGGTGCTCTCCGCGATCGGCTTCATTCCGGTCACGCTTGCCTTCGGCGACGGGAAGTTCGACTTCTGGCAGCTGTACGGGCCGGCGCTCATCGGCCTGGCCGTGACGTTCCTACTCGTCGCCATCACCGAGTACTACACGGGCACGCGTTGGCATCCCGTGAAGGCGATCGCCGAGGCGTCACAGACCGGGCACGCGACGAACATCATCTCCGGTCTCGCGTGGGGGATGCAGGCGACGGCCCTGCCGGTGATCGTCATTGCCACGGGCATCGTCGGTTCGTACTACGCGGCCGGAAACGAACTGTTCGGGATCGGCGTGGCCGTCATGGCGCAGCTCTCGATGACGGGTCTCATCGTCGCGCTCGACGCGTACGGGCCGGTGACGGACAACGCCGGAGGGATCGCCGAGATGGCCGATCTCGACGAGTCGGTGCGTGCGATCACCGACCCGCTAGACGCCGTCGGCAACACGACGAAAGCCGTGACGAAGGGTTACGCGATCGGCTCTGCCGGGCTCGCCGCGCTCATCCTCTTCGACGAGTACGTCCGCGGCCTTGGTGAGGAGGGCCTGAACGTCTTCTTCTCGCTGACCGATCCGTGGGTGATCGCCGGCCTGTTCATCGGCGGGCTGATGCCGTTCCTCTTCGCTTCGCTCGCGATGACGGCCGTCGGGCAGGCGGGCGGCGAGGTCGTGCAGGAGGTGCGTCGCCAGTTCCGCGAGGACCCGGGGATCATGGAGGGGACGTCCCGTCCCGACTACTCGCGTGCCGTCGGCATCGTCACCGGGCGGGCGATCCGGCTGATGATGGCGCCTGCGCTCATCCCGATCGTGTTTCCCGTCGTCGTCGGGATCATGAAGCCGGAGATGCTGGGCGGCCTCTTGATCGGCACGATCGTGACCGGTCTCTTCCTCGCCATCGCGATGACGTCCGGCGGCGGGGCGTGGGACAACGCGAAGAAGCTCATCGAGGATGGCGCATTCGGCGGCAAGGGCTCTGAGGCCCATGCGGCGGGCGTCACCGGCGACACGGTCGGCGATCCCTACAAGGACACGGCCGGCCCGGCGATCAACCCGATGATCAAGATCGCGAACATCGTCGCCATTCTCATCATCCCGCTCATCGCGTCGATTCACGGCTAACCCAAGTCAGAACCAGCTCCAAGGCCAGTCGTCCGGGTGCGCGCACAGCCCTGCTCGGACTGGATTGGTAGCGATGTAGTGGGCGGCCGTCTCGAGGTGCTCCTCGGTCTCGACGAGCGTCGCGTGGAAGCGGCTCTGGAACAGCGCGCCGACGCGGCCGTGCCGCGTGTTGAACAGCCGTGCGTACAGCCCGTTGAGCTGGTGCACTCCGGCTGAGAGGTTGGGCTCAGGTGTCTCCACGAGCAGGTGATAGTGCGTTCCCATCAAGCAGAGAGCGCGACGGATCCACGCGAAGCGTTTCTCCACTGTCGCGAGCCGACGCATGAAGCAGCGGCGATCGACGTCGTCGCGATAGATCTCGATGGGACCCGTGCCGCGTGCGGTGACGTGGTAGACGCCTCCGGGGACAAGGATGCGGTGTGGGCGGCCCATGCATCGACGGTACGCGTCGCCCGCCGGCTCGGGGGCCGGCCAGATCACTATTGGCACAGAATCGGACTAGACACGTAACTGGTGCCTGGCACCGTTTACACATCAGCCGCCGCCGTACGAGCGCCGCCGGCGCGCGTAGAAGGCGCGCTGGAGCGCGAGCGTCGCGACACCCGCCGCGACGATGCAGACGAGGTTGACGCCGAGCTGGGCGGCTGCCCCCGCGACTTCCGAGCCGTCCCCGTACGCGGCCGCCACGCCGACGTTGGCCGCCGCAGGGATCGTCGTCACGGAGATGAGGACGCCCACGAGCGCGCCCGACTTCGCCGTGGACAGCGACAACGTGCCCGCGACCCCAGCGAGGACGGCGACCAGGGCCGAGAACTCGTCCGGATGGGAGATGAAGAGCGTCGCCGGATGGTCGATCGCCGTCAACTCGTCGGGCGCCGAGTCGGAGGCGCGCAGCACCGTCGTCAGCAGGAAGCTCGCGAGGATGGCGAGCGGGAAACCGACCGCCAGCGCCCTGAGCGAGCGCACGGCAAGCTCACCCTTCCGCTGCACGAGCGCGACGCACAGCCCCGCCAGTGGCCCGTACTCCGGCCCGACGACCATCGCTCCGATGATGAGAATGAGCGAGTCCTCGATGATGCCCACCGCTGCGATCAGGGTCGCGAGCACCATGAACGCCGCGAAGCTAAACGAGAGCTCCGCGCTCTCGGACGTCTGCGACTCCACCGCCTCCCAGACGACGGCATCCGCCGGCGAGCCGATGGCGGCTCGCTCGGCCCTTCGGGCTGCGTCCGAGACGAGCGACGTGACCGGCTCGATCGCGATCGAGCCCTCGTGCTCGAGGCCGAGTCGGCGCAGCTCCTCCACGACGAGGCTCGTGTCCTCGCGCGCGACGTCGCAGAGAATGAGATCTCCGGCCGGCCGCTCCGAGGCGCCGGGAAGGCGGACGACGTTCAGCGCCGACGGGTGCCCGCTCACGATCCCATACGCGGCATCGGCGAGCGCCGGAGGCGCGACGATGCGAAGGTGCACCATGCTCGCAGGATCCTACGAGCCGTAGCCTGACCCGGTGACGTCTCCGGAGACAGCTCCGAGACCCCGCCGCCGTCGCCGCGAGCACACGCTCGAGCGTGTGCTGGGGGCGCCGGCGCTCTTCTCGACGGCTTACGGAAACGTCGGCTCCTCCATCTACTACGCGCTTGGGGTCACGGCGGCCTTCGCGCTGGGCCTCACGCCGCTCGTCTTTGTCATCGCCGGGTTGTTCTTCGCTGCCACGGCGCTCACATATGCAGAAGGAACGGTTCGCTACCCCGAGGCTGGAGGCTCGTCGAGCTTCGCCCGCCACGCCTTCAACGAGCTCGTGAGCTTCGGGGCCGCCTGGGCCCAGATGCTCAACTACATCATCACGATCGCCATCTCGGCGTTCTTCGTCCCGCACTACCTCGCGGTGTTCTGGGAACCGTTGCGCGAGAACCCGTGGGACATCGCGGGCGGAGCGATCGTGATCGTGGTGCTAGTGGCGCTGAACGTCGTCGGCATCCAGGAGTCGGCGCGCCTCAACATCGTCCTCGCAATCATCGATTTCGCGACGCAACTCCTGCTCGTCCTCCTCGGCTTCGTGCTCGTGTTCAGCGCATCGACGCTGTCCGCCAATGTTCACTGGGGGATTGCGCCGACCTGGAGCAACCTCCTGCTCTCGATCCCGGTGGCGATGATCGCGTACACGGGCATCGAGACCGTCTCGAACCTCGCCGAGGAAGCACGCGATCCCGTGCGGACGATCCCGCGCTCGATCGGGCTCGTGGCGATCGCTGTCTTCGCGATCTACTTCACGCTGCCGCTCGTCGCCCTCTCGGCGCTGCCGGTGCAGGAGATCGGTGGCGAGTTGACCACGCGGCTCGCGCTCCCTCCGGAAGAAGGTGGCTATCAGAACGACCCCGTCCTCGGCATCGTGGACAACCTCGACATCGCAGGCGTGCTGCTCGATGTCCTCCAGATCTACGTCGGCGTCCTGGCCGCCACCATCCTGTTCATCGCAACGAACGCCGGCATCATCGGCGCGTCGCGGATCACGTATTCGATGGCCTCGTACCGGCAGCTTCCGGGCGCGTTCCGGAAGCTGCACCCGACGTTCAAGACGCCCTGGCTCGCGCTCGTGGTGTTCGCGGGCATCGCCTCGATCCTCGTGCTCCTGCCCGGCCAGGTGGACTTTCTCGGCACGATGTACTCGTTCGGCGCCATGCTCTCGTTCACGATTGCGCACGCTGCGGTCGTGCAGCTTCGGCGCCGGCACCGCGGGGAGGAGTTGCAGTTTCGCGCCCGACCGAACGTTCGCATTGGCGGCATCGACTGGCCGGTGTTCGCGTTCGTCGGCGGCACCGCCACGTTCCTCGCCTGGATCGTCGTCGTCGTCCAGGATCCGCCGACGCGGTACGCGGGGCTTGGCTGGCTGGCGATCGGCATGGTCGTCTACGTCGTGTATCGGCGTTGGGTAATTCATGCGCCGCTGACCGAGACGCATCGTGCACCGCCACTGCTCGGTCCGGCGCAGGCGCTCGAGTACCAGAGCATCCTCGCCCCCCTGGTGGCAGGCGACCAGGCCAGGGAGGCGATGCATATCGCAGCGCGGCTCGCCGCCGAGCGGCGGTCGACGATCGTCGCCATGCGAGTGATCGTCGTGCCCCTCGACCTGCCTCTCAATGCCGACCTCCCCGAGCAGGAATCGCTCGCCGACGAGCTGCTCGACGAGGCGCATGACATCGGCGACCTCTACGGGGTCCGCGTCGTGGAGCGCGTCGTGCGCGGTCGAAACGCTGGCGCCGAGATCGTCGCCGAGGCCGAGCGGAGAAACGCGGAGATCATCGTCATGGGCGCGCCGCGGCTCCCGCACCGCACGCGAACGAGCGCGATCTTCGGTAAGACGGCGGATTACGTGCTTCGCCATGCGCCTTGCCGCGTGATGATCGCCGCCGCCAAGAGGGCCGCGTAGTGGCTCCCCGCTTCGTCGTGGTCTTCGCCGCCACGTTCATCGCGCTCGGCATCGCGCTTGCAGTGCAGACGGTACGAGTCGGCGGCGGCGTGGGATACCTGCTCGCGGTGCTCTTTCTCGGGCTCGGCGCCGGTCGCATGTATCTCCTCTGGAGGCGTGGAGGGAGGAGCTGATGGCCCGCAAGCTGCCCGTGCTGCAACGCGTCCTCGGCGCTCCCACGCTGTTCTCGGTCGCATACGGCGAGATCGCGTCGTCGATCTACTTCGCGCTCGGCATCATCGCCGGCCACGCGCTCGGCCTGACGCCCGAGGTGCTGCTCCTGACGGGCCTGCTCTTCCTCGTTGTCGCCCTGTCGTACGCCGAGGGCATCACCGCGATTCCGGAGACGGGCGGCGCGGCCACGCTCGTGCGCAAGGCCTTCAACGACTTCGCGGGCTTCTGCACGGGCTGGGTGCTGTTCCTCGACTACATCATCGTCATCACGCTTTCCGCGCTCTTCCTGCCGCACTACCTCGGCGGGGCGCTCGAGATCGAAGCGCTGCAGCGGCACCCGTGGGACGTCGTCGTCGGGGTGGCGACGATACTCGCCATCGCCGCCGTGCGCCTGTTACGGCGGCCGGGCCTCTACACGGCCGGGATCGGCGTCGCGGTGCTCGATCTCGTGACGCAGCTGCTCGTCGTCATGTTCGGCCTCGCGCTCCTCTTCTCGCCGGACGCGCTCACGCGTGGACTCGAGCTGGGCTCCGCGCCGAGCTGGTCCGATCTCGCGTTCGCCCTGCCGCTCGCGATGCTTGCCTACACCGGCCTGGAGACAGTGGCCAACCTTGCGGAGGAAGCCCGCCGTCCCGGAGTCGACATCCCTCGCAGCATCCTCGGCGCGATAGGCGTCGTCGTGATCCTCTACGTCGCAATCGCCGTCGTCGGACTCTCGGCCTTCCCGGTGTCGGGCGGTGAGACCGACCTCGGCGGCGAATGGCTCTTCGCTCCGCTGCTCGGCATCGTGGACGTGCTCGGCGAGGATCTCTCGCCGTTCCTCGCAGACGCGCTGCGGGTCTTCGTCGGCGTCTCCGGCGCGCTCATCCTCCTCGCTGCCGCTACCACGTCCGTGTCGGGGTTCGGGCGCCTCGCCTACTCGCTGGGCGAGCACGGGATGCTGCCCCGCACGTTCGGCCGCCTGGGCAGGCGCACGCTCATCTCGCCTGCGGCGCTGGCCTCGGTCGTCGTCCTCGCCGCGGGCGGTCTGATCGCAATCACCGCGGTCATCGACGATGAGGTCGCCTTCCTGGCGGCGCTCTTCAGCTTCGGTGTCCTGCTCGCGTTCGCCGCCGCGCAACTCGCCGTTATCCGGCTTCGCTTCACGTCCCCTGAACTCGAGCGGCCGTACCGCTTGCCGTGGAACGTGCGCATCGCCGGAGCCGACGTCCCGATCCCGGCCGTCGTCGGGCTCGTGCTGACCCTGGCGGTGTGGGTCATCGCGATGGTCACCCACCCGGGAGCCCGCTACGCGGGGCCGATCTGGCTCACGGCGGGGTTGGTCGTCTACGGCCTCGTGCGGCGGCACCGCGGCGAGGGCCTCCTGGAGCGCGTGGTCTCCCCCGATGAGCAGGCGGAGCTGGCAGAGCCTGCGCTCTCGAAGATCCTCGTGCCGATGAAGCTCGGGCTGATCGGTGAGGAGATGATCGCGACGGCGGTGAAGCTCGCGCAAGAGCGCGGCTCCGACGTCGAGGCGCTCCACGTCATGCGCATGCCGCTGTCGAAGAGCCTCGACGCGCCTGCCGACCCGGCCGAGGAGGAGCGAGCCGTCGAGTCGCTCGAGGAGGCGCGCCTGCTCGGCGAGGACCACGGCGTCGTCGTACGCGGTAGCACGGTCCGGGCGCGCTCGATCGGGGAGGCCATCGTCCAGCAGGCGACCGACAAGGACGTCGATCTCATCGTGCTCGGCTCGGCGCCGCGCTGGCGCAGGCAGTCGCGGTTCTTCTCGCCGACGGTCGAGCAGGTCCTCCGCAACGCTCCCTGTGAGGTTCTCGTGGTCGCCTTCCCGGAGCACGTGCTCGCAGAGGATGGCTAGTCTGAGCGCGATGAAAGCCGTCGTCATCGGCTGCGGTCGCGTCGGCTCGGCGAGCGCGAAGGCGCTGCAGGCCGAGGGCTGGGACGTGTGCGCGATCGACGAAAAGGAGGAGGCGCTCCAGCGCCTCGGCGAGAACTGGACGGGCGGCTTCGTCGTCGGGCACGGCATGGAATCCCAGGTGCTGCGCGAGGCCGGAATGGAGGAGGCCGACGCCGTCATCGTCGCCACCGACGGCGACAACACGAATCTCGTCGTCGCCCAGATCGCCAAGAAGCGCTTCGGTGTCGCGAACGTCGTCGTCCGTGTGCTCGATCCCGGCCGGGCGACGTTCTACGACACGCTGGGCCTCCGGACGATCTGCCCGACCTCGCGTGCCATCCGCGCGTTGATCGAGGCCGTCACGACGTACGAGGAGACACCGGCCTGATGTACATCATCGTCGTGGGTGGAGGGAAGGTCGGCGCGAACCTCATGCGCAGCCTCATCGCGATGGGCCACGAGGTCACGCTCATCGAGCAGCGCCGCGACCGGTTCGAGCGCCTCGAGCAAGAGTTCGAGCATCGCGTGCAGCCGGGCGACGCGACGGAGCTCTTCGTCCTCGAGCAGGCCGGAATCACGAGGCCTCCCGACATCCTCGTGGCCGCCACGGGGGACGACGAGGACAACATCATCATCTGCCAGCTCGCTCGGGAGAAGTACGGCGTGCCGAAGGTCGTGGCCCGCGTCAACGACCCTCGAAACCAGGAGCACTTCGACCTGCTCGGCATCGCCCCGACGGTCTGCGCCACGTTGCTCCTGCTCGCGCTTGTGGAGCACGAGGTGCCCGAGCACGGGCTTCTCCACCTCCTCGAGCTGCGCAAGGAGAACCTCGAGATCGTCGAGGTGCAGATCGACGCGCGCTCGCCGTGCCTCGGCAAGGCGTTGTCTCGCGTTCAGCTGCCCGACGGCGCGCAGCTCATCGCCGTCGTGCGGAACGGCGAGGCCTACCTCGGGGACGGGGAGCTGACGCTCGAGAGCGGGGACCAGGTCCTCGGCTTGCTCCAACCCGGTCGGGAGGAAGAGCTACGCGAAGCCTTGCTCGGACGCTAGGGCTCGCGCTGCTACTGGTGGCCCTACCGGCCGTCGCCGGGGCGAGCACGGAGCGCCAGCAGCTGAACATCGTCCGTATCGCCCGCGGCTTCGAGCAGCCGGTGTACGTGGCCGCGACGCCTTCCGAGCCCGCGCGGCTCTACGTCGTCGAGCAGCCGGGCCGGATCTTCGTCCTGGAGAAGGGGAAGCGCCGCCCGTTCATGGACATTCGCGGACGGGTCGGCTCGGACGGCTCCGAACAGGGGCTGCTGTCGATGGCCTTTCACCCGAACTACGGGAAGAACCGCCGCTTCTACGTCAACTACACGGACACGAGCGGTGACACACGGGTGGTCGAGTTTCGGTCGGATGGACGTCGGGCGCGTCTCGGCACCGCTCGGGAGCTGCTGTTCGTGAACCAGCCGTTCTCCAACCACAACGGCGGGCATGTCCAGTTCGGGCCCGACGGGAAGCTCTGGGTCGGCATGGGTGACGGCGGCGCCGGTGGGGACCCACAGAACAACGGCCAGAATCCGCGCGCCCGGCTGGCGAAGCTCCTGCGAACGAATCCACTCGCAGTCGACTGGGAGACGGTCGGCTTCGGCCTGCGCAACCCCTGGCGGTTCTCATTCGATCGTAAGACCAGTGATCTCTACATCGGCGACGTCGGGCAGAGCGCGCGGGAGGAGATCGACTATCGACCCGCAGGCGCGCCGCCGGCGAACTTCGGCTGGGCGCGCTACGAGGGGAGCCGCACGTACGACGGAGATATCGAGCTCGACCCGCCGACACCGCTTGTCTTCCCGGTCCACGAGTACGGGCACGGCGAGGGCTGTTCAGTGACGGGCGGCTATGTATATCGCGGGAAGGACGTTCCGTCGGCCGTCGGACGGTACTTCTTCGGCGACTACTGCTCGGGCACGGTGTGGAGCCTCCGGGTAGTGGGCGGCGAAGCGACCGGCGTGCGGCGAGAGTTCAACGTCACCAGCATCTCGTCGTTCGGCGAGGGCGCCCGTGGCGAGCTGTACCTCGTCTCACATGAGGGCTCGATCTACCGCCTCGTCCGCTAGAGGGCGTCCAGCGACCGCACGACCTCGGCGTCCTGGCCGAGGATCGCGAGCAGGCGCTTCAGCGCTCCCGGGCCTGCCTCGAGGGCTTCGAGCCTGCGCGCAACACCGAGGTGCGAGGCCGCGACGCGAGCCAGGGGCTCCGGTGCGGCCGTGAAGGCCCCGACGCGCGTGCCCGCCGCAGCGAGCCGCCTCAGCTGTGCGTTCGCGACGGGGTCCGGCCGCAGGTAGACGCGGGCGTGGTCCTCGGCAAACCGCTCGAGCAGCGGCCGCCAGTTGCCGATGGCCGCGTCGAGCGCCGCCTCGTCGGGATCGTCGTCGAGCTCCACGCGATAGCGGCGCTGCGCGTCTTCGAGCCAGGCGCGCCAGAGAGGCTCGGTGTCCCCGAGCGCGGCGTCGAAGTCGACGGCGATCGCCTCGCTCATGCGACGGCCCGGCGCGCCGCCCGTCCCAGCACGTACACGCCGACCAGCACGCCGGACGCGTCGACGAGCACGTCGATCACGGCACCCTGCCGTCCGGGGACGAACGCCTGGTGTACTTCGTCGGTCAGTGCGTACGCGATCCCGATGCCCACGGCCGGCAGCTCCCGGCCGAGTGCCCGGAAGAGCAGCGCACCGAGCACGGCGTACTCCGCGGCGTGGGCGAGCTTCCGCAGCACGAGATCCCAGCCGCCGAGGCCGGTGCCGAGATCTGGGATCGACGACAGCGTGAAGATGAGCGCCGCCCAGGCGACGACCGGCAGCCAGGCGGAGAGGACGCGCATCACGACGCAATGGTAGGCTCGGCCCAGACATAGGCGGGCGGGTCAGGGAACCCGGTGCAAGTCCGGGACGGTCCCGCCGCTGTGAGGGGAGACGCTGCCCCACCACCACGCCACTGGCTGACGCTGGGAAGGCGGTGGAGCAGGGAGCCCCGAGTCAGAAGACCTGCCGCCCGTCGATTCGAACCCCTCGTGGAAGGAGGATTCGTGCTTCGACGTCTCATGCTCCCCGTGGTCGTGGGGCTCGTGCTCGCGATCGTGGGCTCCGCCTCTGCCGCCATCGTTCGCGTGCGTGTCGAGGGCAAGAGCCAGACGATCTTCGGCGCGACCCAGCCCCGCGCGTCGGCGGCGACTGCCCTAGGCGCGCTCGAGTCCGCCAGCATCGGCGGCGAGTTCTACTACCACGTTCAGGTGACTGGCTTCGGGCCGTACGTCGACCAGATCGGTCGCAACATGGCCGTGGGCGCGAGCGGCTGGGCGTTCAAAGTCAACGGCGTCTCGCCGCCTGTCGGCGCCGACAAGGTCGAGCTGAAGGACGGTGACGTCGTACTCTGGTACTGGGCTGGCTTCACGGACGCGGGCGGCCCGCCCACGCTCGAGCTCTCGCGGGAGAAGGGCGGCTGCTACCGCATTGCGGCGAAGAACGACGCCGGCAATACCGTCGAAGCCGCCGCCACGTTGCGCGTGGACTCCAGGCGAGTGCCGATGCTGGACGGTCGTGCCTGCCCCGGCCCTCACCGGAGTCTCGTGCGAGCAATTGCCTTCGATGCCGTCCGGTCGAACGCGCTTCCGTAAATGCGCCGGCTCCTCCCACTGCTCTGCCTCGTCGCCGCGCTGACCGGCTGCGGCGGGTCCGGCGACGGCGGCGAGGCGACGCTGTGGGTCACGCGCGACCGCGGCGTCGAGGTGCTCGTGACGGCATCCGTGCCGGCCGGCGTGACGGCGATGCAGGCGTTGCGGAGCGAAGCCGATGTCGACGCGCGCTTCGGCGGGCGCTTCGTGCAGTCGATCGAGGGCGTCGCCGGCGACGTTGGCGCGAAGCGGGACTGGTTCTACTTCGTGAACGGGGTCGAGGCCGACCGTGGCGCCGCCGAGTTCCGACTGCGACCCGGCGACATGCTGTGGTGGGACTACCGCTCGTGGGCCGGCGAGGACATGCGCGAGCCCGTCGTCGTGGGCGCCTTTCCCGAGCCGTTCCTCCACGGCTACAACGGCCGCGTGCGGCCCGTCGCCGTCCGCTTCGAGGCGGAGCACATGCGGGGGACCGCGCTCGGGCTCGCCCACCTGATCGG
>JBOGZW010000034.1:0-12772 GCA_050697575.1 Gaiellaceae bacterium | reverse complement strand
CTGAACGTCGGGAGGCATGCCAGCCGAGTAGTCGTCCGCTCGAGCGAAGCGTGCGAATCCGTTTACGAGGACGAGGGACGTCACACGTTCGGGATGGGTCACGGCGGCCATCACGGCCATCTGCGCAGCCGATCCCTGAGCGAGGAGCGAGGCCTCGTCGGACCCCGCAGCATCCATCACCGCCAGCAGGTCGTCCATCCACGACTCGATGGGCATGACGCCTCCGGCAACCGAGCTCGACATGCCGACGCCGCGCATGTCGAACCAGAGCAGGCGCGAGAAGCGCGTGAGCCCACGGATGAACTCGCCCATCAGCGGCTGCGCGGCGACGGCCTCGAGGTGGCTCCCCCAGTCGAAGCTCAGCACGAGATCGCGAGGGCCTTCCCCGATCACCTGGTACGCGATGTCGGCGTCGCCGCTGCGAGCGTACTGGGTCCGTCCCAGCGGCACGGACGGCTAGAGGTTGCCGCGCAGCGCCTGTTCGCGCTCGATTGCCTCGAACAGCGCTTTGAAGTTCCCCTGGCCGAAACCGCGCGCGCCGTGCCGCTCGATCACCTCGAAGAAGAGCGTCGGCCGGTCCTGGGCGGGCTTCGAGAAGATCTGGAGTAGGTAGCCGTCGTCGTCGCGATCGGCGAGGATCTTCAGGCGCCGCACGTCGGCCCAGCTCTTGTCGATGTCACCCACTCGCGATTCGGCCTCGTCGTAGTACGTGTCCGGCGTATCGAGGAAGCGCACGCCGCGGCGCCGCAGCTCGTCGACGGTCGCGCAGATGTCGGCCGTCAGCATCGCCAGGTGCTGGACGCCCGGGCCGCCGAAGAAGTCGAGGTACTCCTCGATTTGGCTCTTGCGCCGCCCCTCGGCCGGCTCGTTGATCGGGAACTTGATCTTCCCGTGGCCGCCCGTCAACACCTTCGACATGAGCGCCGAGTACTCCGTGGAAATGTCCTCGTCTGAGAAGTGGATCATCTCCGTGAAGCCCATCGTCTTCTCGTAGTACTCGACCCAGTGGTTCATGCGGCCGAGCTCGACGTTGCCCACCACGTGGTCGACCGCGCGCAGCCCAACTCCCTTCCCGGCGGCGCCGTTGTCGGCGAGCGCCTCGTAGCCGGGCAGGTACGGGCCCTCGTATTCGGAGCGGTTGACGAACGTGTGCACGGTCTCGCCGTACGTCCCGATCGTGGCGAGCTCGACGCGGCCGAGCTCGTCTTCGACCCAGTGCGGCTCCTTCACGGACACGCCGCCGCGCTGCACCGCCTGCCGGTACGCCTCGGTCGCGCCCGGCACGGTCAGCGCGACGTCCTTCACGCCGTCGCCGTGCGCGTGTGCGAAGCGCGTGACCTCGTTGTCGGCCCGAAGACCGCTGGTGACGACGAGGCGGATGTGGCCCTGCTCGAGCACGTACGACGCACGGTCGCGTACGCCCGTCTCGGGCCCCGCGTACGCCACCGGCGTGAAGCCGAGCGCGTGCTCGTAGAAGTACGCCGACTGCTTCGCGTTGCCCACCCAGAGCTCGACGTGATCCCAGCCCTCGATCGGCATGAAATCGTCGTGACTCACGCGCGTGATCTTACTCCGCGGGCGCTGCGACCGTCTCGCGGCGGCCGGCGAGGAAGATGCCTGCGCCGATGAGCAGGCCACCCCCGATCTGCCAGGTGGAAAGAGGTTCCGAAAGGAGGATCACTGCAAACACAGCCGCGAGGAACGGCTGGAGATTCGCAAAGAGCGACGCCCGTCCCGGCCCGACCCGATGGACGGCGGTAAACCAGAGGACATTCGTGAGCAACAGCGGCCCGACCACGGCGAACGCGAAGCTCGCCCAGACCTTCCAGCCGAGGTCGAACTCCTGGTCTGCGATCTGGGGGCTCGCGATGATGACGAGCGGCACCCACATGACCGCGAGCACGACCGAGCTGATCCGGTACGGCGAGTACGACCGCATGAGCGGCGCGATGGCCACCGAGTAGGCCGCCCAGGTGGCGGCGATGCCGACGGCGACGAGGATGCCTGCGAGCTCTCCTGAGAAGTCGCCACCCGAGCCAGCCGCCACCAGGGCAACGCCGCAAAAGGAGACGCCCGCGGCGAGCGAGAACCGCCGGGTCATGTGCTCGACACCTGCCAGCGACCCGAAAAGCCCTGCGAACACCGGCATCGTGCCGAGCATGAGTGCCACGGTGGTCGCCGTCGTGAGCTTGAGCGCGTAAACGAAGCACACCTGGTTCAGGAGCAGCGCGAAGGCGGCGATCGCGATCTGGCCAAACTGTGCTCGGCCGCCGACGCGCAGGGATCGCTCGAGTGCGTACGTCAACACGAGAAAGATCGCGGTCGCGATGCCGTAGCGCACCCCCGAGTACGCGAGCGGCTGGAAGCCGTTGTCCAGCAGGTACTTCGTAACGACGATGCCGAGCGCCCAGAGGACAACAGTGAGCAGCAACATCCCGTCTGTCGAGGTCAGGCGGCGCTGCACCGTGCGACCCTACTGATCTAGGCTTCGGCGGTGGCCGACGCGACCATCGCCGAGATCGACCGGCTCGTCGGCGCGGCGACCCCGCACTTCGCGTACCAGCTTCGTGCGCGTGTGCTCGAGCTGATCGAGGATCTGCCGGCCGACCACCCGACGCGCCGCTACGGCGAGGAGAAGATGGAGCTCCTCGACCGCCTCGGCCACGCCTCGTCGAAGGCCGATGAAGGCGAGCCTGAGCCTCGTAGCCGCATCGGCTGGGACGAGATCCCGAGCGCCGCGCCGGCGTCGGATCCGCTGCCCAAGCGACGGAGATGAGGTTCGACGGGAAGTCCGTCCTCGTTACGGGCGGCTCCCGCGGCATCGGTCGCGAGATCGCGAAGCGCTTCGCCGAGCTCGGCGCGGCGCGCGTCGCCGTCGGCTACCTCCGCAACGACAGGGCGGCGGAGGAAGCCGCTGCCGAGATCGCAGCGCTCGGCGCGGAGGCCGTGCTCGTGCGCGGCAACGTGTCGTCCCCGAAGGTGGCAGAGCACGTCGTGGCGCTGGGCCCGCTCGATGTCCTCGTCCACAATGCCGCTACCGGAGTTGCGCGGCCTGCACTCGAGACCGAGGACAAGCACTTCGACTGGACGGTGTCGGCGAACGCGCGGGCTCTTCTAGCGCTCGCGCGCGCCGCCGTTCCATCGATGGAAGCCGGTTCCTCCATCGTCGCGCTATCGAGTCTCGGCTCGCAGCGCGTGCTCGAGAACTACGTCCTCGTCGGCGCCTCCAAGGCGGCGCTCGAGTCGATCGTGCGGCATCTCGCCGTCGAGCTCGCCCCCCGTGGCATCCGCGTGAACGCCGTCTCGGCCGGCGTCGTGGAGACCGACGCTCTCAACGCCTTTCCGAACCGCGAGCAGATGCTGTCGTGGTCGCTCGCGCGCACGCCCGCCGGCCGCCTCGTCGAGCCGAGCGACATCGCCGACGCCGTGTGCTTCCTCTGCTCGCCGGAGGCCGAGATGATCCGCGGCCAGACGCTCATCGTAGACGGCGGCTACTCGATTCTTGCCTGAGGTGTAGGAGGGTCTGGCGAAACAGTGTCTGTGCCGCCGGAATCACGCTGGAGGCCGCGCTGCGGTGTCCTCGGTCGCCCACGTACTTCATTCAGTACGCGGGCTCCCTGCGTCCTTGCATCGCAGCCTCCAGCGCGCCCCGGCGACGAGCACCGTTCCGCCAGACCCTCCTAGGTTTCGCGCATGAAGCCCTGGCGGGCAGCCGAGACGAGCGCGACGGCCTCGGGGAAGAGCACGCGCATGGCGTCACGCAGCGCGACGGCCTGCTCGTCGACCGTGCCGGTGGCCTCGATCTGGCCGAGCGCGGCCGACGTCAGGTCGACGGCGGTGTTGAGCGTGAGGGTCGCGAATTGCTCGCGCTGTGCGTCGGCCACCGATTCCGCCTGCTTCTCGGCGAACTCGCGCAGGCCGCGCAGGAGATCCTCAGGATCGCCGCCGAACGGAAGGCCGAAGCCACCGCTTCCCTCCATGCCGGTCAATGTAGCTCAACTTTGTGCGTCGACTCGACCTCGGCCATGAGGCCCTCGACCGCAAGGGTGCCCTGCTTCAGCGTCTCCGCGAGCGACGGGGTGGCCGCAGCCGCGACCGCGTCGAGATACGCCGGCGAGGCGACCCGGGGCTCGACGTCGTCCGGCGCGCCCGAGAGCTCATCGGCCAGCTCGCAAAGAGCGGCAATCGACACGGCGTCTCGCAGGAGGGAGCGATTGGCGACCGGCTGCCCGTCGGCGTACAGAGCGAGCCAGCTTCGCCCGTCACGGACCTCGAACGCGCAGAGGTAGACGCGCACGCCTTGTGCGGGCTCGGCCGGAATCACGGCCGCGAGCTCCTCACCGTCGGCGGCGTAGGTTCGCGCGATCTCGGCAGTCGCCTCGAGCTCGTCGTTGAGATCCACGGGGTGAGCTTAGACTCGGCCCCGTGGCCGAGATGAGCGAGCGGCAGCGGCACGCGATCGAGCTCTTCGCGCCGCTCGGCCCGACGTACGACCGCTACGCGCGACTGCTCTCGTTCGGACAGGACCGGCGCTGGCGCCGGTTTCTCGTCGATCGCGTGGCCGCGGGACCCGGAGATCACGTGCTCGACGTCGCCACCGGCACGGGCGCTGTCGCCATCGAGCTCGTGCGCCGCAGAGGATGCCGCGTGACGGGCCTCGATCAGAGCGCCGGCATGCTGGAGGTCGCCCGCGAGCGACTGCCGCCCAATATCGAGCTTTTGGAAGGCGACGCCGACCACCTCCCGTTCGACGCGGGCTCGTTCGACGGGCTCACGTTCACGTATCTGCTCCGTTACGTCGACGAACCAGACGCGACGCTCGCCGAGCTCGCGCGCGTGGTGCGTCCGGGCGGCACGGTCGCCGGGCTCGAGTTCGCAGTCCCCGAGAATCCGCTCGCGCGCGCCGTCTGGAACACGTACGTCGGCTGGGGCCTCCCGCTCGCCGGGCGGCTCATCTCGCCGGACTGGGCCGAGGTCGGTGGCTTTCTCGCCGGCAGCGTCACGGGCTTCTGGCGCGAGTGGCCCCTCGAACGCCTCCTCGAGGCCTGGCGAGCGGCCGGCATTGAAGGCGTCAGCCACCGCCGTCTCAGCTTCGGGGGAGGCATCGTCATCTGGGGTCGACGCCCGTGACGCGGGCCTCGTGGTACGCGCTGCGCACGGGCGGCTGGCGCGACTACGTGACGCTGCTTCATGTCCCTTACACGCTCTGGCATCTGAGCTACGTCGTCATCGGCGCGGCGATCGCGCCGGCCTGGCTTCCGGGCAGGCTCGGCTGGACGCTCGCTGCTTTCGCGCTCGCGCTCGGCATCGGTGCGCACGCGCTGGACGAGCTTCGCGGCCGGCCGCTCGCGACCCGCATCCCCGACATCGTCCTGTGCGTGCTCGCCGCAGTCTCGATCGCGCTGGCGGTCGGGATCGGAGTCGCAGCGGCGATCGCGTGGTGGCCGTGGCTCGCGGCGTTCGTCGCGTTCGGGGGGTTCATCGTCGTCGCGTACAACCTCGAGCTCTTCGGCGGAGCGTTCCACTCCGACCTGTGGTTCGCAGTCGCATGGGGATCGTTTCCGCTGCTCACCGCCTATGCGGCGGCCGCCGAGACGGTCACGCGCGCGGCCGTGGCAGCGGCCGCCTTCGCGGCGCTGCTCAGCCTCGCCCAGCGCCGTTTGTCGACGCCGGTGCGGATGGTGCGAAGGCGCGCGCGGACGGTCTCCGGCACGCTCGAGCTCGACGACGGGGAGCGGCTGGTGGTCACCCCTGAGCTGCTTCTCCGCGGTCCGGAGCAGGCTCTACGGGCCCTCACGGCGGCCACGATCGCCCTCGCTGTCGCCCTCGTCCTGCTCCGGGTGTGAATCCGTAGGATGGGCGGCGTGCGCCGCCGCACGCCCCAGGACCAACTCGATGCCGAGCGAGCGCAGCTGGACGCGCTGCTCGAAGCCGAGTACGAGCAACGGACGGCCGAGCTCAAGCGCGCGCTCACGTCCGCGCGCGCCGAGCTCACGAGCATGCTGCAGGAAGAGTCGCGTCGGCTCGGTGAGGAGTGGCGCGTGGAGTTCGCCGAGCGCGAGCGGCGTGCCGCGGCCGAGTACTCGATGCGGCTCGTGCAGGTCCAGAAGCGCGTGGAGGACCGGCTGACCGCCTGGGCGCACGATCTCGAGCGGGCGACAGGCGAGATCGACAGCCAGGTGGGGCGGCTCGAGGCTCTCCTCAAAGAGCGACTCGCTCAGGTGGACCGGTCGCTCGCCCAGGAGGCCGAGGCGCTCCGGGCCGAGAGCGACGAGCAGCGCGTTGCGGTGTTGCGCCTCCGCGAGGAGGTCCAGAACGCCGCCGCGGAAACGATCAGAGAGGCGACGAACGAGCTCGAGCAGATGGCTGCCGAGCGCCGTCGCGCCCTCCACGAGGTCGGGGAGCGGCTACGGCGGCGCGAGCGTGAGCTCCGCGAGCAGATCGAACGCGAGGAGGTCGACGCGACGCAGCGGCTCGCCGGCAGCTTCGCGGAGGTGGAGCGACGGCAGGCCGAGCGGCTTGCGAGATCGCTCGAGCGCGAGGCGAGCCGGATCGTAGAGGCCGCCGCGCAGGAGTTCGACAAGGCTGTTCGTGCCGCTCGGGACGAGGCCGTTCGTCGACTCTCCCGGGAGCTCGACGACGCCATCTCGGAGCACGCGCGAAGAGGTGCCGTCACGATCGCTGCGCGCGAGCTGGAGGGCGGCTCGACGGCCCTCGACTAGGAGGCCTTTCGCGCCACATTGCCCTCGCGTTGCGGATTCGTAAACCTTCCGTAACGGTTCCAACTTCCCCGGAAAGGGTTCGTCTATGACTTCACGAACCGGGGAAAGGGTGAGCGAGATGACACAGCTAGTCGAGTCCGATTACAGCGAGCGGATCAAGATCGAGAGCTGGAGACTGCACGTGTTGATCGAAGCCGGCTATCCGCTCCCGCTCGCCGAGAAGATCGCGCACTCCAACGTCGATCTTCACCAGGCTGTGGATCTCCTCCGCGCCGGCTGCATGCCGGAGCTCGCCACCGAAATCCTCCTCTAGCGCCTCCTCCTGACGCCCTAGCCGGCTTACCCGCCCGCTAGGGCGTCACTCGCCGTCTGTGCACAACTTGGCACAGAGACGGCACACAGCTGGCACAGACAAGAGCGAGGTGCCTGGCACCACGACGGCGTACGATCTCGGCGTGGCGAAGGTCGAGGCGATCGAGTACGGCGACCGCAAGGTCTTCTCCGTTGCCGCTTTCAACCGCGGTCTCGCCGACTGGCTCGGGCGGCTGCCAACCGTGTGGGTCGAGGGCGAGATCACCGAGTTGCGGCGCCAGGAGCGCTGGCAAACCGTGTTCTTCACGCTCAGGGACAAGGACGGCAGCGCGTGCGTGGAAGCAGCCCTTCCGAGACGACGGTTCGACGCACTCGGTCTCGACCTGACCAACGGCGAGCGAGTCCACGTCTACGGCCGTCCCGAGATCTGGCCGCAGAAGGGCGAGCTGCGCCTTCAGGTGCTTTCGATCGAGCGCTTCGGCCTCGGCGCCCACCTCGCCGCGCTCGAGCGGCTCAAGCAGAGGCTCGCCGCCGAGGGGCTCTTCGCGGCCGACCGAAAGCGCGCGCTGCCGCGGCTGCCACGCCGGATCGGGCTCGTCACCGGCAACGACGCGGCAGCCAAGCGCGACGTGATCGCGTCGGTCATGAGCCGGTTCCCTCCCGCGCAGCTACTCGTGGCCGAGACGCTGGTGCAGGGGCCTCGCGCCGCCGTCGACATCGCTGCCGCACTCCGCGCCGTGGCCACGCAGCCGGCCGTGGACGTCGTCGTGCTCACCCGCGGCGGTGGGAGCTTCGAGGACCTGCTTCCGTTCAGCGACGAGCGTCTAGTGCGAGCAGTCGTCGACTGCCCCGTTCCCGTCGTCTCGGCGGTCGGCCATGAACAGGACACGCCGCTTTGCGATCTGGCCGCTGACGCACGCGCCTCGACGCCTACCGCGGCCGCCCGCCTCGTCGTGCCCGATCTCACGGAGCTCATCGCAACGCTCGAGCGGCGCCGCGAGGCTCTGAGACGCGGCGGCAGGGCCGCACTCGACCGGCAACGCGATCGACTGGAGCGGGACACCGACCGCCTGCGGCGCGGTGGTCGCCTGCTGCTGGAGCGCCGCCGCACCGCGCTCGAGCACTGCGCGGGACGACTTCGCGCCCTCTCGCCGCGGGCGACTCTCACCCGCGGCTACGCCATCGTCCGCCTGGGTGACGCGGTGGTCCGCACCACGACGGCGCTGACCATCGACGACCGCGTGGACGTCGAGCTCGCAGAGGGCCGCTTCGCCGGCCGCGTCGAGGAAGTTGGTCAATGACGAGCGACCTGACGTTCGAGCAGGCAGAGGCCGAGTTGAGGAAGATCGTCGAACGGCTCGAGAGCGGCGACGTCGCCATCGACGAGGCGATCGCTCTCTGGGAGCGCGGCGAGGCGCTGTACGCGATCTGCCGTGAGCGGCTCGACGCCGCGCAGGGCAAGGTCGAGGAGCTGACAGAGCGTGTGCAGGCCGCGAAGCCTTCTGCATAGAATCCAGCCATGCGTCTTGGCAGACACGGACAGGACGAAGGCGAAGGCGCCAACAGCGAGCTTGTCGACCTCTTGCAGCACGTCCGCCTCTTCGCGAACGTCGAGAGGAAGGACCTGGAGCGGATCGCCAACTCCTTCAAGGAGCGGACGTTCCAGGCCGGCGACGTCATCGCGGAAGAGGGCAGCAGCGGCATCGGGTTCTTCGTCATCGAATCGGGAACGGCCAAGGCGACGCACGGCGACCTCGTGATCGCCGAGCTCGGCCCGGGCGCGTCGTTCGGCGAAGTGGCGCTGATCGACGAGGGCCCCCGCTCGGCGACGGTCACAGCCAACACCGAGCTGAAGTGCTGGGGTCTTTCCGCCTGGGAGTTCAGGCCCCTCGCCGAGACGAACGCCACCGTCGCCTGGAACCTCGCCCGGATCGTCGCGAGCTACGTCCGCCTGGCGACCGGCGAGCTGGACAAAGAGCTCGAGAGCTAGAGCGTTAGCGCCCTCTCGGGCTCCCGCTCCTCCACCGCCTCCTCAGCCTCGTCTTCGCCTTCGTCCTCCTCGAGAGCCTCGACGGCCGCCGGCATGCGGCGCAAGGCTGCGAACGAGAGCCCTTCGCGGCCTAGGAAGACGAGCCCGAAGCCGATGCCGACGGACGTCTCGATGATCTGCAGGCCGAGGCCAAAGGCAAATCCCTGGGCGTACGGGACGCCGTAACCGACGAGCGGCGCCGCGATGGCCACCTGCAGCAGCCCGAGGTTGCCGGGCCAGAGCGGGATGATCGCCGCCATGTTCATCAGCACGAGCACGAGGCCGGCCGCGGCGAGCTCGACGTCGATGGAGAACGCCTTCATCGCGATCCACACGGCAAAGAGCTGGCATAGCCACCCGATGAGCTGGAAGACGATCGCCGCGGCGGCCGCAGCCGGCCGGTGCATGACGCCGAGTCCCTGGCGTGCCTTCGTCCAGACCCGGCGTGCAGCGTCGGCGCTGTCGAGTTGCGTGCGGTCGTGATGGCGGGCCAAGAGCAGGGCTAGAAGGAGCAGGGCGCCGCCGATCGAGAAGACGATGACGAGGCTCGGCCCGGCCCAGTGTGGAAGGTCCGCCGCAGCAAGCACCCAGACGACGAGCAGCGCCGCCGGGATCACATCGAACGCCCGGTGGGCGAATACCGTGCCGACCAGGGTCGCCCAGGCGCCACTCAGCCGCGGCATGTGGCGTGTCAGCACCGCCACCCGCGCGAGCTCTCCCACGCGGCCGGGCAGCGTCGCGTTCGCGAGCAGCCCGATCGAGAATGAAGAGAAGACGTGGAGAAACCGTGGATGCGGAGGCGGCACGGCCTCGTCGATCACCGTCGCCCAGGCAAGTGTCCGCGCGACGACCGAGACGAGGTTGAGCCCGATCGCCACGACGAGCCACCGCCATTCGACCGCGCGGAACGCGTCGCCGACGTCGCTCCAGTCCGGCCCGCCGAAGTAGACGGCGGCGGCGGCGCCAACGAGCGCGACGACGACTGCACCAATCCTCACCGAACGGTTTCGCGTCAGCGCCCGCGCGAGTCTCCTCACGCCGTCACCGCCGGCCGTCCAGCGCGCTCGACCACGAGCCGGTAGACCTCAGCGAGCCGCTCGGCGATCGAGCTCCACGAATAGCGCTCGACGGCGACGACGCGCGCGGCCGTGCCTAGTCGGCGGCGCAGCTGCTCGTCCTCCAGCAGCGTGACGACGGCCTCGGCGAGGGCCGCCGGCTCGCCGGGCGGAACGAGCAGACCCGTCTCGTCGGTCATGACGTCCCTATACCCGTCGATGTCAGACGAAACGACCGGAAGGGCGCACGCGAACGCCCGCGTCAGCACCATGCCGAAGCTCTCCATGCCGATCGACGGCGCCGCCAAGACCTTCGCCCGCAGCAACTCGGCCGTGAGATCGTCCTGACTCAAGAAACCCAGCACATCGATGCCGTTCTCGGGTACCCGGTGGCGGGAGAGCAGGAGGCGCACGGCGAGGGGATCGGCGCCCACAACGCGAAGTCGCGCCCCCGTCCGGCGTTGGATCTCGGGCCAGGCGTTGAGCAGGACCGGCAACCCCTTGCGCGGGTCGTGACGCCCGATGAAGACGACGGAGTGCTCTCGGTCTCCCGCATCCGGCTCGGGAGGCACGAGCACGCCGTTCGGAACGATGTCGTAAGCGCCGGGAAGCCAGCGCGAGACCGACGACCGCGCCTGGTCAGACACGGCGATGCGGTAATCGATCCGGTTGATGAGAAAGCCCCAGAGCGGCAAGCCTCCGCGATGCCAGTTGAGCTCGCCCGCCGCGTGCCACGTCGCCACCACGGGACACTGCGCCACCGCGAGCGCGGCCACGCAGATACCAGGCGTCATCGGCTCGTGCAGGTGCAGAACGTCGAACCGTTCCTTCGCAAGCTCCCGCCGCAGGCGTCGCGTCACGTGCGGCGTGAGCACGATGTTCGGCAGGGAGCCGTTGGCAGGAACGATCACCGAACGGCCCACCGGGATAACGTCGTCCGGCGGCTCCCCGTGGCGCCCGTGCCTTGGGTGCAGCGCGCGCGTGAACGTCCCCGGAGGGTCGTTGCCGATGATCGTCCGGGTCTCGATGTCCAGCTTGCCGAGCGCCTCCGCCTGGAGCTCCGCATGCTCGTTCACAGCTCCCCAGAACGACCAGGAGAAGGGCACGACGATGCCGACCTTCACGCGGCAATCCTACGAACATGGCGCAGTACACTCGACAGATGGACTTCCCGGAGGGCCTCGCCGAGCTCCACACGCACCTCGGCGGCTCCGTCGCCTCCGAGATCATGTGGAGCCTCGCCCACGAGCAGGGCATCGCCCTGCCCGTGAAAGACTTCTGGGAGTTCGACCGCCTCGTGACGGTCTCCGACCCGCGCGGCGTCCCCAACCTCGACGCACTGAACGACATCTACAGCTGGACGGAGCTCATCCAGTCGAGCCCGCTCGCGGTCGAGCGCTCCGTGCACGCGGCGATCGGCGGCGCGTATCGCTCGCAGGGGATCACGACGCTCGAGATCCGCTTCAACCCCATGAAGCGGAACCGCGGCGGCGAGCGAGACCTCGACCACATCATCCTCGCGGCCATCCGCGGCCTCGACCTCGCCGGGCTCGAGTACCCGCAGGTGCGGGCCGGCCTGATCCTTATGATGGACCGGACGTTCGACCACCGTCAGAACGAGGTGATCGTCGAAAAGGCGCTCGGCTGGGCCTCGCGCGGCATCGTCGGCATCGACATCGCAGGGCCGCGCCCCGGAGGGCGCTATCCGTACCGCGAGCTCACGCCGCTCGTCGACGAAGTGCGGGCGTCAGGGCTCGGCGTGACGATCCACGTCGGCGAGGAAGGCGGCGCGCACGGGCTCGAGGAAACGTGGGAGGTCGTCGAGTCGCTGCGCCCCGACCGCATAGGGCACGGCATCCTCGCGGCGGGCGACGACGGGCTCATGGCCGCGCTCCGCGAGGCAGGCATCGTGCTCGAGATCTGCCCGACGTCCAACCTCCTCACGAAGGCGCTGCCGGGCGAGGACGCGCTGCGCGAGACCTGCAGGGCGTTCGTCGACCACGACGTACCGTTCACGATCGCAACCGACGGGCCGGAGATGATGCGCACGCACCTCCGCGACGAGCTCGAGCTACTGCTTCGGATCGGCGCGCTCGACGAGGACGAGTTGCGCGACGCGAACGCCAGAGGCCACGAAGCGAGCTTCGTCCGCGATCCGGCTTTGAGGGCGGCGTAACGGGCGAAGATACTCCCTCCGGTCACTAGGCACGTAGGGCGAGGACGTCTAGCCTCGCCATCCATGTACGAGACCCTGAAGAGCGCGATCCCGACGATCACGGAGAGGCAGCGGCAGATCGTCCAGCTCATCGCCGCAGGGTGCTCGAACCAGGAGGTGAGCGCTCGCCTCGGCATCGCGCCGCGAACGGCGAAGGCTCACACCGACGTCCTGCGGCAGAAGCTCGGCGTGCCTCGGCGGCGGCAGATCCCGGCGGCGTACATGGCCGCGACGGGTGACGACCCGCTCGCCGCGGGCCTGGGCCTCATCGCGTCGGGTCGCAAGTAAAGCGGTAGCCGGTGCCCGTGGCGGATGTCCTCGCTGCGGGCGCCGGTCTGCTCGATTTTGTGCGCCCACCGTTGTACGGTCCGCCACGAGAAATGCCCGAACGGCATGCCATACACGAATCCGTTATCAGCGGGACGCCAGACGTCCCGGA
>JBOGZW010000033.1:0-13063 GCA_050697575.1 Gaiellaceae bacterium | reverse complement strand
CCACACGGGCCACGCGATCGGCCTCCGCTACCACGAGGGGCCGTTCCTCGACACGGGCGACGAAACGGAGATCGTCCCCGGCATGGTCTTCACCGTCGAGCCAGGGCTCTACTCACCCGAGCTCGGCGGCTTCCGCCACTCGGACACGGCGGTCGTGACGGAGGACGGCACCGAGCTCGTGACGTACTACCCCCGCGACCTCGAGAGCCTCACGCTGCCGCTGTAAGAGCTCGATGTTGGATCAACACCATGTTGACGAAGACGCTAGCGGCTAGTGGGCCGCGCGTTCGGGTCGAATTTCTTGACAGGGTTGCGTAAGGCTGTCATGCTACTCGACTCGTCGCCTGAGCCCTCGTGGCTCGGCCAGACAGAAAGGAGGTCAGCAGATGCACGTGATGTTCTCGATCAACGCGGCCTGGCCTCCGCTCACGGCGTAGGCCACCGCAAGCGTTCATAGGGCCTGCCCACCATCAGGTTTGCCGGCCGCTCCGCGGCGGGTGACGCCCGAGACGGCATAGCGGCCGCACGTCTCAGGCTACCCAGCCCGTGTCCGACCGGCGGGCAGATCGCTCGGCGTTCCTCGTCGAGCTGCACACCACGAGAAGGGAGGACTCATCCGTGGATCCGTCCATTGCACGTCACTTGACAGACCGACTCGCCAAACGACGAAGACTGGAGAGGAGGAAACGCCATGCTGTACTACGAGGCACTTCAGCACCTAGCCCGTGAGCGCGGGCTGGAGCGCGAGCGTGAGGCTCGAGCCGAGCGCCTGGCGCTGGAAGCCCGCGGCCGCCGGTACCGGCGGAGACGCCGGCTGGTATTGGCTGCCGGACTGGGGCTCCTGCAAGGCGCTCGCCAGCGGGGAGCGCAGCGAGCGGGTGTCTAAGCCGCTAGCTCTCCATCCGCCGGCCGCCGCCGCGCGTCCAGGGCCGACGAGGCCGTTCTCCGAGGCTCCGGACGCGCGCGCGGCGTGTCGGGCTGGCGCTGACGGTCATCAGGGCTCGGAAGCCGGGCGCAGCAGCTCGAGTCTGTCGACGTTGCGGAGATCGGGGAAGAGCCGTCCCCACACGAGGGCGATGCAGATCGTGGCCGCGCCGCCCAGCACGACGGCCGGGACGGCGCCGATCAGCGCGGCGGCGATGCCCGACTCGAACGCCCCGAGCTCGTTCGAACCGCTGATGAACACCATCTCGACCGCGTTCACGCGGCCGCGCAGCTCGTCGGGCGTGGCGAGCGCGACCGTCATCGAGCGGATGTTCATGCTGAACATGTCCGCGAAGCCGGCGACCGCAAGCGCCGCGCACGAGAGCGGAAACGACTTCGACAGCCCGAAGACGATGTGCGCCGCGCCGAAGATCGCGACGACGGTGAACAGCGTCCGGCCGGCGTTGGCCCGAATCGGGCGGTGGGCGAGGATGATGCCCGCGATGAGCGCGCCGACGGCCGGCGAGCTGCGGAGAATGCCGAGGCCGACCGGTCCGACGTCGAGGATGCTCTTCGCGAATAGCGGCAGCAGCGCAACAGCGCCGCCGAAGAGCACGGCGAAAAGGTCGAGGCTGATGGCGCCGAACAACACGGGCGTGCGGCGGACGAACCGGGCGCCAGCGAAGAGGGCCTCGCGGCTTGTGGCCTCCGGAAGCCGCTCCTGTGCCTGCTCTCTCACGGCAAGCACGCAGCCGAGCGCGGCGAGGAGCAGCGTCACCGCGACGACGTAGACGAGCTCGGCCTGAGCGGCGAAGAGCAGCCCGCCGATCGCGGGCCCGACGATGGTCGCGCTCTGGAACGCGATTCCGCGCAGAGCCATCGCGCCCGCGAGCAGGTCCGCGGAGACGAGCGTCGGCGGCATCGAGCGTGCGGCCGGCCAGCCGAGAGCTGCCGCAGACCCGGCCGCGAGAGCGAGCAGCAGGAACGGCCAAAGTGAGCTCGCGCCCGCGAGGGTGACGGCGAGCAAGCCTCCCGCGATGAGGCAGTCCAGCACGATCGCGGCCGCGAACACGAGTCGGCGCGACAGTCGGTCGGCGACGTGGCCGGCGGGGAGCGCGAGCAGTGGCAAGGGCAGGAACTCGGCGAGGCCGATCAGGCCGAGATCGAGCGCGCTCTCGTTGATGGCATAGACCTGCCAGCCGATCGCGACTGCCATCATCTGCGCCGCGAAGCCCGTCCCGAGGATGGCGATCCAGAAGAACGAGAAGTCCCGCTGCTGAAGCGCCGGTGGCAGCCGCCGTCTCACTCGCCCAGCCTACGGGGCGTCAAAGCGCTGGTCAGCCATGACCCCTCGTAAGGGCCGGGGAAGACCTAGTCGCCGGCGAGGTGCCGTTCGAGCCAGTCGGCGGAGAGCTTCATCGCCTTCACCTCGTTCTGCCGCTTCGTGAAGCCGTGACCCTCGTCCTCGAACACGACGTACTCGACCTCGCGCCCGAGCGATCGAAGCTTCTCCACGAGCTGATCTGACTCCGGCTTCACGACGCGCGGATCCTTCGCGCCCTGGATCACGAGGAGCGGTGTCTTCGCGTTCTCGATGTACGTCATCGGCGACCGCTCGCGAAGCATGTCAGCATCCTCGTCCGGGTCGCCCATGAAGCGCTTCATCATTCTCCGCCATGTCGGCGGCACTGCCTTCGCCGCCGTGATGAGGTTCGAAGGGCCGACGATGTCGACCGCCGCCGCCCAGTAGTCGGGCAGCCGCGTCACGCACGTAAGCACGGCGAAGCCGCCGTACGAGCCGCCGTAGACGCCGATCCGATCCGCGTCGACCCAGTCCTGGGCGTGCAGCCATTTTACCGCGTGCTCCCAGTCCTTCATGTCGCCGCCGCCCCAGTCGCGCTGCACGAGCCGCTGGTACGACTTGCCGTAGCCCGTCGAGCCTCGGATGTTCGTCGCCATCACGGCGATCCCGCGGCTGAGCAGGTACTGGTAGAGCGGGTGGTAGAGGGGATGCTCCTGCGCCTCTGGCCCGCCGTGGATGGAGAGCACGACCGGCACACGCCCCTCGACATCGGGACGATAGAGCCAGGACGGAATCTGTCGCCCGTCGAACGTCGGGTAGTCGATGAGCTCGATGTCGACGAGCTCTTCCTCGCGTGGCACGCCGATTCGGCTCTCGGTGACCGCACGCGAGGCGCCGGCGCCCGTCTCCGCGACCCAGACTTCCGGAGGACGGCGAGGTCCCGCGAGGATCACGGCGACCCGCGAGCCATCGTCCGAAAGGGCTATTCGCGGGCGGAACCCGGTCAGATGGGGCCTCGCGCCGGCAGGAAGGTCCGGATCAGGCAAGTCTTCCCCGGATTCCAGGTCGCGCAACTTCAGGACCTCCCAGCCGTCGACGTTGACGAGCCAGCCGAGCACGCGCCCGCCGGCCGACACCGTCACGTCCTCCACGTCCGCCTCCGGCGTCTCCACCCACTCGAAGTGTCCCGCGGCGAGGTTGTAGAACGCCAGCCCGCGAAACTCGCGGCCCTCGTCGGTCAGCAGGTAGAAGCCCGATCCGTCAGCGGCCCATGGTCCGGGGATATAGAGGCCGTCCTCGTCGTGGGGCGTGATCTCAGGCGCTTCGCCCGACTCGAGATCGACGAGGTGGATCGACGAGTCACTGTTGTTGCGGAGGTCGACCGCCAGCAGCTTCGTGCCGTCCGGTGACCAGTCGAACGATTCGGCGTACTTCCCTTGACCGAATACCGGGCGCGCCTCGCCCGAGTCGCAATCGCGGATCCACACCTCCATATCGGCCGGCGTGCGCGAATTCGCCGTGTGCGCGATCTTCCGCCCGTCGGGCGAGAACGCGCCGCGCTCGACGAAGTGCTGGACCTCGTGCGCGTCGGTGATTTGCTCGGGCCAGCCGCCGTCGGGATCGAGCAGGTAGAGCTGGTGGAACTCGTCGCCGTCTCGGTCGGCGGAGAGCACGATCGTGCCGTCGGTTGGCGAGACGGCGATCTGGCGCACGGTCTGCTCTGCGAAGGCTGTCAGCTGATCGGGCCAGCCACCGCCGACGTGAACGCGCCAGAGGTTGAACTGCCCGGAGATATTGCTGACGAAGAGAACGTGCTCCCCGTCGCGCGTGAACGCCAGGCCACCCCCGAAGCGGCGGTACGCAGTGAAGCGCTCGAAGACGGGGAGCTTTGCGGCCGTCTCGATGGTCGCCACGACGCGGACGATATCGGCTACGCGTCGAGCCGTAGATCTTCGAGATCCAAGTCGCGGACGACGCGCTGCAGCACCTGTTCCGTGATGACGCCGTCGCGTCGCAGCTCGTCGAGCGCTTCTCGTTCGGCCGCGAGTAGCTCACGGCGCAGGCGTTGGTAGGCGCGCTGCAGCTCCTCGTGCGCGCTCTCGTCGTCGCGGTCGTGTCGAGCTGTGAATCTGCCATGGCGAAATGAGTAGAGGCCGCGCAGGCGTTCGGCCGTGTCGGGCGGGACCCAATCCTCGTCGACGAGCTCCTCGAGCCGGGCGAGTGCAGCTTCGGCGGCACGGATGCGAGCCCTCGCCTCCTCCGTCTCCAGATGGCGGTCGCTCTCGAGGCCGAGGAAGCGAATGACGAGCGGCATGGTGAGGCCCTGCCCGACGAGGGTCGCGAGGATGACGCAGAAGGCGAGGTAGAGAATGAGGTCGCGGCCGGGAAACGGCGCGCCGGCATCGGTGGTCAAGGGGAGCGCGAGCGCCGCGGCGAGCGACACAGCGCCTCGCATGCCCGCCCAGGAGACGAACGCAGGCTGCTGCCACGGCGGATACGGGTCACGCTCGCGGATCCGGCTGCTCAGAAGCCGCGGGATGTACGTGGCTGCGAAGGTCCCGGCGATGCGAACGACGATGACGGTCAGCGAGACGATCAGGCCGTATACGAGCAAGGTGCCCGCCGCCTGCCCCGAGAGCTCGTCGAGGATCACGGGCAGCTGAAGCCCGATCAGCACGAACAGCAGCGCGTTCAGCAGAAAGACGACGATCTCCCACACGGCGTCTCCCTGGACGCGCGTCCGCGCCGTCGTGAGCTCGGACGTATGGGCACCCATGTAGATGCCGACCGTGACGGCCGCCAGCACCGCGGATGCGTGAACGAGCTCGGCCGGGATGTAGGCGAGATAGCCGCTGAGCAGGGCGATCGTGATCTCGAGCGGAGGGTTGTCGAGCCTGCGACGCAGTTGCCGGATGAGCCACCCGACGCCGAGCCCGATGGCGATGCCCGCGGTGACGCTGTAGACGAACTCGAGCCCGGCTTGCCAGAGGGAGAAGCTGCCGCTGACGACCGCGACGACGGCAAATCGGTAGGCGACGAGAGCCGTACCGTCGTTGATCAGGCTCTCGCCTTCGACGATCGTCACGAGCCTTCGGGGAACCCCGAATCGACGTGCGATGGCCGTCGCCGCGATGGGATCCGTCGGGGAGACGATGGCGCCCAGCACGAACGCCGAGCTCCAGCTGAGGTCGTCGATCGCGGCATGAGCGACCACGGCGACGGCGAGCATGGTCGCGACCACGAGCCCGACGGCGAGCAGGCCGATCGGCCGCATGTTGAGCTTCAGCTCGTGCAGTGACGTGAAGAACGTCCCGGCGTAGAGCAACGGTGGCAGCACGGCGACGAGCACGAGATCGGGCGGAAGCTCGACCTCGGGCATGCCGGGAACGAAGCCCAGCGCCAAGCCGCCGATCACGAGCACGATCGGGTACGGGACCCTCAGAGTCGGCGCGACGACGAGCATGGCCGCGACGGCCACGAGCAGCACGAGGAACACGACCAGCTGCTCGTTCGTCAGTTCCACGACGACACTCTACGGCGGTGCGTCTTACGAGCCCGACAGGCCTGTCGCGCGAGGTTGCGGGCAGCGGCTCGTGACGATCTCAGCCTCGAGCGGGACGCATGCTCATTGCGATCGAATCAGTAATGCGAGGAAGGCCAGTCAGCGAATTCCCCGATGCCGCACGAGGTGGCAATGGACGAGGCTCCGGAGTTGGAGGGGCCTTCCCTGATGGCCCCCGAAGCTGGAGGTAAGAGATGTTCAACTACGTCGGACTGTTCCGGATGACGCCTGTTGCCCGCGAGCACGTCGAGAAGACGCCCGAGTACTTCGAGAAGATCTACAAGATCGTGGAGCTCGAGGGCGGCACGGTCGACCGGTTCCTCGCGATCATGGGCCCCTGGGAGTACCTGGGGATCTTCACGTACCCGGACCTCGAGGCCGCGTTCCGCGCTCTTGGCAAGATCGCGAAGCTGGAGATCTTCGAGACGGAGACGTTCCCCGCCGAGGACGTCGAGGTCTTCTTCAAGGTTCTCGTCTAGCAACGACGAGTCCGGCTCTCCGCGCGAGAGCCCTTGCTTCCGGAAGCCGCTCCACGGGGCGGCTTCCGGCATTCTGCGCGTGATTGGCGAGCCGGGCCGGGATCGAACCAACGCCTAGCCGCCCGATGGTCCGAGCCGCCCGGGCCTCGCGCGTCTGGGCTGCCGCGAGCGGCGTCAGGTCGGCTGGAGGGCGGCTCCGGCGCGGGAAGACGACCGCCTAGTCGCGCGAGTTGGGCTGAAGTGGACGTGTCGTAAGAGGGCTACCATGCGTCGCCGACGTGAAGGCGATGCGGCTCATTCTCCTGCTCCTGATCGTGCTCGCGGCGGCGACCGCGGCGGCCGGGCCGGCTGCCGTCAGCCCGGCCGTTGTCGCGAGCGTGACTGACGGCGACACCGTGCGCCTCGGGAACGGGATTCGCGTGAGGCTCGTCCAGATCGACACGCCTGAACTGGGCACCGGCGAGTGTTACTCGCGTGCCTCGAGGAAGGCGCTCTTGCGCCTGGCGCCCGAAGGGAGCTCCGTCGGGCTCGAGGCCGATCCCCGTCTCGACCAGATCGATCGCTACGGTCGACTTCTGCGCTACCTCTGGCGGGGCGGCGCGAACGTCAACCTCGAGCTCGTCCGCCAGGGCGCGGCCGCGCCGTATTTCTACGGCGGAGACCGTGGCCGCTATGCCGATCGGCTCCTCACGGCAGCCAAGGCTGCGAAGGCGGCGAGGCGCGGGCTCTGGGGCGCGTGCCCCGGCACCGTTCTCGACCCGTTTCGCCAAGTGGAGACGGGCCAGAAGGACACGACACCCCGCGGCACCGTTCCGCGTAGCGGCTGCGACCCGTCGTATCCGGGCGTCTGCATCCCGCCGTTTCCGCCGGACCTCGACTGCTCCGACGTGCCGCACAGGCGCTTCAAGGTCGTCGGCACGGACCCGCACGGCTTCGACGGCGACCGCGACGGCGTCGGCTGCGAGACCTGAAGCCGTGTATCGCAGCCGGCTACCGCGAGGGTGCCTCACCGACGACGCTCGGTAGCCACGATCGTACGGCGGAGGCGATCGCCTCGAGGTCGCTCTTGAGGCCGTGATCGCCCCGCACCTTCACCACCTTGCGAGTAGCGCTCGACGGCGGCATGCCGAACCGATCGCGCTCGCCCTGGATGATGAGCGTGGGCACCGTCACTGCGTCGAGCTCGGGCAGGCGGCTCTTCGGCGGCTTGCCGGCGCGTCTGGGCGGTTCGAGGGGGAAGGCCAGGCAGAGCACGGCCACCGCGCCGGTCGTCTCCGCCGTGCGGCAAGCGACGCGGGCACCCAGCGAACGACCGCCGACGACGAGTGGCAGGCCGGCGAGCTCGTCTGCGCGAAGGCACTCGAGGACGGCCATCCACGCCGCGTCGAGCTGCGGCGCCGCCGCGGGAGAGCGGCGGCCAGCGACGCGGTACGGCTGCTCGACCAGCGCGACGGCAAACCCCTCCGTCTCCGCCGCATTCGTCGCTGCCCCGATATCCGGTGCGTCGATTCCTCCGGCCGCCCCGTGGCCGAGAACGAGAGCCGCGCGCGGATCTGCTGCCGGCCGCAGGTGGGCGTGTGCCAACCCGTGCGGCGTGTTGATCTCGACTACTGTCACGTGTCCGGTATGTCCTATGTGGGCCGGGCTGGGATCGAACCAGCGACCTTGGGATCAACAGTCTTGCGTGACCTACTGCAAGGAGCTGGCGTGTGCTGAAACTACCTGCAGATCATGCGTTTCTGCGTTTCTAGGGTTCCGCGAGTAGCAGCAAACTGCATGCTTCAGAGACGCGTCGGTACTCTCGCGGTACTCCCAGGACCGGCAACTCTGGAGGCTTAACGTGCTGGCCGGTCGGCGCTAACGAAGCCGGGCAAGACGCCGGAGACTCGCAGTCGCTTCCGGCGATGGGGAGCTCGTGAGCTACTGAGTAGGGGCCGGTGGTCGACAGCCGGTCGCCTCGAGAGGTCAAGCGCCGTCAGCTTCGACTCGACTCCGCCCAGATGTTGATGTCGGACTCGGTCGCGTAGCGGTCGATCTCCTCGAGCTCGCCCTCCGTGAGGTCGAGACGGTTCAACGCGGCGAGGTTCTCCTCGAGCTGGGCGACGCTCGAGGCGCCGATGAGCGCGGACGTCACGCGTTCGTCGCGGAGCACCCAGGCGATCGCCATCTGCGCGAGCGTCTGTCCTCGGCGGGCGGCGATCTCGTTCAGCGCGCGGATCTTGGCGAGCGCCCCCTCCGTGATGAGCGAAGGCGAAAGCGAGGCGGGCAGGCTCGCCCGCGAGCCCTCCGGGATGCCGCCCACGTACTTGTCCGTGAGCATCCCCTGGGCCAGCGGCGAGAAGGCGATGCAGCCCACGCCGAGGTCACCGAGCGTGTCGAGGAGCTCGGCCTCGATCCAGCGGTTCAGCATCGAGTAAGACGGCTGATGGATGAGGAGCGGCGTCCCCAGCGCGCGGAGGATGGCCTCCGCCGCCCGGGTCATCTCCGCCGAGTATGAGGAGATGCCCACATAGAGCGCCTTCCCCTGCCGGACGGCCGTATCGAGCGCGCCCATCGTTTCCTCGAGCGGTGTCTCCGGGTCGAACCGATGCGAGTAGAAGATGTCGACGTACTCGAGGTTCATGCGCGCGAGGCTTTGGTCGAGGCTCGCGATGAGGTACTTGCGCGACCCATGGTCGCCGTACGGCCCGGGCCACATGTCGTACCCCGCCTTGGTCGAGATGACGAGCTCGTCGCGGAACGGGCGCAGGTCGGTCTGCATGAGCCGTCCGAAGTTCGCCTCCGCCGAGCCGTACGGCGGCCCGTAGTTGTTGGCGAGGTCGAAGTGCGTGATCCCGAGGTCGAACGCGCGCCGGACGATCTCCCTGCTCGTCTCGAACGGGCGGTCGTCTCCGAAGTTCCACCAGAGCCCGAGCGAGATCGCCGGCAGCTTCAGGCCGCTGCGGTCCGTGCGGCGATACACCATGCCGTCGTAGCGGCCTTCGGCGGGCACGTACCTCGTCACGCGTCCATTCTCGTCGAAGTCGTCGGCAATCAGAGCGTCCGAAGCACGCGGCACGGGGCTCCAGCTGCGAACGCCCTTGCCGGGACATCGTTGAGTACGACACTCCCCGCTCCGATCACGCACTCGTCGTGGATCGTCACACCCGGGCCCACGATGACGGATGCGCCTACCCAGACGTTGGTGCCAATCGTGATCGGACGCGCGTACTCACGACCGGTGGCACGTTCATCCGGATCGACGGGATGCGCAGCGGTGCACAATTGAACCGCCGGCCCCAGCTTGGTTAGGGCACCAATGTTCACCGGAGCGCAGTCGAGAATCACACAATTGAAGTTCATGAACGTGCGCTCGCCGAGACTGATATTCCATCCGTAGTCGCACTGGAACGGAGGCTCGATCCAAGCGCCAGCACCTACCTCTGCGAACAACTCGCGCATCAACGCAAGACGTTGCTCCTCGTTCTCCTGAGGTGTCGCGTTGAAGCGCGCCGTCAGCTGCCGCGCTCGCCCTCGGAGGTCTATGAGCTCCGGGTCCCATGACTCGTAGAGCTCTCCCGCCATCATGCGCTCCCGCTGCGTTGGCCCACTCACGCGCCGAGCGTATCCCGGATGAACGACTGGAAAGCTCAGGGTTCAGCGTGGATTGACGAGTGCTGGGCGCGGTCGGGGAGGTCGCGCCGCTGCTCCTGGAAGCACTTCCGGGATCGCGCCGCGGAACTCCCGCCAGTCGCGTGGGGTCAGGAGAGCCGTTCGTCTCCTTCGATCGCCCACCCACCCCCGGCTACCCGTCGACGTTGAGCAGGACCTACGAGCTTGTATCGGCGCTCTCGCCTTCCCAGTAGCCGACGCTGCTTGTCCGCTTGACGATGAGGTCGTCGTCGTCGTTGCCAGTCCAGATGGCGACCTTCTCGCTGTCGGGATACACGCTGGCGGCGACCCTGCTGGTGTTCGAGAACATCAAGACGCGGACAGTCGAGTCGGTGTCGTTGCGCACCTTGTGAGCGCCTTCAGGGCCAGAGGGGAAGAAGACGACATCCCAGGCTTCCAGTTCGGTTTCCCCGCCAGGATTGCGTAGCGTCGGTCGCCCCTCGATCACGAGCAGCCACTCTTCTTCTGGATATTCATAGTGGTAGGGGCCGATGGCTTCTCCCGGCGGTAACTCGTACAGGCTCATCCCCGTGCTCCCGGCCCCGAAAAGACTTCCGTACCGCGCGATGCCGGGACGGAAGCCCTCCGGGAAGTTGGGAAAGCGCCTGAACTCGGGTGCAGCGATGTTGGCTCGGCGCTCGTATTCCGCACTCACGGCAGGCTCCCTTTCGCTGGATTCCCACCCGTATGACTGCCCTGCACCGCCGAAGTCATCGGTAGCACCCGGACTGCGGCACCGGACTACCGGCGGTGAGGTACCTGCTGAAAGCTCACACCGGTATTGGCTGACAAAGATCCTTGCCAGCGGCGGAAAGAGCCATCTAGCGCTCTTTCGGGCTTCGAGCGTGGCGGGCGCCACGCGCCCCGTAGCCGAGATGCCGCCGTCGCTGCTCCCAGCGACCCAGTCTGATAGCCGCTCGGCAGTCACGTAGAGCTCTGCGAGAGCGCGCAGGTTCGCGATCGCTTCGTGGGGTGTTCCCCCCGGCTTCGGTTATGACGCGGAGGGTTTCGCGCTAGTCGTCGTCTCTCGCTTCCTCCAACGTCTCCCATCCTTGCCAGACGATCACCGGAAGCATCGCGAGCGGCTCCTAGGGGATCGGCCCACCACCACCCGAGCGCGGCGTGAAGTCCGACACCCGCGAGCAGGGCGAGCGAAAGGTAGGCACACACCCACGTTTCGATCGCGTCCGCTTCGAGCGCACGGCTTCCGAGCGCTCGTCCTGTCTGTTGCTTCGCGTAGGCGAGCGTGGGCATGACGACGAGGGACACGATCGCGAGACCGATGCCGACGGTTGAGATGTCCGGCGCTTCCTTCGAAGCGAGGGCAGTGATTGCGTCAACCCCGATGTAGGCAGCAAGCACGAAGAACGTCCCGCTCACGACATAGAGGGCGCGTCGTTCCGCGGCGCTGTACTCCTCCTCCGTCGCATCGGCCCGCGCCCTCCGGAAGCGCCAGAGAAGAGCCGACGCAGCCACAACCTCGATCCCGCTATCGACGCCGAAGCCGACGATGCGCGCTCAGCGACCGCGACCATAGGCGGGCGAGACTCTATGCGGGTCAGGCGACGACGACGACCGCGGCGGGTAGCAGCGAGCGAGGCCGGCGACGCTGCAAACTGTCACCCTGACGTTCGAGTCACTGACTCGGGGGTAGGTCAAAGCGAGCGATGATTCCGTTGTCGCCGCCTTCAGGCACCGGACGTTCGGGATGGCGAGTCGCCACCCAGGCAACTCCGCGCTCCGGATAGGCGAGGACATCCGGGAATCGCTTGGTCGAGATGCCAAGCATCCTCACCGGCTCATCCGTGGGGTTCGAGAACGTGTGCAGCCCGTCTGGGCCTTCCGGGAAGTAGACGACGTCGCCGGGCGATAGCTCCTCCTCTCCGTCCGGGGTGCGGACGGTCGGCGTCCCACTGAGGACGAAGAACATCTCCTCGACGCCGTAGTGCATGTGCATCGGACTGTCGGGCGATCGAGGCAGATACTCGATCAGCGACGCCCCGAGCTGGTCGGTCTCGAAAGGGTGCCCGAACCAACGGACACGGTTGATGTCCTCGTTCACCTCATCCCAGGGCTCGTCAGCCAGGAAGTTCAAGCGGTCCATAGCTCCTCCGTCTCAATCGCCGGTGCGAGGAGATCATTCTCGTTTAGGCCAGTCTTCGGGAATGTCCCCCGAACGGTCGACTAGGCTCGGACGATGACGCTCATCGTCAGAAAGCCGCCCGCGGATGCGGTTCCAGACGTAGAGGAGACGCAGCATGGACCGCTTCACCGGCGGTTGCCTGTGCGGCAACGTCCGAATTGTGGCGTCGGGACTCCCATACCGGGTCGGCCTCTGTCACTGTCTCGACTGCCGCAAGCATCATGGAGCCCTTTTTCACGCTTCCGCGGTGTTCCCTCAGGATGCGGTGACGATCGATGGCGAAACACGCGACTACGCCGGGCGGTTTTTCTGTCCCCGCTGCGGCTCGTCCATTTTCTCACGCAGCGCAGACGAAATCGAAGTGAACTTAGGATCCCTGGATGCCCCTGACCAACTGAGGCCAACCTACGAACTCTGGATCGTCCGTCGCGAGTCCTGGTTGCCGCCGTTTCCGCTCACGAGACGATACGACCGCGATCGTGACGCCACGGGTCACTTTGAGGAGTAGGTCGCACGAACGGTGCGAAGGCGCCGTTACGAGGTGACGAGAGGGTCTTGATGGGTCTTGCCCTCGAGGGTCAGCATGGATGGTCTCTTGGGGTCGTCACCCATCGTCCGCTGATCTCCGCGAGGTCGTCGCTGCGCTCGACGGTGCCCATCTCGCCTATCGCTGGTTTCTCACCGACGGGTTTGGCGTTCTCGGCGTCGAGGGGGTCCATGCTCCGCTCGATCACACCTTCTGTCACGGGCGATATCGGCACCTATCAACAGTGCCGCGCCGAGTTGGATCACGTCCTGCCGCTACTTAGCGATCCCGCCGAAGAGGTTGCGGCAACTCTTCGGCCGCTTAGCTCTGAGAGCCGGCAACGACTCGACCCGTTAGCCGATCCGCTCAGCTAGCTCGATGATGATTCCCTCCGGGCCGCGGACGTAGCAGAGCCGGTAGATGTCCTCGTAGTTCTCCAGCTCGCCGACGAGCTCAGCGCCGCGGGCTCGTAGGC
>JBOGZW010000032.1:0-13156 GCA_050697575.1 Gaiellaceae bacterium | reverse complement strand
CTGCTCGTCGGAGCGGAGGATGCGCCAGAGATGGTCGCTGAGGAACGGCATCGCGGGCGCGATCACCACGAGCGAGCGCATGAGCGCGGCCCTCAGGGTCGCGAGCGCAGCGGCATCGCCGTTCCAGCACCTCCGGCGCGAGCGGCGGATGTACCAGTTGGACAGGTCGTCCACGAAGGCCTCGAACGACGCGACGACATCCGGCGTCCAGTACCGCTCGTACGCGTCCGTTGCCTCGGCGACGAGCTGCTCGGTGCGCGCGAGGAGCCAGCGGTCGAGCGGCTCGAGGTCGCCGGCTTCAGCCTCGGGCGAGACGTTCGCGTAGTCGACGAAGAACTTCGCGCAGTTCCAGAACGTCAAGAGCCGGCGCTTTGCGTCGTGCGCCGGGCCGTAGCCGAAGCGCATGTTCTGGCTCGGCACCTGCTCGCAGTAGAGCCAGCGCATGACGTCGGCGCCCATGCGATCGAGCGCCTCGTCGGCGCTGATTGCATTGCCCCACGAGCGATGCATCTCGCGCCCGGCCTCGTCGAGGAGCTTCTCGTACGTGAGCACGCGGAGGTACGGCAAGCGGCCGACGAGCGTCATGGACATGAAGGAGATGGCGTAGAACCACAGCCGGATCTGCTCGCGCATCTCCGACACCATGTCGGCCGGAAACCACTTCACCCAGTACGCGTGGTCCGGCAGGTCGGCCGTCGTCAGGCCCTCCGCGGCGCCGGTGGCGTACCCGCCCGGGATGTATCCGGCCTCGTTGTCCCACCCGAGCGTCGACAGCGGGACGATGCCGGCATCGAGCCAGGCGTCGCCGACCTCGGGGATGCGCCTGACCTCCTCCCCACACTTGTCGCACGTGATGACGACGTCGTCGATCCACGGCCGATGCAGCTCGCGCAGGCCGTCGAGCCCGCGGACCGCGCGCTGCTCGAGCTCGGCCCGGGAGCCGATCACCGTCAGGTGGCCGCAGGCGCACGGGTAGAACGGGAGCGGCAGACCGAAATACCGCTTGCGGGAGATGTTCCAGTCGCCCATGTTCCGCAGCCAGTCGTCCATCCGCTTCGAGTAGAAGGAGGGCGTCCATTCGACCGTTGCGTTCGCGTCGAGCATCGGCTGCCGGATCTCTTCAGCGGCGATGAACCAGTCGTCGACGACGCGGAAGAGGAGTGGCGTCTTGCAGCGCCAGCACGTGGGGTAGCGGTGGACGATCCTCCCGCCCTCGACGAGAAGACCGCGCTCCCGGAGGCTCGCGACAACGGGCTCCTCCGCCGCGTCGGCCGCGACGCCCGCCAGGGCTCCGTAGTTGTCGTAGAAGACGCCGGACTCGTCGATCGGCACGAGCACCGGCAACTCGTGGAAGCGACCGAGCTCGAAGTCTTCCGTGCCAGCTCCCGGCGCGATGTGGACGATACCGGTGCCCTCGTCGAGCGAGACGTCGTCCCACGGGATGACGCGGTGCTCGACCTCCGCCACCGCCGGGAGGTCGTCGAAGGGGCCGCGGTAGGGGCGCCCCACGAGCTCTTGGCCCAGCACCCGCTCTACGAGGTCGGAATCCGGCCGGCGCTCGACTGCGTACCAGTCGCCGTCGGCGGTGCGCCCGTACTCCGCGTCCGGCCGCACGGCCGCAGCGACGTTGGCGGGAATCGTCCACGGCGTCGTCGTCCAGATGACAAGCGACTCGCCATCCGTGTCTGCGAGCGGGAAGCGAACGTAGAGCGACGGGTGATCGAGCTCCTGGTACTCGCCGGAATAGACCTCGTGCTGGGAGATCGACGTGCCGCAGCGAGGACACCATTGCGTCGATCTGTGTCCTTGGTAGAGCCAGCCGCGCTCGTGGATGACCTTGAGGAAGCGCCAGATGTACTCGATGTTGGTGTCGGAGAACGTGTAGTAGTCGGCGTCCCAGTCCATCCACATGCCGAGCCGCTTCGATTCTTCGGTGATCACCTCTGAGTACTCGGCCACCCGCTCCTTGCAGCGCTCGGCGAACTCGGCGAGGCCGTACTCCTCGATCTCGCGCTTCGAGTTGAGCCCCAGCGCCTTCTCGACCTCGACCTCGACCCAGAGACCCTGGCAGTCGAAGCCGTTCTGGTAGCGCTGATCGAAGCCGCGCAGCGCCTTGTAGCGCTGGAAGACGTCCTTGAGCGTCCGTCCCCATGCGTGGTGGACGCCCATCGGGTTGTTCGCTGTGATCGGGCCGTCGATGAAGCTGAAGCGCTCACCGCCTCGGTTCTGCTCCCGCAGCTGCTCGAAGGTCCCCTCTGCGTCCCAGCGGGCGAGCACCTCCCGCTCGAGCGCAGGGTGATCGGGGACACGCGGAAGTGGCGTGAACACGCCTGGCATAGGTCAAGTCTACGGCGGGAAGCGAAACGGCCGCGCCGCCGTTTAGGCTCTTGGAAGCTGTACTAGACGACTACTCAGAGAAAGCGAGCATCATGGAATCAGTGACAGCTGCGACCTTCGAAGCGGAGGTCGTGAATTCGGAGACACCCGTCCTCGTCGACTTCTGGGCCGAGTGGTGCGGACCGTGCCACGCGGTGGCGCCCGTGCTGGAGCGGATCGCAGAAGAGCGCGTGGGCGAGCTGAAGATCGTCAAGCTCAACATCGACGACGAACAGGATCTCGCCATGCGCTACGGCGTGATGACGATCCCGACGATGATCCTCTTCCGCGACGGGGAGCCGGCAGCCGCCGTCTCCGGAGCACATCCGAAGGGCATCATCGAGGCCGCGCTCGGCCTCGAGCAGGTCGCGGCCTGAGCTAAGTCCCTACGGCATCAACTCGCGCGGGGTCAGGCAGGACCGGTAGGTCTGCTTGCTGCTCGACTTCGAGCCGAGGTCCCACCTCGAGCCGATCTTGCTGTCGAAGTACGCCGCGAGCTCGATCGCGACCTTCGACTTGATGAAGTCGCACAGGTAGCGGACGAACTCGGGCTGGTCGACCGCTATGCCCCACTCGGGGAACGAGTACCGCTTCTTGTGCGCGCGAGCGAAGGCGTAGAGCTCTTCGTTCGCGCCGCGCGAGAAGTCGCCGCCCAGGCCGTACATGTCGTTGCCGACGAGGTCGACCCACGTGCTTCCCGGGTAGTAGACCTGCCAACCGCCGTTCCCGGCGACAGGGTTCCAGATCACCCTCAGTTTCCCTTTCGGGTTGGGCGGAAGATCTTCCTGCGCAGTGAGGTACGGGAGCCCGAGTCGCTTCAGGGCGACATCGATCTTTACCCGCGGGCCGCCGTGGAGGATGAGGTAGATGCGGGCGAACGCGAGCCGGTAGGCCTGCGGCGTAAAGCCGGCGCCTCGCGAGCTCGAGTAGAGCGCCTTGTCGCCGTTCATCTCAGCCATCGGCCGCACGTACACGAGGCTGCCGAAGCCGTTGATCGCCTTGTTGAGGTAGATCAGGTACGCGTCGCCCTCGCCGTTCGCGATCTGCTGCATCGTGATCCTCGCCACCCGTACCGCACCGGGCCCGCCGATGCCGAGGTGGATCATGGGAATCGGCCTCAACTGGGGAAGGAACACCTCGATCCGCGTTCCCCACGTCATGCCCTGCTGCCAGCCGAGGAAGACGTGCTTGATCGCGGACTTCTGTCCTGTCTGGGACTGGAAGCGCACCGGATCCCCGGTGATCCCGAGGAGCAGCTTCGAGACCTCCCGGCGGGCGCCCGCCCCGGGCGCCAGCGCGAGGACGACAACTGCGGCGATCAGGAGCCGCTTCATCGGCGGGAGCGTAACGCCTCCGCGACATTGTCGAAAGCGAGCTCATCGTCGGGCGGCAGGTCGTCGAGCGAGAACCAGCGGAGCTCGGATACGTCATCCGCGGGAGTCGGCTCACCGGAGACGATGCGCGCAGTCCAGTAGAGATTGAGCGTGGCCGTAGCGTCGTCGTCGCCGCCGTAGCGATCGGCCCACACGCCCGCAAATCGGAGCGGCTCGATCTCGACGCCTGCCTCCTCGCGCAGTTCCCGCTGTAAGCCGTCAAGAGGTTCTTCCTCCTCGTGGAGAAAGCCGCCCGGGAGATCCCACTTCCCCGCTTCAGGCTCGAACTTGCGTCTTGCGAGCAGGATCCGGCCTTCGTCGTCGGCCACGAGCGCGCTCACTGTCGACTCGGGGCCAGCGTAGGCGGCGAAGCCGCACGCGGCACACGTGGCGGTCTGGCCGTCGTTCTCGAGGGCCGCGGCGCAGCGGGGACAGTGCTTCCAGCCGGCGAGACGCACCACTCGCGCAAGAATAGGGCCATGAGCCCGCGGCACATTCCCGCGACCGTGACCGAGCTGACGCGCTGTGAGCTGCTCGCCGAGCTTCCGGGGGACCGGCTGAACGAGCTCGCGAAGCGGATGGTGCGCGAGGACCTGCCGGCCGGCGCGGCGCCGGTCGTCGAGGGCGAGGAGGGCGACCGCTTCTACGTGGTGCTCTCGGGCGTGCTCGCCGCGAGCAAGTTCGGTGGCCGCGGCGCCGCGGGCGTCCTCCACCCGGGCGCGTACTTCGGAGAGGTGTCGCTCGCAATGGGCGTGCCGCGTACGGCGTCCGTCAGGGCGATGACGCCTTCTGTGGTGGCGAGCTGCGACAAGGCCACCTTCGACGAGTTCATCCGACCCCTGTTCGCAGACGACGGGGGACAGTCGCAGTGACTGTCCCCCGTACCGGCTAGCCGTGAACGGATTCGGCCTCCTCGATCACAGCATCTGACAGCTTTGGCCACGCCTCCATGGCCCACTCGTCGAAGTCACGGTCGGTGAGGCAGGCGAGCGCCAGAGCCGGCTCGGGGTCGACCCAGAGAAACGTGCCCGAACCGCCGAAGTGACCGAACGTCCTCGGCGACGTGCGGCTGCCCGACCAGTGCGGATGCTTGCCATCCTTGAGCTCGAAGCCGAGGCCCCAGTCGTTCGGGTCGAAGCGGCCGAGGTCGGGAATGACGCCCGCCAGGCCGGGAAACTGGACGCTCGTCGCCTCGACCAGCGTCTCCGGTGCGATCAACTGCGGCGCCAGCAGCTCGCGCGCGAAGCGCACGAGGTCGTCGAGCGAGCCATAGAGATAAGCGGCGGGGGACCCCCGCAGCTCCGCCTCCATCCCGAGAGGTTCGAGCACGGCCTTGGCGAGATACCGCTCGAACGGCATCTTCGCCCCGGCCGCGAGCGTCTCGGCGACGAGCTCGATGCCGGGATTCGAGTAGACGCGCTTCGCGCCCGCGCGGCCGGCGTGCTGCCCAGAGAGAAACGGCAGTCCTGACGCGTGGGACAGCAGATGCCGGACCGTCGATCCCGGCGGCCCCGCAGACTCGTCGAGATCGACCATGCCCTCCTCGGCCGCCACGAGCGCCGCGTACGCCGTAAGGAGCTTCGTCACCGATGCCCAGTGATACACGCGCTCCGTGTCGCCGTGCGTGGCCAGCAAACCGCTCGCGGCGACGGCCGCGATTGCGGTGTTCTCGACCGGCCAGTCGTCTACCTGACGCAACGCGTCCACGGGGCGATACTAGGGCGATGGAACGCCAGCGCATTACGTCCGGGGGTGCGTACGAGGCCGTCTTTGGCTACTGCCGGGCCGTGCGCGTCGGAAACAACGTCTACGTTGCCGGCACGGCACCCGCGATGCCGGACAACGCAGATCCGCCGGCGGACTCCTACGGCCAGGCTCGACGGTGCTTTGAGATCATCGGGGCCGCGCTCACCGAGGCAGGTTCGAGCTTCGAGGATGTCGTGCGGACGCGCGTGTACATCACGCCGGAAGCCGACTTCGACGAGATCGGCCGGGCGCACGGCGAGATCTTCGGAGACATCCGGCCTGTCAACACCACCGTCATCATCGCGGGGCTCGTCGATCCGCGGTGGCACCTGGAGATCGACGTCGATGCAGTCGTCGGCTGATCCGTACGAGTCGAGCGTCCTCGAACACGGCTTCGGCCGTGGCGACCCGTACACGATGGGCGTCGAGGAGGAGTACATGCTGCTCGACGCCGAGTCGCTCGACCTCGTGCAGCACATAGACACGGTGCTGGCCGCGGTCGAGGGCAGTGACCTCGAACACGAGCTGCACCCCGAGCTCATGCAGTCGGTGCTCGAGATCGCCACACCGGTGTGCCGCGACATCGGCGAGGTCGCCACCGAGCTACATCGGCTGCGCGCAGCCGTGACGGACGTCGCGAGACAGACGGGGCTCCGCGTCGGCTCGGCGGGCACGCACCCGTTCAGCCTGTTCGAGAAGCAGCGAATCACCGCCCGCGACCGCTACCGCGTGCTCGTCGACCAGCTCCAGTACGTCGCGCGGCGCGAGTTGATCTTCGGCATGCACATCCACGTGGCGATCGACGACCCGGAGAAGGCGGTTGGCGTGCTCAGCGGCATGCTGATCCACCTGCCGCAGCTGCTGGCGCTCAGCGCGTCGTCTCCGTTCTGGCGGGGCGAGCCCACGGGGCTCGCCTCCACGCGACAGCTCGTCTTCGCAGCGTTCCCGCGCTCCGGCCCTCCCCCGCGCTTCCGCGACTACTCCGACTACGCGCGGGTCGTCGGCCAACTCGAGCGCTCGGGCTGTATCGCCGACTACACGCACATCTGGTGGGACATCCGGCCCCATCCGCGACTCGGCACGATCGAGGTGCGGATCTGCGACGCGGTGACGCGTATAGAAGACTCGATCGCCATCGCCGCCTTCTGCCAGGCGCTCGTCAAGCACTACTGCGAGCTGTACGAGAGCGGCGAGGGGATCCCCTCGTACCACCGCATTCTCACCAGCGAGAACAAGTGGCTCGCCGCCCGGCACGGGCTCGAGGCGCCGATCATGGATCTCGCCACGGGGCGGCGGAACCGCGTGCCGGTGGGTCAGCTCATCCGGCGAGCGCTGCGGGATGTCGAGCCGCACGCCCGTGAGCTCGGCTGCGAGCGAGAGCTGGAGGGCATCCGCGAGATTCTGGGTCGCGGCTCGAGCGCCAAGCGGCAGCTCCGCATCTTCAACGCGAACCGCGACATCGTGGAGGTCGTGCGGGAGATCGCGGACGCGACCGAGGTCGCGTCCGCGACGGTCCAGGCCTAGCTCTTCACCTGCCAGCTTCGCGTGTCGACGGCGGCGACCTCGCTGCGGCCGTTGCGCACGGAGAGGGACTCGCCTTGCGACCCGAGCTCGAGGCGCAGTCCCCACTGTCGTCCATATCCGAGACGGAGAGGCAGGTCGATACAGAACGCCTCGCGCTTCACCGTGTCGAGCGCATGCACGAAGGGCTCGTCGCCGCGGCGCGCGTACAGCGTGTACGCCCAGCGGCCGCCCGCACTCGACGCCCTCGCCACTGGCTGGCCGCCCATCTCCTCCTCACCTTCCAGGCGGTCGACGATGGCGCCGCGAAGCCGGCCGGACCGGGCGTCGTACGTGCGAACTCGGTAGAGCGGCCTGTCGCCGGCGCGAAGGTGCTCGGTGAGGTAGAGCGTCGCTGCGTCGGGTGAGACCGCGTCGAACGACCAGGATCCGTCGAGCACGATCGCACGGCGCGGAGCGAGCGTTCGCGTATTCAGGATGAGGAAGCGCGTCTTCCCGGACTGGCCAGGCAGAGGTCCGTAGGAGCCCAGCACGAGGGCCGTGCCGTCGCCTGAGAGACCGCCGGACGTGCCGTCGTAGGCGACGAGCGGCACGCCGTACTCGCCGCGGACGACGTTGCTCCTGAGGACACGGCCGTCGCGAGCACGGACGGCGGCGACGATCGTCGACTTCGGCATGCCGAACGCGGCGTAGCGGACGCCGTCGCCCGCACCGACGCCGCTCCAGCCGTACACGAGGCCGGGGGAATACGGAGATCCGTTGGCGCTGGCGACGCCGGCGGCGACTCCGGCGACCAGGGTGATGGTGGCAAGCGTGCGTTTCATGAGCAACTCCTTTCAGGGGCCGAAGACGATGCAGGCGTCGTGGGCGGCGCGCGCGACCTTCTTGATCGCGCGCACGCGCCCCGAGCGGTCGAGCACGCTCGTCGTGCCAGCCGCGAGCGAGGGCGTGACGAGCCGGCTCCAGCCGAAGGTGACGTTGTACGAGCCGACGGGGACACGCGCCTCGTTGACGAGGCCGCCATCGAGACGGTGTCGGCGAACGGTGCCGTCGTCGCCGCTTGCCACGAAGGCCTTCTCACGAGCGAACGTGACGTGCTGCGGGGGAGAACCGGCGGCGAGGATCCGGGCCGGACGACGTTCGCCGCGGTAGATGGCGATTCGTCGTGCCGCGCCGGACGTCACCCAGGCGGCGTGGCCGTCAGGCGCAAAGCCGACGTCGTGGGCGGGAAACGGCGGTTCGATCGTGCGGACGAGCTTCGGACGCCGCGGATCGCTCGTGTCGAGCACGGCAACGCGCAACGCCGCAGTCCCGAGTGCGGTCCACAGCGTCCGGCCGTCGGGGCTGATCGCGACATGTCGCGCCGGGCCTGGCACGCGTGCCCGCCGCAACACCTTCGCGTGCTCGGCATCCACGACGACGACTTCCTCGCGGGCCGAGTCCGTGACGTACGCGAGCGTCCGCCGCGGATGGACGGCCGTGTACCGCGGCGCCTCGAAGCCTTCGAGCTCCGCGCGAATCCGGCTCGTGGCGGCGTCGAGCAACGTGAGGATGCCGTGCTCCGTGTGCGCGACGACGGCGATCCAGTCGTGCACCGACTCGATGCTCCTCGGACCCGGCCCCGTGCGGATGCGGCGGACGACGCGCGACGTCTCGAGGTCGAGCACGACAACGTGGCTCTCGAGGTCCGCGGTGACAAATGCGACCGGCGTGCCGCCCGCGAAGACTCTCGGAGCGAAGGGAACGGCCAGAGCGGCCCGGAGGAATTCACCTCTGTTCACCCTTCGCATACGCGTGGCGAAGGGCGGGAGGTCCGACGGACCTCACGCGGGCAGCGGCTCGTATCTCGGGCATGGACCTCCCGGCGTGGTTCCGTCGTACTCTGGGCACGCGATGCGTGCGGGTCGTGACGAGCGCGCCTGGATCCGGGGCGCGCAGGCCGGATCGGCCTCGGACCTCGAGGCCCTCTTCCGCTCGCACTGGCCGTCGGCGTGGCGCGCTGCCTTCCTCGTCGTCCATGACGCGGCCGCCGCTGAGGACATCGCCCAGGAGGCCTTCCTCGCCGCGATCCGCAACCTCGATCGCTTCGACCGCCGGCGGCCTTTCGGGCCGTGGCTGCACCGGATCGTCGTCAACCGTGCGATCGACTGGGCGCGTGCGCGCTCGCTGCGCGCCGAGCTCGAGCTCGTCGACGCCGCCGCCCCCGCACAGCCGCCCGAAGTCGGCTCGGACGTGGTCGGCGCCCTCCGCCGCCTGTCCCCGGAGCACCGCGCCGTGATCGTCCTGCGCCATCTGCTGGGCTACACACCGGGCGAGATCGCCCGCCTGCTCGAACTGCCGCGCGGAACGGTGAATTCGCGGCTGCGCCGCGGCCTCGACCAGCTGCAGGAGACGCTCCCGTGAAGCTCGACGCGATCCCGCTGCCGGAGGGCGCCGAGGAGCGCGCTTGGCAGGTCGTGCGCGCCGCGTACGAGGAGCGGACCCCGTCGCCGCGCGAGCCGAAGGTCTGGCGGCCCGTCGTCGTGCTTGCGGCGGCAGCGGTCGTCGCCGGCGTCGTCGCGAGCCCGCCCGGCCAGGCGGTGCTCGACTCCATCCGCGAGGCGGTTGGTATCGAGCGCGCGCAGCCCGCGCTCTTCTCGCTGCCGGCGCCGGGGCCGCTGCTCGTGGAGTCGGCCGACGGCGTCTGGGTCGTCCAGGCCGACGGCTCGAAGCGGCCGCTGGGCGACTGGCGAGAGGGATCGTGGTCACCGTTCGGTCGGTTCGTGGTCGTGGCGCGCGCGAACGAGCTGGCAGCGGTCGAGCCGAACGGCGACGTTCGCTGGTCGCTCGCCCGCCCGCGCGTTCGCTTCCCGCGCTGGGCCGGCGACCGGATCGACACGCGGATCGCGTACCTCAGCGGCAGCTCCCTACGAGTCGTCGCGGGGGACGGGGCGGGCGATCGCCTGCTGCGGCGGAACGTCGCGTCGGTGGCGCCGGCGTGGCTCCCGGGCGAGGGCTTCCGGCTCGCCTACACCGACCGGGGAGGCCGCATGGTCGTCGTCGACGCGGACACCGGGCGCGTCCTTCGCACCGCAGCCGCGCCCACTCCCGACGCCACGATCCGGCAGCGAGGCACCGCGAGCGAAGTCGTGGCGGGCGGGCGGGTGGTCTTCCGCGGGACGGGCGAGTTCCGCGACGTCGCCCGGTCGCCTGACGGGAATTGGCTGCTCGTCACGTGGCCGACGGCCGACCAGTGGGTGTTCGTGCGTATGGACGGGCGGCGGAAGATCGAGGCGGTCTCGGGCATCACACGCCAGTTTGGAGGCGGTTCGTTCCCCCGGATCGCCGGTTGGTGCTGCGCGTAGTCTCTGGGCGTGAAGCTCGCAGTCGGAGCAGCAGTGCTCGCCGTAGGCGCGACCGGGATCACCGTCACGACGTTGCCGAAGCCGCCGTTCCCGAGCCCTGTGACGTCTGCGCCGGATGCGAAGCGGCTCGTCGTCGTCTCCTCGCGCATGATCTCGCCGGGCCTAGGTTCGGGTGCGCCGTCGTGCGAGCTCACGAACGTCCCGGACTCGGTGCGCGGGCTGCCGCTGCAGAGGACGATCTGCCCTGGAGGCCCGTCGTTCGCGTTCTACGGGCGCGACGGCGCGTCCGCGCGGATCCTGCTCAGCCCAAAGTACGAGCTCGACTTCAAGAAGTACGTCTGGCCACCGCGCAACCGGCCGGGTGAGAAGGAGTTCGTCTACGAGGAGCTCGTGTGGGCGCGCGAGGCGAACGCGGTGCTCTACGTCCAGAACGCCCACCTCACGTATGCGCGCTCGTCGTACGGACAGAACGCCTACATCACCGCCATCGATGCGAAGACGAACCGCAGGCTCTGGCGGACCCGCGCGCTTGTCGCGAACGCCGACAACTTCATCGTGACACCCGACTACATCATCTCCGGCTACGGCTTCACGGCAGAGCCGGATTACCTCTATCTCCTCGATCGGCGCACCGGCCGCGTCGTCGAGCGCCTGAGCTTGCCAAGCGCACCCGAGAAGATCGCCCGCAGCGGCAAGCGCTTCCTTGTACGCACGTACGACCACGTCCTCACCGTCGAGCTCCGGGGGCGTTGACGTGCTCGGCATCGGCGACCGTGCCCCACTCGAGACGACCGTCTGGCCCCCTCCGGCCGAGGCCGTCACGATCGGTGATCTCCTCGCCGACGGACCGATCCTGCTGCTCTTCTACCTCTTCGACTGGACCGGCACGTGAACTGCGGAGATGGAGCTCCTGCGTGACAGGAGGGAGGAGTTCGAGGCGGCGGGCGTGAAGCCGTACGGGATCTCGCGTGACTCACCGTTCACCCACATCGCCTGGAGCCAGGCGCTCGACCTCGGGGGCGTGGAGCTCCTGTCCGACTGGAACGCCGAGGCCGTACGCGGCTTCGGCGTCGCACACGAGCGGCGCGGCATGCAGGAGGTGGCAGAGCGATCGGCGTTCCTGATCGGAGCGGACGGGACGATTCGCGGAGCCTGGCGATACGAGCCGGCGGACGTTCCCGACTTCGACGTGTTGCTACAAGCAGCGCGTTCCTAGCGACGCTTCTCTGCACAGCGGCCGCGCTGTTGGCGGCGACGCCCGCGCTGCGTCACGCGCACGCGGATTTCCTCGCCGGGGGCCAGCCTGGCCACGGCCAGGCGGCGGCGGGAGATCACCTCCAGTCCGCCTATCGCCTCTGGCTTCCCGGCCACCAGATCGAGGAGGGACGGTACCCGTGGCGTGACCCGTACTCGTTCCGCCCGGTCGCCGAGCCGCAGCTGAACCCCGCCGCCTGGCCGTTAGGCCTTCCCTTCTGGCCGCTCTGGCGGGTGCTCGGCGTCGTCGTCGGCTGGAACGTGCTCGTGTTGCTCGGGCTCATCGCCGCCGGGCTCCTGACGTACGGGTGGCTGAGAGAGCTCGGTCTCGGCGTGGGCGCCGCGCTCGTGGGCGGTCTTGCGTTCGAGGTCGCGCCGTACCGGCTGGAGCAGACCGCCGCCGGTCACTTGCTGGCGCCGATCTCCGCGCTGCTGCCGTTGTCGTTGTGGACGTTAGAACGGGCGCGGCGCGGATCGCGCTGGTGGCTCGTGCCGTCCGCGCTGGCGATCGCCTCCATCCCAGCCTCGGGCCAGGTGCATCTCGCGCTCGGCGCCGTGCCGTTCTACCTCGCCTACGTGCTCGTTCGGACCCGCGCGCCGTGGCCGGTCGTGGGCGCGCTCGTCGGAGTTGCGCTGGCGGCGGCCGCCGGCGTGCTCGTCTGGCTCTTCACGATCGACGGCTCGATCGGCGAAGGGGGACGCTCCCTGCGCCAGGTCGGCCGCTTCTCCGCCGGCTGGCTCGATTTCGTCGTCCGCCACGACCGCCACGGCTCGGAGAGCTTCGTCTTTCTCGGCTGGCTGACGCCGCTCGTGGCGCTCGCCGGATTCGTCATCCTCATCCGGCGCCGCTCGTACGGGCTCGCAGGGCTTTTCGGCGCGGGGACGCTCGTTCCCGTCGTCCTCGCGCTCGGGACGACCACACCGGTCTACGAGGCGGTGCGCTTCGTGATCTGGCCGCTGCGGTACCCGCGCGTCCCGGAGCGCCTCATGCCGATCGCCTGCCTCGCCATCGCCGCGCTCGTCGCCTATGCGGTGGACGAGCTCACGAAGGCGGAGTTGCCGCGGCGCGTGCCGCGTCAGGCAATCGTCGTCGCGTGCCTCGCCGTCGTCCTCCTGCTCGCCGACCTTCGCGTGACGACGCTCGAGGCAACGGTGGCCGACCAGGGGAACGACGCGTATGCCGCGTTGCGCGACGAACCGCCAGGACGCGTCCTCGAAGTGCCCGTTTTCCGGCCGGGCATCCACTACGGCAGCGTCTATCTCTACTACGGTACGCAGGTCCCGCGACAGCGGCCGCAGGGGTACTCGACGCTCGCGCCGGTGGAGGCGGACGACCTCGCGAAAGAGTTCGCGCCGGTCAACTGCGGCGACTGGACCGGCCGGCCGGCCGAGCTGCTCAAGCGCCTCGGGATCACGAGCGTCATCTTCCACGAGGGACAGTTCCGCGACAACCAGGCTGCGCCGGACACGGCCGCGTTCGCCTGGGACGCGCTCGTGCGCCACGGCTACCGGCCGCAGGCGGAGGACGGGCCTGTGACGCTC
>JBOGZW010000031.1:0-13181 GCA_050697575.1 Gaiellaceae bacterium | reverse complement strand
GCGTGGGGCAAGGCAAGGAGCTGACGGCACGCACGATCCTCCGCTACGCGCTCTTCGCCTATCGCCTCCAGGGAGGGCACTTCTTCCAGGAGCGGATCGAGGGTGTGACTGGCTTCTCCGAGCTCACGACCGACAGCACGAACATCCAGGACGCCGTCGCCCGGTTCTCGAACCCGGATGTCGAGGCGCCGAAGGTGGCGACGGCGGTTGCGCTCAAGCGCAAGCTGAAGACGGCTACCCCGAAGCCGGAGGACACGACGGTCGTCGTGCTGAACGGCTACGTCGCTCCGGGCGCCGCCGCCGAGGCGCGGTACCTCCTGTCCCAGCGCGGCTACGCGACGATCGACGGGCCGCCGGGCGCGACCGGCAACGCCCCTTGGGACGACCAGTTCCACACGGCCGTGTACTTCGACAGCGGTTCGAATCGTGCGCGGGCGGCAGCCAACTCCATGGCGCGCCTCTTCGGAGCCGCGGAGCCGGAGGCGTTCGCAGCGCCGAAGAAGTGCACCGGGCCGCCGTTGCGACAGCCTCGCGGCTGCCATCTACGTCCGCTCTCCAACGGCGCGATGCTCACCGTGGTCGTCGGTCAGACCTTCCACAACAGGCTGGCGCCGTCTCCGGCGCGCGCGCGGATCACGCGCACGCCGCCCGACGTCCGACGCGACCGGTCGGCGACTGCCTCGCTCGTTCGCGCTCAGAAGCGAGAGGTCGGGTTTCCGCTCATGGTGCCCTCGGTGCTCGACCGCCTCTCGTCACCCGACTCCGACGTGCCCGTGCGCACGTACCGCATCGCCGAGGATCATGGCGCAGTCCGGCTCGTGTTCAGGCGCGGCCTCGAGTACTGGGGCTTCCAGCAGACGAACTGGCCCGACGCACCGATTCTCGACAGCCGGAGCCTCCACCGGGTCATCAACGGCCGCGGCTACGACTTCTACTACCAGGGGCCGAAGCTTCACATGATCGTGCTGCGCGACGGAGAGAATTCGTACTGGGTCGTCAATACGCTGCTCAACTCGTTGTCGAACGAGACGATGATCGCGATCGCGAAGGGCATCCAGCCGCTCGACCCGCCGAAGAAGGCGAAGGCCAAGGCAAAGGCGAAGGCGAAGGCGAAGGCGAAGCAGAGGCAGAAGCAGACGTGAGCCGGATCGCCGTCTTCGGAGCGGGCTACGTGGGCCTCGTCACCGGGGCGTGCTTCGCCGACCTCGGCCACGACGTCGTCGTGCGCGACGTGCTTCCCGAGAAGATCGACGCCCTACGTGCAGGCCGCGTGCCGATCCACGAGCCGGGGCTCTCCGACGTCATCGAGCGCGCAGGCGAGAGGCTTCGCTTCACGCTCGATGTGAGTGAGGCGCTCGACAGGGCGGAGCTCGCGTTCGTCGCCGTGGGCACGCCGCCGACGCACTCCGGCGACCCCGACCTCTCCGCAGTGTGGACGGTCGTCGACGAGCTGCCGGAAGGCATGGACACGGCGCTCGTCATGAAGAGCACCGTGCCTCCGGGCACGGGTGAGAAGGTAAGACGCGCGCTCGACGCGCGAGGACTGCTCGATGTCGCCTACGTATCGAACCCGGAGTTCCTCGCCGAGGGCACTGCGGTCCACGACTTCATGCACCCCGACCGCGTTGTCATCGGCGCCTTCGAGCCGGAGCACGCGGAGCGCGTCGCCCAGCTCTACGAGACCCTGGACACGACGATCGTATGTACCGACGTCGCATCGGCCGAGATGATCAAGCTCGCCTCGAACGCCTTTCTCTCGACCCGGATCAGCTTCATCAACGAGATCGCGAGCGTCTGCGAGCTCGTGGGGGCGGACGTCGTCGACGTCGCGGCCGGAATCGGCCTGGACCATCGCCTCGGGCCACACTTCCTGAAGGCGGGGCTCGGGTTCGGCGGCTCGTGCCTCGTGGGCGAGGAGTCGGTGCTCGTCCGGTGGCGAGGACGCATCAGCCTGGTCACGTTGCGGCAGCTCTACGAACAAGCGGTGGACGGCGAGGACATCGAGATCCTGTCGTGGCGCGACGACGAGACGGGGCTCGAGTTCGGGCGAATCGCCGTCCTTACTCGCCGCGTCCACGAGGGAGAGATCGTCGAGGTGAGGACGAAGATGGGCCGCCGCGTACAGTGCACTCCCGATCACCTCCTCGTGACGAAGGACGGCAGGAAGCTCGCGAGCGAGGTGACGGCAGAGGACTGGGTGCCTGTCGCTCAGGGGGCTCCGGCGCCTGGCGTTCCTCGCCGGCGCCTGCTCAATGTCGTCGGAGCACTCGAGCGCGTGGGTCTCGACGCGTCACAGGTCATCGTCCGGCCCGAGCGGGACGAGCTGGCAGCATTCGGTGCCGCGGGAATCCGGGACGGGATTCGCGAGCTCGGCTACCGGCGCGGTGCAGCCGCCCGGGCCGGAGACATCCTGCGGTCGGGAGCTCTGCGGCTCGACGAGGCTGCCCTTCTCGATCTCGAGATCGAGGACGCGAAGTTCGGGACCGCGAAGAACGGGACGTACGTGCCTGCGACGGTCGTGGCAGACGAGGCGTTCTGGCGCGTCGTCGGGCTCTACTTGGCGGAGGGCCATTGCCACGGGGATGGCGGCGGCCGTCAGCGGCTCTGCTGGTCCTTGCATCCGACCGACGAGGACGATCTCGTGGAGGAAGTCGCCGGCTACTGGCGCGCTATGGGCGTGAAGGCGACCGTTTCGAGGCGACCAACGGCGACGGTTGTGAGCGTCAGCTCCCGGCTGCTCGCGGCGTGGTGGCTCGAGGTGCTGGGGCTCGGGCGCAACTGTTATGAGCAACGCGTCCCCGATCTCATCTGGGGAGAGTCCGAGCAACACAAGCGGGCACTGATCTCAGGTGCGTGGCGTGGCGACGGCTCGTGGTCGCTCGTCGCAGGCGGTCCGAGCGTGGTGCTCGAGTACGGAACCGTGAGCCGCGAGTTGGCAGACGGGATGCTGCGACTCTTGGCCGAGTTGGGCATCGTCGCCCGGCTCAAGATCGGACGCACGGCAAAGTCGACTACCGATACCTACTGGCTTGTCGTGTCCGGCGCAGATCAGGTTGAGGTGCTCCTCGATCTCGTGTCGCCGAGGGACCGCAGCGCGATTGCGGAGTCGCTTGCCTGCCAGCAGAAGCGGATCGCGGCAACGGGCTACCGCCGCGAGCGGAACGCGGCGTGGGTGCGTGTCACCGAAGTAACTCGCCGACCCTTCAAGGGTCACGTCTACTCGCTCGAGGTCCCGCCGACGCACACCTTCGTGACGACCGGAGGGCTCGTCGTGTCGAACTGCTTCCCGAAGGACGTCTCTGCGCTCAAGCAGCTCGCCGGGAACTCCGGCTACCACTTCCAGCTGCTGTCGGCCGTGATCGAGGTCAACGAGCTCCAGCGACGCCGCGTGATCCAGAAGCTCCAGAAGCACCTCGGCGACCTTCACGACAAGGAGATCGCGGTGCTCGGGCTCGCCTTCAAGCCGGGAACGGACGACCTGCGCGAGGCGCCGAGCCTCGTCATCGCGGCGCGCCTGCTCGCCGAGGGTGCGGACGTCCGCGCCTGGGATCCGGTCGCGGACGCGCGCTCGCTGCTGCCCGAAGTGACGTTCGCGTCGAGCGTGCTCGACGCGGTGCGGGACGTGGACGCCGCCGTTGTGGTCACCGAGTGGCCCGAGGTGGACGCCCTAGCGACCCCGGAGGCATACGCGGCCATGCGCAGGCCGATCGTCGTCGACGGGCGAAACGTCCTCGATCCCGAGGCCATGCGGACGCTCGGCTTCGTCTACGAGGGCGTCGGCCGGCCGGTGCACGTCGAAGTGGAGCGCTAGGACTCGCTGTTGGAGGCGATCATCCTCGCCGGCGGCAAGGCCGAGCGGCTGGGCGACGCGGCGGGGGGCAAGCCAAAGGCGCTCGCGCCGGTGGCAGGCAGGGCGCTGGCCGGATACCAGGTCGCCGCACTCGCGAGGGCTGGGGTCGACCATGTGATCATGAGCTGCGCCGCCGGTATGGGCGCCCAGTTCGAAGGCGCGCTCGCGGGATCCGGCGTGGACGTGACCGTCGTCGAGGAGCCGGAGCCCCTCGGGCGTGGCGGAGGGCTGCGCTTTGCAGCCGCCGCTCGCCGCGAACAAGGCGATGTCTACGCGTTGAACGGCGACGAGTTGCTCGCGCTCGACCTCGCCGGGCTCCTGGCGAGGCACCGCGAGACCGGCGCGGCCGCGACGATCACGGTCACGCAGCCGCCTTCGTCCTTCGGCGTCGTTGAACTGGACGGCGCCGGGATGGTCACAGGCTTCGAGGAGGCCGCCGTTGTCCCCTACTGGGTCAGCTGCGGTGTCTACGTATTGGGTGAGGAGGCGGTGGTGGCGCTGCCCGAGCGCGGCGACCACGAGGCGAGCACGTTCCCTCAGCTCGCCCGCGACGGCCGGCTCGCTGCCTACCGCTACGACGGCGTCTGGCTCACCGTCAACACGCCCAAGGACCTCCGCCGTGCCGAGGAGTACGTCACGGCCAACCCGCACTGGTTGGCCGCGTGACCGAGTTCGCCTTCGAGCCCCGGCGGGTCGAGAAGCCGTGGGGCTGGGAGCTGATCTGGGCGCTTACAGACCGGTACTGCGGGAAGCTCCTGTTCGTTCGCTCCGGCGAGTCCCTCTCGCTTCAGTACCACGAGGCGAAGGACGAGTCGTGGTACGTCCATGAAGGCCGTGCGGAGCTCGAGCTCTCGTCCGTCGGCGACGCCGAACGCGAGCAGGTCGAGATCCAGGCCGGCGACTGCTTTCGCTTCCGGCCGCAGACCGTCCACCGCCTGCGCGCGATCGAGGACACGCTCATAGTCGAGGTGTCGACGCCTGAGATCGACGACGTCGTGCGGCTCGAGGACGCGTACGGTCGGGAGGGCACGTTCGAACCTTGACGGAGTTATGTTAAGGTATCGGGCCATGGAGCCGCTGACGATCGGGGCCGCAGCGCGCCACACCGGCTGGTCGCCCCGCATGCTCCGCTACCTCGAGCAGTCAGGGCTCGTCGAGCCGCAGAGGTCGGCGAGCGGTTACCGCAGGTACGGCCTCATCGAGCTGAACCGCTTGCGGTCACTGCGCGAGCTGCTCGGGCGGTTCGGCGTCGAGATCGGAGACGTGGCCTTCGCGGCACGCCTGCGTCGCGACGCTGCGCTGAGGGTGGCGGTCGACAGCTGGCTCGCCGGGCTGGAGCTGGAAGCGCTGGAGTGGGAACAGGCAAAGCACGAGCGGCTGCTCGTGGCATAGAACGAAGACGAGAGGGAGCGATGGCAGCTACGAAACGACATGACGTAAAAGATCTCGCGCTCGCGCCCGACGGCGTGCGGCGGATCGAGTGGGCCGACCGGCAGATGCCAGTGCTGGCAGCGATCCGCGACCGGTTCGAGCGCGACAAGCCGCTGGCCGGCTACCGGGTCTCGGCGTGCCTCCACGTGACGACGGAGACCGCGAACCTCATGCGCACGCTGACGGCGGGCGGCGCCGACGTGGTCCTCTGCGCGTCGAATCCGCTGTCGACGCAGGACGACGCGGCGGCGGCGCTCGTCGAGGAGTACGGCGTATCCGTCTTCGCCATCAAGGGCGAGGACAACGACACGTACTACGCGCACATCGACGCGGCTGTCGACCACAAGCCGCAGCTCACGATGGACGACGGCGCCGACGTCATCGGCGTGCTCCACTCGGCGCGGCGCGAGCAGTTGTCCGACATCATCGCGGGCACGGAGGAGACGACCACCGGCGTCATCAGACTGAAGGCGCTCGAGGCGGACGGCAAGCTTGGCTTCCCGATCATCGCCGTCAACGACGCGAAGACGAAGCATCTTTTCGACAACCGCTACGGCACGGGCCAGTCGACGATCGACGGCATCGTGCGGGCGACGAACGTTCTGCTGGCAGGGCGTCGCTTCGTCGTCGCCGGCTACGGCTGGGTGGGCCGCGGGGTCGCAATGCGCGCGCGCGGGATGGGCGCCCACGTGATCGTCACCGAGGTGAATCCGCTGTCCGCGTTGGAGGCGGCGATGGAAGGATTCGAGGTCTTGCCAATGGCGGCGGCGGCTCGGACAGGCGACATCTTCTTAACCGCGACCGGCGACAAGAACGTCATCGCCGCCGAGCATCTGGCTGCCATGAAGGACGGCGCCATCCTCGCGAACACGGGCCACTTCAACGTCGAGATCGAGATCCCCGCGCTCCGCGCGCTCGCAGTCGAGACGCGGACGGCACGCGAGTTCGTGGAGGAGTTCGTGCTCGAGAACGGCCGTCGGATCTACCTCCTCGCGGACGGCCGTCTCGTGAACCTCTCCGCCGCAGAGGGACATCCGGCGGCGGTGATGGACATGTCGTTCGCGAACCAGGCTCTTTCGGCCGAGTACGCCGTCGCGAACGCGGCCCGGCTCGAGCGGCGTGTGTACCCGGTGCCGGAGGAGATCGACGCGGAGATCGCCCGCTTGAAGCTCGCGTCGATGGGCGTCGAGATCGACACGCTGACCGAGGAGCAGGAGCGCTACCTCGCCTCGTGGGACGAGGGCACGTAGGGCCTGACGCCGTCATCGGGCTGCTGCACCCCGGTGAGATGGGTGCGGCGCTCGCGATGCAGCTGCGGCGAGGGCGCCCCGTTCTCTGGGCGTCCTCGGGTCGCAGCGTCGAGACGATCCGCCGCGCCGAGCAGGCGGGCCTGCGCGACGTGGTAACGGTCGAGGAGCTCGCGGAGTCGAGCGACGTCCTCCTCTCTGTGTGCCCGCCGCACGCGGCGCTCGCCGTCGCCGAGTCGATCGCCGGCTTCGAAGGCATCTACGTCGATGCGAACGCCGTCTCCCCGATGACGGCCCGGGAGATCGCGAGCGTCGTCGAGGAGAGCGGCGCGCAGTTCGTAGACGGTGGGATCCTCGGTCCTCCCCCGCGGGACGGCGTGCCGACGAGCCTCTACCTCTCGGGCACGCTGGCCCCTGCAGTCGCGGACCTCTTCCGAGATACCGCTATCCGGGCGCGCGTCGTCTCCGACGAGCCCGGCTCCGCCTCGGCGGTCAAGATGGCGTACGCCGCGTGGACGAAAGGCACGACCGCTCTCCTGCTTGCGATACAGGCGCTCGCACGCGCCGAAGGCGTCGAGGCGGCCCTCGTCGAAGAGTGGCAGGAGTCCATTCCAGACCTGCCCGAGCGGTCTCGTCGAGCCGCGCTCGTGGCCGGCCGGAAGGGTTGGCGGTTCGCGGGGGAGATGGACGAGATCGCAAGCACGTTCGCCGCGGCCGGGCTGCCGGATGGGTTTCATCGGGCAGCCGCGGAGATCTACCGGCGATCACCTGCGCTCGGCGACGTGGCAGCTGATGAAGCGCTCGATCGAGCGTTGGCGGCGTTACTGGACGACGGTTCGGAGCCGTAGGGATGCCCGATCTGCTCCCGCCGTACCGTGTCGTCAGGCTGGAAGACGACCGCGTCGTCCTCCTCGATCAGCGGCGGCTGCCGGACGATGAGGTCGAGCTCGAGTGCCGGAGCGCCGCCGAGGTTGCAGAGGCGATCCGGACGCTCGCAGTCCGCGGCGCGCCGGCGATCGGCGTGGCCGCCGCGTACGGCTATGCGCTCGCGGCCGAGCTCGGTCACGACCTCGACGAGGCTGATCGCGTGCTGCGGTCGTCGCGGCCGACTGCCGTCAACCTCGCATGGGCGCTCGACCGGATGCGCGCGAACCCGTCGCCTGAGCACGCGAGGGAGATTCACGCCGAAGAGGTCGAGCGCTGTCGGCGCATGGCTGAGCACGCGGTGACGCTGCTCGGGCCGGGCACGCGCGCGCTCACCCACTGCAACACCGGCGCCCTGGCGACCGGCGGGTACGGCACTGCGCTCGGGGCGATCCGGCTCGGCTGGGAGCGAGGCCTCGTCGAGCACGTGTGGGTGACGGAGACACGGCCGCTCAACCAGGGCTCACGGCTCACGGCCTGGGAGCTCGACCTCCTGGGCATCACGTTCTCCGTGATAGCCGACAGCGCCGTTGCGTCCCTCATGGAGGCAGGGCGGGTGGACATTGCCTTCACCGGCGCCGACCGCATCGCGGCGAACGGCGACACCGCGAACAAGATCGGCACGTACGGGCTCGCCGTGCTCGCCCGCCACCACGATGTGCCGTTCGTCGTCATCGCACCGACGTCCACGGTCGATTCCGGGGCGGAGAGTGGCGACGCGATTCCGATCGAGGAGCGCAGCGCTGCCGAGGTCAGTGCTCGGTTTCCTGCGTTCAACCCGGCGTTCGACATCACGCCGGCGGAGCTCATCGACGCGATCGTGACCGAGGAGGGCGTCAGGCGGGGAGCACCCGTCGCATGAAATTACTGGTGCTCGCGGCGGGCTACGCAACGCGGCTGTACCCGCTGACCCGCGACCGCCCGAAAGCGCTGCTGCCGGTCGGGGGCAGGCCGATGGCCGACTGGCTGCTCGAACGGGTCGAGCCGATCGGGTTCGACTCGAAGTACCTCGTCACGAATGCGCGCTTCGCCGACCAGTTCCGGGAGTGGGCCGAGGGCAAGGACGTGACGATCGTCGACGACGGGACGGCGAGCGACGACGACCGGCGCGGCGCGATCGGCGACATCGGTTTCGTCATCGAACGTGAGGGCATCGACGACGACCTCGTGGCCGTGGCTGGAGATAACCTCTTCTCGGAGCCGCTCGGCGATTTCGGGCGTGTCGCGCGGGAGCGTGGCGCACCGCTGCTCGCCATCCACGACGTGGGCGATCTCGAGCTCGTCCGCGGCCGCTACAACTCGATCGAGGTCGACGCGCACGGCCGCATCACGTACTTCGAGGAGAAGCCGGAGGAGCCGCGCTCGACGCTCTCCGGCATCGCCCTCTACTTCTACCCGCGCGACACGTTGCCGCTCATCCGCGAGTACCTCGATGCCGGAAACAACCCCGACCAGCCTGGGCGGCTCGTCCAGTGGCTCTACCCGCGCGTGGACGTCTACACCTGGCACGTGCCGGGCCAGTGGTACGACATCGGCGATCGCGAGCAGCTCGAGGAAGCCGACCGCGTCTTTTCACAGAGTTGACACAGAGGCGTTGCGCTTCCGGCCGTACGGTGGGTCGGAGTGCTCGATCTGCTGTTCCCGCGGCGCTGCGTCGTCTGTCGCAACCCCGGCGACGCGCTCTGCGCGACCTGTCACACGGGCCTGCGCCGGATCCCGCCGCCGCTCTGCGAGCGCTGCGGGGCCCCAACGTCGTGGCCGGTCCGTCGCTGCGGCGAGTGCGCGGGACGGAGGCTGGCGTTCGCGTCCGCGAGGGCGGCGATCGTGTACGACGACGCGGCTCGCGCGCTCGTGCGGAGCTGGAAGGAACGTGGCCTCCGTGGCCTCGCGTTCGTCGCCGCCGACCTCGTGGCGCGAGCCGTTGCGCGTCCGCAGACCGCTGCACTCTGCCCGGTGCCGCCGGATCCCGACCGCACGCTCTCGCGGGGCGAGCATCCGGCGACGGCCCTGACCCGCGAGCTGAGCTTGCGCTGGAGCCTGCCGATCGCGACATCCATCTGCCGCACGGCGCCGCGTCCTCGCCAGGCGGGCCTCGCACTCGCGGCCCGGCGGGGCAACGTCCGCGGGACGTTTGCTCCCACGTCGGCTGCTCCGGCGAGCGTCTGTCTCGTGGATGACGTCTACACCACCGGCGAGACGGTCAATGCGGCCGCGTCAGCTCTTCGCAAGGCCGGGGCGCGTCGCGTCCACGTCGTGAGCTTCGCGAGGGCAGTGCGGTAGATTCACCAGAAGTAGCGCGCGAGCCGAAAGGGGGACGCGATGCAGCTCCAGGTGAAGGGCAAGAATCTCGACCTCACTCCCGATCTCGTCAGTTACGCGGAGAAGAAGATCGGCAAGCTCCAGAAGCTCCTCGCCGATCCGACGCCCGTCGTCGTCGAGTTGGCCGTCGAGCGCAACCCGTCCATCGCACGCAATCAGATCGCGGAGGCGACCATCTGGACGAAAGGGCGCGTGCTCCGTGCGCGCGAGGCTTCGACCGACATGAAGGCGTCGATCGACGAGCTCGCCGACAAGCTCGAGCGGCAGGTCGAGCGCTACCGCGACAAGCGCACCGTCGAGCGCCGCCGCGAGGCGTCGCGCTCGAAGGAAACGGCCTAGCGTTGCCTGTCGATCCCGAGCGCGGCTGGCTCCCGCCCGGCATCACGGGGCTCTCGCGCCAGCGCGAGTGGGATGCGGTCACGACGGTGTCAGCGCCGGGAATGCCTGGCGACGAGGTCATCTTCGTTGCGCTGGCCGATGGCAGGCTGATCGAGGAGGTCGGCGCCGCTGTCGAGCTCGAGCCGCTCGCAGAGGCGCTCAGGGGCTCCCTCACGCCGCCGCTCCGAGCATCGGCGATCCGGCATGATGACGTGTGGGCCGTCGGCGGCTATGCCATCGACGTCGTGCAGCTCGACCCCGATCCCCACGGCGACGACCTCGAGCTGACGTGGGACGGCGAGACGCTCTCGCTCGCCGCGGACGGGATCCCGGTCGAGGTCGAGCGCGCCGAGGCGCTCGAGCGCATCGCGGCCGAGCGCCAGGCAGGGCCGTACGCGGCGCGCGCGACGCGGCTCAAGGACAGCCTCTTCGAGCTGGCCGTCTACCCGCTCTAGGAGGCTCTGGTGGGACGGTGCTCGGCGCGATTCCGGCGACCCAGTCACTGTTGCGCCAGAGCCTCCTAGGCCGAGCAGCTCTGCCGGTACCCTAGGTCCGTGGCGCAAAACCTCGGCTCGTTCGAGAAGGTCCTGCGTGTCGGCGAAGGCCGGCGCCTCAAGCGGCTCGCCCAGCAGGCGGCGTACATCGGCACGCTCGAGGACGAGTTCGAGGCGCTCACGGACGACGAGCTGCGCAGCAAGACCGCCGAGTTCAAGCAGCGGATCGAGAACGGCGAGACGCTGGAGGAGATCCTCTTCGAGGCGTATGCCGCCGTGCGCGAGGCGTTCAAGCGGACGCTGGGCGTGCGCCTCTTCGACGTCCAGCTCATGGCCGGCATCGTCCTCCACGAGGGCGACATCGCAGAGCAGAAGACAGGCGAGGGAAAGACCTTCACAGCAGTGCAGGCGCTCTACCTCAACGCGCTCTCGGGCCGCAACGTCCACCTCGTCACCGTCAACGACTACCTCGCGAAGCGCGACTCGGAGTGGACGCGGCCGGTCTACGAGGGGCTCGGCGCCACCGTCGGCGCGATCCAGAACCTCATGCCGTTCGACCAGCGCCGCGTCGCGTACGGCTGCGACGTCACGTACGGAACGAACTCCGAGTTCGGCTTCGACTACCTGCGCGACAACATGGCTGTGTCTCTTGAGGGCACCGTCCAGCGGGGCTACACGTACGCGATCGTGGACGAGGTCGACTCGATCCTCATCGACGAAGCACGAACGCCGCTGATCATCTCCGGGGAGCCCGAGACAGCGGCGAAGACGTATTACGACTTCGCGCGGGTCGTTCGCCAGCTGGAGGGCGAGCCATACGTGCCGCCGTCGAAGATCGAGCGGCGGGCCGAGCCGGACGCCGACTACACGTACGACGAGAAGTTCAAGACCGTGTCGCCGCTCCCGCGCGGCATCGAGAACGTCGAGCGCGCACTCGGAATCGACAATCTCTACGACCCGCGCAACGTCCAGCTCGTCAACCACCTGACGCAGGCGCTGAAGGCGCAGGCGCTGTACCACCGCGACAAGGAGTACGTCATCCAGGACGGCGAGGTGAAGATCGTCGACGAGTTCACGGGTCGCATCATGGAGGGCAGGCGATGGTCCGAGGGCCTCCACCAGGCGGTCGAGGCGAAGGAGGGCGTGGCCATCCAGGAGGAGCACGTCACGATGGCGACGATCACGCTCCAGAACTACTTCCGGCTCTACGACAAGCTCGCCGGGATGACCGGTACGGCGAAGACCGAGGAGAAGGAGTTCACCGAGATCTACGGGCTCCACGTCGCGGAGATCCCCACCAACGTGCCGGTGGCGCGCGACGACCGCAACGACCTCATCTACCGCACGAAGGAGGCGAAGTTCGCCGCCGCGCTCGACGACATCGCGGAGCGCCACGAGGAGGGGCAGCCGGTGCTCGTCGGCACGATCGCCGTCGAGACGTCGGAGTACCTCTCACAGCTCCTGACGCGCGGCGGCATCCCGCACAACGTCCTCAACGCGAAGCAGCACGAGCGCGAGGCGGAGGTCATCGCGCAGGCGGGCCGCAAGGGTGCCGTCACGATCGCGACGAACATGGCAGGCCGCGGCGTCGACATCGTTCTCGGCGGCAACAAGCAGTACGAGATCCGCCGGGAGCTGATCGCCGAGGGCCTGGAAGAGGGAACCGACGACTTCGACGCCGAGCTCAAGCGGCGTATGGACGACGCGCGCGCGGAGTGGGAGGCCGATCACGAGGAGGTGCTCGACCTCGGCGGGCTCTACGTCGTCGGCACTGAGCGCCACGAGGCGCGGCGCATCGACAACCAGCTGCGAGGCCGCTCCGGCCGCCAGGGCGATCCCGGGGAGACCCGCTTCTTCCTCTCCGGTGCGGACGACCTCGTGCGCCTATTTGCCGGCGACCGGATCCAGAACATCATGGCCCGCTTCAAGGTGCCCGAGGACCAACCCATGGAGGCCGGGATCCTCACGAAGCAGATCGAGAACGCACAGAAGAAGGTCGAGGAGCAGAACTTCGTCATGCGTAAGAACGTCCTGAAGTACGACGACGTCATGAACATGCAGCGCACGGTGATCTACGAGCAGCGGCGGGCCGTGCTCGAGGGGCAGGACCTCTCGGACGAGGTGCGCCAGTGGCTCGAGGAAGTCGTCGAGGGGGCCGTCGACCAGTTCGCCACCGAGGAGGGCGAGGGCTGGGATCTCGACCTGCTGTGCGAAGCGATGCACACGCTTTACGGATCGGACGTCGCGGCGGACGAGCTGCGGGAGGACTTCTCGGGCTCGTTCGACCGGCAGGCGCTCGTCGACGACTTCTCGGAGGATGCGCAGGAGGCGTACACGGAGAAGGAGCGACAGCTGGGGTCGGAGCTCCTACGCGAGCTCGAGCGCTACGTGATCCTCCAGGTCGTCGACACGCGCTGGCGCGAGCACCTCGAGAGCATGGACTACCTGCGCGAGGGCGTGCACCTGCGGGCCATGGCCCAGAAGGATCCGCTCGTCGAGTACACGCAGGAAGGGCACACGATGTTCGAGGAACTCGGG
>JBOGZW010000030.1:0-14237 GCA_050697575.1 Gaiellaceae bacterium | reverse complement strand
GGCTGGCGCACCTGCGGATCGTCCACGGGCAGCGCCTCGAAGACGACCGCGCTCTGCGAGCCGGTCACTTTGAGCACGGTGTTCGCGAGCTCGAGCAGCGTGAACTCGTCCGGGTTGCCGAGGTTCACCGGCAGGTGCTCCTCACTCGTCGCGAGGAGATGCAGGCCGCGGATGAGGTCGTCGACGTAGCAGAAGCTCCTCGTCTGGGAGCCGTCGCCGAACACCGTCAGCGGCTCACCGGCGAGCGCCTGGCGGACGAACGTCGGGATCGCCCGGCCGTCGTGCGCGCGCATGCGCGGGCCGTACGTGTTGAAGATGCGCACGATGCACGTGTCCACGCCCTGCTGGCCGTGGTACGCCATCGTCAGCGCCTCCCCGTAGCGCTTCGCCTCGTCATAGACGCCGCGCGGCCCGATCGGATTGACGTTCCCCCAGTAGCTCTCGGGCTGGGGATGGACGAGCGGGTCGCCGTACACCTCGCTCGTCGACGCGAGCAGGAACCGCGCACGCTTGAACTTCGCGAGGCCGAGCGCGTGGTGCGTCCCGTACGAGCCGACCTTCAGCGAGTGGAGCGGCTGGCGGAGATAGTCGATCGGGCTGGCGAGCGCGGCCAGGTGGAAGACGAAGTCGATCGGCCCCTCAATGTCGATCCGCTCCATGACGTCGTGGTTCAGGAAGAGGAAGTCGTCGCCGCGAAGGTGCTCGAGATTCTCCAGCGTCGAAGTCTCGAGGTTGTCGACGCAGATCACGCGGTGTCCCTCCGCGAGCAAGTAGTCGCAGAGATGCGAGCCGAGGAATCCGGCCCCGCCGGTGACGACGCAGGTGCTCATCGATCGAACTCTAGCCCGCCAGAGTTCGCGTTCTGTTAGCGCAAGTCCTTGTTCCGCTCGAGGTCGAACCACATGGCAAACAGCATGAACTGCGAGCCGAAGAGCAGCAGCAGTGCGACGAGCACGACCGTCGCCGGCGGGATCGGATTGCCGAGGATCCGCAGCACGACCTCGGCGATGCCGAGCCCCAGCCCAGCGAGGAACATCGCGATGCCGAACACGTAGAAGAACACGAGCGGGTGGAAGTCGCGGATCACGTACTTCTGCCAGAGCCGCCAGAAGAACGCCTTCAGGAGCAGCCATGAGATGGCCGGAATCACCCGCGAGTAGCGGATGCCCGAGCGCTCGCCGACGTTGTAGACGGGCCGCGACGGCACGTCGCGCACCCGAGCCTCGACAACGTTGAGGTGCACGAGGATGTCGTTGGGAAAGCCGTAGCGCGGGTAGATCCGATCGAGGTCGAGGCGCTCCAGCGTCCCGAGCGAGACCGCTGTGAAACCCGACTGCGAGTCGGCGATGTGCCAGTAGCCCGACGCGATCTTCGTCAGCAGGCTCAGCATCGCATTGCCGAGATACCGCGCATGCGGAATGAGCTGCCAGGCCTCACCTGAGACGAGCCGGTTCGCCTTTGCGTAGTCGGCGTCGCCGTCGATGACCGGCCGCGCGATCTGCTCGAGATCCTCGGACGCCATCTGGTTGTCGGCCGCCATCACGCACGTGACGTCCACGCGGTCGGTGATCGCCTGCTGGTAGCCGGTCACGATGGCGGCGCCTACGCCCCGGTTCTGCTCGTGACGGATGAGTTGGACGCGTGGATCCGACCCGGCCGCTTCAGCCGTGCCGTCCTTCGACGCGTCGTCGACGACATAGACGCGGTCGACGAACTCGGGGATGCCCGCCAGCGTCTCGGGGAGCAGCTTCTCCTCGTCGTACGCTGGAACGACGACGGCTACGGTCTTGCCGTCGAGCATGGCTCAGGCAGTACGGGCTGCCAGGCGGCCCGACACCGGATCCCAGAGCAGGGCCGCCACGATCCCGAGCAGGAGCCCGATGAAGGCGCCCACGAGGACGCTCGTCCGCCGGCTCGTCGGCTCCGTCGGCACCGCCACCGCCGCCGCCGTGACGCGGCTCGCCTCGATGTCCTTGGCCAGCGACAGCGCGCGAGTCGTGTTGTAACGGTTGAGCTCGAGCGTGACCTGGCGCTGCTCGGCGAGCGTGATCTCGGAGTTGAGGTTTGTGAGCGCGACGAGCTTCTCGACGGGGCTAAGACTAGGATTGGAAACGATCTCGCTCTGTGACGCACGCGCAGCGGTGAGGCGCGCGTTCACGAGCCCGAGCTGCGTGCCGATGTACTTGAGCTGCTGGTCGAGCGTGGTGATCTTCGTCGTCGTGTACGCCCCGACCTCTTCCACGGCCTGTTGCGCAAGGTGGTTCGCCGCGGCCGCAGTCCGCACGCGTGAAGAGCCCGTCACCTGAATCGACAGCAACGGCGCCGGGAAGGCCTGCCTGGTGGTCGACGTGCCCGGGATGGGACGCGCGGTGACGTGGTCGCGCAGCCTCGAAGGGCGCAGACCGACGGCAGAGGCGGCCTTCTCGATCGCGTCCTCGCTCGTCACAAAGGCCTGGACGAGGCCCAGCGTTGTCGGTGACGTGGTGACGGCAGCTGCGGAGTCCGGCGCGAGCGGCTGGCCGAGATAGACCTGCGCGGTCGCCTTGTAGATCTTCCCGTCCGAGAGCGTGATGAGGAAGCCGATGAAGGCCCCGAGCACGGCGCCGACGACGAGCAGCCACCAGCGGGCAGCGATCGTCTGGGCGTAGCGCCCGAAGTCGACCTCTTGCTCAGCTTCGAGCTCGACGGCGGCCCGCTGCTCGGAGTCCGGGCTCATTGGGCGCCGACTGTAGCCGAGGCCCACTCCCACTGTGCCCGTAAGCCGTCTTCGAGCGAGACCTTCGGCGCCCAACCGAGCTCGGAGCGGATGCGCGTCGTGTCCGCGTTCGTGCGCCGCTGCTCACCGGGAACGGGCTCGTGCTCGCGAATCTCGAGGACTCGTCTAGCATGCCCCTCGAGGATCGCGATCGCCTCACGCAGCGAAGCCTCGACGCCGCCGCCGACGTTGTACGTCTCGGTCCCGTTCTGCATCGCCCTGATCGTCGCGTCCACGACGTCGTCGACGTACGTCCAGCCGCGCGACTGCTCGCCGTCCCCGAACATGTCGAACGGCTCCTCGGCGACAAGCGCCCGCACCACCTTCGTGAACGCCATGTCGGGGCGCTGCCTCGGCCCGAAGGCGTTGAAATAGCGCAGGACGACAGCGTCGAGCGCGAAGCTGCGGGAGTAGGCGCGGGCGAGGTGCTCGCACGTGAGCTTCGTGATGCCGTACGGGGAGACCGGGGCGAGCGGCGTGTCCTCCGGCGTCGGGTACCGCTCCGCCTCGCCGTACACCGACGACGAGGATGTGAAGACGACGCGTACGCCGTCGCGAGCGGCGGCCTCGAACACGCGCTGCGACGCGAGCACGTTCCGCTCCACGTACAGCGGGAACACGTCGCCGAAGCTACGCACGCCGGGCTGCCCGGCGAGGTGGAAGACGCCGTCGAAGCCCGCGAAGTCGAGATCGTCGGTCGCCAAGTCGAGCCGCCGCACGTCGAGCCCCGCGGCGTTCTGCTCCTTGAGCCGCGGGTCGTAATAGTCGGTGAAGCTGTCGATGCCGGCGACCTCGTCGCCGCGCGCCAAGAGCGCCTCCGTGAGCAGCGAGCCGATGAAGCCCGCAGCGCCTGTCACGACGTATCTCACGACGGGCTAGCGTAGTCGCGCCCGCGCGAGGCGGTCAGGAGCAACCAGCCGGTGAGCGCCAGCGCGACCGCGAACATCAGCGCCGAGACCGGCTCCCAGATCCCGGAAGGCCCTGTAGTACGAATGGGTACACGAAGGCGTTGAGGAGGCTTGCCGCCGCGGCCCCCCACCGAGCAGGAGCTGTTCGCGACGAGTGCGAGGAGCGAGATCGCTACGGCCCAGGCGACGAGCAGTAGGACGAGGAACTGCGAGCTGAAGATCCGGTTCGTGAGCAGGAACACCGCCGGCGTCAGCGCTGCCACGGCCACGCCAGCAGCGAGACGTCCGCGCGCAAGCCATGCGATCGCGATCACCCCGGCGAGCACGAGCAGCTGGACGACGCTCGCAGCCGGGTCGGCCCAGTCGGGGACGACGGCAGCGTGCGTGAAGTCCTCGCCGAGCTCCGCCTGGCCGAGCCAGTGCAGCGGCAGGTATGGGAGCGATTCGCCGGTGATCGTCCGCCCACCCTGGATCTCGTACGCGGCAAGCACGTCGTCGGCTTCCCAGGCCAGGTACGGAAGGGTCAGCGCTCCGAAGGTGACGACGAAGCCCGCCGCGTGCCGAAAGCCCTCCCGCTCGCGGCGTGACGCAAGAAGCCAGACGAGGAGGGCGAGCGCCGCGAGCGCCGGCGTCCACTTCACAGCCGCGCCCACGCCGAGCACGATGCCCGCGAGACCGAACCGCTCCCGGTAGGCGAGCGCGAGCCCGACGGCCAGCAGAGCCGCGGGCACGAGGTCGAACTTGAACTCCCATGCGTAGAGGCTGAGCGGGCAGGAGGGCGACGAGCGCCGCCAGCCACGCGCTCCACCGCGTCCTGAGCGACCAAACGGCGGCCACGGCCGCGAGCTGGAACGGGATCATGAGCAGCGCGTTCGGCGTCCGTGCCGAGTCGTCGCCCAGCCAGGTCTCGAGCGCGAAGAGCGACACGGCGCCCGTCGGGTACTCCGAGCGCGGGTAGTCGCCGTCGAGCAGCGACTCGCCCTGAGTCGTGAAGATCGAGATGTCGAAGTCGACGGGGATGTCGGCGGCCACGTGCGACCAGACGAGCGCGAGGTGATAGCCGGCCGCGAGGATCAGCAGCGGGGCGAGCCGCAACCCGTTCCTGGCCCCGCCAGGCGATGAACAGCGCCGCGCCCGCGACCTCCGCGATCAGCCACGCGTAGTCACGGCCTGCCGCCTCCACCCACCCGATGTCGAGCAGCACGATCAGCGCAGCGCCACCGGCGAGCACCCACATCGGATGTCGCGTCATCCGCGCTCTTCCAAGAGCTCCCTGTACACGCGCTCGTGTGCCTCGGCCGCGCGCTCCCAGCTCAGTGCCTCGCACGCGGCCGTCGTCGTCCCTGTGGGATGTTGCAGCAGCCGCGAGCACGCGTCAGCGAGCGCCGCGGGGTCCTCCGGCGGGACGACGGCCCCGGCCCCGAACTCGCGAACGGTGTCCCCGAGCGAGCCGACATCGGTGACGACAGCCGGACGTCCGTGGCCGAGGGCGATCGCGAGCACGCCCGACGACTCGATCTCGCGGTAGGGAAGCACCACGAGCACAGCCTCCTCCATGACGTCCGCGACCTCGACCTCGGCGAGGAAGCGCAGGCGCCAGTCGATCCGCTCCGCGATCCCGAGGTCACGGGCGAGCGCCTGGTACGGCTCGGCGGGCTCGATCGGATCGCCCGCCACGAGGAGACGGACGTCCGGAACCTGTTGCGCGATCGCCGGCAGCGCGCGGATAAGTAGATCGAGCCCCTTCGATCGCCGGATGAGGCCGAAGAAGAGGAGCGTCGCCCCATGCGGCGGCGCGATCTCGCGCGAAGGCGTGAAGACGGGGTGCGGGATCCGCACGACCTTCGCGCGGTCGACGCCGAGCGCGGCCAATTGGTCGATGGCGCCGGCGCCGTGGACGACGATGCGATCGACGGTCGAGAACACCCGCCGCCAGAGGTCGAGCTTGTCGGCAGTCCGCCGCGGAAGCACGTCGTGGGCGGTGAAGACGACCCCCCGCTTCCGCTGCGCCGCCTCCAGCCAGCGCAGGTCGTAGCGGGGCAGCCCGAGCCACTGCACGTGCAGCACGTCGGGGTCGAGCCGCTCGATCTCCTTCGTGAGCCGCCGCGCGCTCGGGGCGTACTCGAGCCCCTTCACGAGGAAGCGCAGCCGGGATCGCGGATTGCCGCGGAGCAGGCGCGCGCTGCGCGTGAAGAACACATCGTGCTGGCGATAGCCGTCCGGGGGCGGCAACTGCGCGAACAGGAAACTCGCGGTGAAGAGGTCGACCTCGTGGCCACGCCGGGCCAGCGCCCCGGCGAGGCTGCGGTCGTACGGAATGGTGTAGCTGACGGGATCGGCGAGGCTGATCCGCACGACGCGTAGTCTGCTGAAAGGAAACAGGGTTGGGGACAGGATTCATCCTGTCTCCAACGCAGCCTCAGATATGAGCGACTTCCCTTTCTTCCTCCTCGGCCACGACCGCTCCGGGACGACGATGCTGCGGCTCATTCTCGACCGTGGCGCCGTCGCCGTTCCGCCCGAGTCGATGTTCCTCCTCGACGTCGATCCGGAACAGCCGGCGGACGAGGTGCTGCGCGCGGCGTGGAACCACCCGCGCGTGCAGTTGTGGGGCCTCGCAGGCGAGCCGCCTGCGTTGCCGGCCGGCTTGAACGGCATGGACGCCTTCCGCTTCGCTGTCAGCGCGCCGTTCGTCGCCTACGCCGAGCGAGAAGGGAAAGGGCGCTGGGGCGACAAGACGCCCGCCTACATCGGCCACGTCGACCGGCTCGCCGCGATCTGGCCGGACGCACGCTTCGTCCACCTCATCCGGGACGGGCGTGACGTCGCCCTATCGGTGATGGACGTCCCCTTCGGCCCGAACAACGCCTGGGCGGCCGGACGCTCGTGGGCGAGGGCCATGCGCCAGGGGCACAAGGCCGCCGAGCGCTACCCCGGCCGCGTGCTCGAAGTGCGCTACGAGGATCTCGTCTCGAAGCCCGCGGAAACAGTCGCTGCGCTTTGTGACTTCCTCGGGCTCGACTACTCCGACGACATGCTCGCGATCGAGCAGACCGACCGCTCGAAGGTTGTCGCGGATCAGTCGGCGTGGTTCACGAACGTCTGGAGTGGGATCACCACTGCGGCAGTCGGCAAGTGGCGGACGGAGCTGACGCCGCGCCAGATCGAGACCTTCGAGGCCGTGGCAGGCGACGAGCTCCGCGCGCTCGGGTACGAGACGAGCGACGGCGCGGCAGCGCCCGCGCTCGTGCCGGCGTACGCCGCGCACGACGCCGCCATGCGCGGCGTGAACTTCGTCCGCCTGCGGCTCGTGCAGGAGCGCGGCCGGGAGCTACGTCACGTGCTCAGGCGAAAGCTCGCCCGATGAGGATCGTCAAGCGCGTCGCCGATCCCGTGCTGGCGCTCGTCGCGCTCGTCGTGCTCAGCCCGGTTTTCCTTGCGTTCTCGCTGTGGATCGTCATCGAGTCGGGCCGCCCGATCTTCTTCGTCTATCCGCGTGCGGGCAAGAACGGCCGCTCGTTCCGCATGGTGAAGTTCCGGACGATGGTGCAGGACGCGATCGAGCTCGGCCGCTCCACCGGTATCAGCCGAGACCCGTTCGGGGTCGTGAAGGACGATCCGCGCATCACCGGCGCCGGCCGCTGGCTGCGGCGGACGAGCCTCGACGAGCTGCCGCAGCTCGTGAACGTCCTCCTCGGCCAGATGAGCCTCGTGGGGCCGCGTGCTGACCTCGTCGAGCAGGCGGCGCACTATACGGACGAGGAGGCGCGCCGCCTCACCGTGCTGCCGGGCATCACCGGCTGGGCGCAGGTGCACGGGCGCGACAGCGTGACCTGGCAGGAGCGCTTCCGGATGGATCTCTGGTACATCGACAACTGGTCACTCTGGCTCGACGTGAAGATCGTCTTCAAGACCTTCGGCGAGCTGTTCCGCGGTGAGCCCGAGCCGATCGAGGACGAGCTCAACATCGAGCGAGCACACGCCGCCGACGAGTGAGGGAAGTTCCGGCAGGCGCGTGGGACGAACTGCTTGCGCAGCTCGACTGCGCTGACGCCTACCTGCTACGCGCCTACCTCGAGGCGAGCTGCGTGCTCGACCCGGGCGAGCCGGTGCTGCTCGAGGACGACGGTGTGGTCATGGCTTGCATCGTGCGGGCGATCAACGCCTCCGAGAGCGACGTGACGACGCCGTATGGCTACGGCGGACCGGTCGGGGCGGGGTCGCACGACCGCTTCTACGAAGCGTACGAGGCGTGGTGTCGCGACCGCGGGATCGTCTCGACGTTCATCCGCTACCACCCGCTGTTCGAGAACTACAGCTCGGCGCTGCGTGCGTCCTACTCGAGTCCGACCGTCGGCTGGCTCCTCGATGGCGACCTGCTCGCGAGCATCCATGGCAAGCACCGCAACGTCGTCCGCAAGGCTCAGAAGGCAGGAGTGGCCGTCGACGTCACTGCCGGGCCGGACGACCTCTCCGCGTTCGTAGAGCTGTACGAGCAGACGATGGAACGCCGGAACGCGGCCGGCTACTACTTCTTGCCCCCGGAGTACTGGGAGCGGCTCACCGAGCTCGAGGGCAACCTCGTCCGGTTCGACGCTCTGGCCGGCGGGGACGTAGTAGCTTCGGCACTCTGCCTACGCGGCGACCGCTGGCTCCACTACCACTTCGGGGCGACTGCCGACTCAGCTCGCGATCTCGGCGCTTCGAACCTTCTGCTCTACACAGCCGCGCTCTGGGGTCAGACGCAGCAGCTGGAGGAGTTCCACCTCGGCGGCGGGGCGGGCGGCAAGCAGGACTCGCTCTATGCCTTCAAGGAGCGCTTCAGCCCACGCGGGCGGCGTGAGTTCTGGGTCGGGAAGGCTGTCCATGACGAGGATGCCTATCGCCGGCTGTGCGGAGGCGCCGAGATCGACTACGACGGGTTCTTCCCCGCGTACCGCACGTCCTAGTCACTGTTTCGTCAGACCCTCCTAGGTGCGCATTCCGGTCGGCGGAGCGGGAGGCTCCGAGACGACCCGCGGGCGACCGACAGGCCGGACGGGTAGCGCGCCAGGATCGTCGACGAAGACGCACAGCACCCGTCCGTCTGGTCGCGCGGCGCTCGGTGCGAGCAGTCCTGGCCAGCCTTCGCGCCAGAGTTGCTCGCCAACCGTCTGATACGGCCGCCATGACTCCCGGCCGGGAACCGGCAGGTTCAGTCCGACTCTGCCGAGCCGCGATGCATTCGTGAGATCGGCGACGCGAGAGGCTGCCACGCGATGGCGCCAGACATCCCGGGGAAGCTTGAACATGGGCGGAAGGCCCCGCTCGGCGAGGTGCCGATACCACTCGGCCCAAAGCGTTGCCTCCTCGTCCGCGAGGTAGAGGGCGTCGACCACACGCCCGCGCTGCCAGCGGTTGTCGTCGGGGGGAAACGGCCTCAGACGCGGATCGGCTCGATGAGGAATGTGGCGCAGCCACGTTCCGGCGACATCGACTGGATCGACGTCCAGCGGCAGTAGGGGCTACCTCAGACCGCGCCGGGCGACTCGAGCCCGGAAATGACCTTGGCGACCTGGCGGGCGCGGCCGCGGGCGATGAGGTGGAGCGGCTTCCGATTGTCGAGCGCCTCGATCGGCTTCGACATCCACACGGGGATGTACTCGGGATCGATGATCCGCGTCAGCCGGTCGACGATCTCCGCCAGCTCTGCAATCCGTTCCGCCCGCGTACCTGTCGGGGAGCTACGACCTCTGAACCAGTCGCGCACAGTGCTGGGCGCCGCGCCCGTTGCCTGGGCAACCTGGGTGTCCGAGAGGTGTCCTAGCTCATGGATACGGATCGCTTCCTCTGCGAACGCCGTCGCCATGCCTTCAGGTTAGCTGCTCCGTCGCTTTTTCGTCAAGATTCCGCGCTATCTGGTGCCCGGCGCCTTGTCCCATACGGCAGGGACCCCGCGCTCGACGTAGTTCTTCAGCGACTCGACCGTTCCCCACGTGACGAGCGTGTAGTAGCGGGCGATCCCCGGCCTGCGCGCGGCCTCCGCAAGGAACGCGAGCTGCCCGAGCCACGCGAGGCGATACACGCCGCCGCGGCGCGCGAGCAGGAAGCTCGAGCCGAGCAACCCGAGGTGCAGCACTCCGCTCCCGAAGCGTAGATGGCGGTGGGACACAAGCTTCACGAGATACCCGGGCGGCAGCCCTTCGAGCATCCGGCCCTTGTGGAGCATGAGCCAGCCGTGCTCGAACATCCGCACCTTGCGCCGGTACTCGTCCTCGACGTCCGGCGTCGGCTTCTCGAAGGCGAGCGCCTCGCCGTCACAGACCGCCCGCCTCCCGCGCTGCACCATGAGGTACGGAAACGAGAGGTCATGGCCGAAGCGGGGATCGACGTCGGCGTAGTCGGAGCGCCGGACGGCATAGATGGAGCCGTAGCCGCCGGTGAGCGAGCCCGTCTCGGACTCCTGCTCGCGCAGCCACGTCTCCATGCGCCAATAGACGCCCTCGACGTTCGTGCCGTCCGCGGCTTCGAGCACGAGCCGGCCGCAGCAGTAGGCGACCTCAGGGTCGGCGAACGCACGGACGAGCTTGCGCAGCGCGTCCGGCGCCCAGGTCGCGTTCGCGTCCGAGAATGCCACCACGTCGGCCTCCGACTGCGCGACGGCGATATTCTGGGTCGCCACCTTGCCCCCACGCGGGCACTCGAGCAGCCTGACGCGCGGCTCGCGCGCCGCGATCTCCCGGACGATCTCGTGCGTGCGGTCCTTGGAAGCGTCGGAGGCGACGACGATCTCCAGGAGCTCGAGCGGGTAGTCGAGCTCGAGGAGGTTCGCGACGCGCCGCGCGATCACCTCTTCCTCGTTGTGCGCGGCGACGATGACCGTCACCGTGGGCAGGATGTCTTCGCGCCGCACCGGCCTCGGCGCGACCCGCGCGGCCACGGCCGCCGCCGCGGGATAGCCCACGTGCGTCCACGCGAGCGCGGCGAGACTCCCCCAGAAGAGCTTCCTCATTGCGCGGCCAACTCCCGGAGCAGCTCGCGGTAGCGTCCCAGCGCGACCCGCGTGTCAGCGTCGTCCATCACGTACGCGCGGCCCCGGGCGCCCATGGCCTCGAGGTCGTAGCGCCCCGCGTGCATGTCGCGGATCGTCACTGCGGCGAGCTCCGGCCGATCCGGCGGAATGACCACGCCGCAGCCGACCCGCTCAACCAGCTGGGCCGTCTCGCTCTCGGCCTCGGCCGCCACGATCGCCGGCCTTCCCGTCGCCATGATCCCGTACAGGCGGCTCGGCACCACGTACCCCGAGAGCCCCTGCACGAGGCCGACGAAGTGGACGTCGGCGGCGGAGAGCGACAAGGGCAGCACCTCGCGCGGCTGGTACGGCAGGAATTTCACACGGTCCACGACGTCCAGCCGCTCCGCCAGCCCGACGATCTCCCCGTGTCGGGCGCCGAAGCCGACGATGACGATCCTCATGTCGTCGAGGTCGCGCAGGAAGGTCGCCGACCGCACCAGCACGTCGAGGTTCTGTGCGTGGCCGACGTTCCCCGAGTGCATGACGACGAACGTTCCGACGAGCCCGTGCTGCTCTGCCCACTCGTTGTCGCGGGACCGCGGCGACGTTTCGTTCGTGTCGACCCAGTTGGGTATGACGCGGATGCGCTCCGCCGGTGCGCCCTTCTCCTCCAGTCGGAGCCGCATCGTGTCGCCGATCGCCACCACACGGTCGGCGCGCGTGAGATAGAGGCCAACCAGCCGGCGCAGAACGCCGACGAGCAGGCGCGAGTCGAGGCGTCCGACCTTGGTCGCAATCTCGGGGAAGACGTCCTGCGAGATGACGAGCAGCGGCACGCCGAACCGCCTGGCCACTGCCAGACCGATGTCCCCGACCATCGGCGGATCCGTCATGCAGAGGACGATGTCGGGGCGCCGACCGCCGATACCGGCGGCGAGCGCGCTTCCGACGAAGGTGACGTAGTTGAGCGCGCGAAGCCCGAGGCGCGAGCGCTCGAATGCCGTCGAGGGGACGCGAGTGATCCGCACGCCGTTTCGCGTCTCGCGCCGCGGCCGGTCTTCGTGGCCGTGGAGCACACCCGTGAGGACACGGATGTCGAACTCGCCCGCAAGAGCCTCGCAGAGCTCCGTCAGGAGCTGGGCGGTGGCCTCGACGCCCGGCCAGTAGTACTGGTTGACGACGAGCAGGCGTGGTTTCGCTGCGTCGCTCACGGCGGAGAACGCTACCGTCCCGCGGATGGAGGGCACCGCACTACGAATCCTGTTCGCCGCACCTGCGTGGTGGCCGGCCGTCGCCTTCGGCGGGCCGATCCCGGTGACGCGCGAGCTCAGCGAGCGGCTCGCGGCACGCGGGCACGCCGTCGAGGTGGTGACGACAGCACTCGTCGACCTGCACACCCGGCCTGCTGCACATACGCGAACCGAACTGCTGGACCACGTCGGCGTCACGTACCTCGCGACGCCGGTCAGCTACCGGTGGATGGGGATCACGCCGACGCTGCCCATGGCCCTCGAGCGGATGGAGCGGCCCGACGTCGTCCACGTGCTCGGCTTCCGCGATCCTGTCTCGACGGGGGTGGCTACGTGGGCGCGCGTGCGCCGCATCCCCTACGTCTTCGAGCCGCTCGGCATGTTCGAGCCACGCCTGCGCAAGGTGGCGCTCAAGCGCGCGCTCGACGCGACGCTCTACCGCGGCGTCGCGGGCGGCGCGGCAGCCGTCGTCGTCAGCTCCGAGCGCGAGGCAGAGCATGTGCGGGCGGGCGGCGTCCCGGCGGGTCGCGTGCGCGTACGGGGCAACGGCTTCCCCAACCCGGACTCGATGCCGCCAGCGCGGGGTGTGCTACGCGTCGAGCTCGCGATCCCAGACGGAGCGCCGATCGTGCTCTACGTGGGGCGCATCGCCTCAGGCAAGGGCGTCGAGCACCTGCTCGCCGCGGTTCGCGAGCTCAGGGATGCACACCTCGTGCTCGTCGGGCCGGACGACCACCACGGCGCCATCCGCCAGGTGCGCACGGCGCAACGTGATCCTCGGACCGCCGGACGCCTGCACGCCCTCGGAGCGACGGTCGAGCCGCCCCTCCACCTCTACGCCGAGGCGAACGTGCTCTGCCTGCCCTCCGCCGGCGAGAGCTTCGGCATGGCTGCGGCCGAGGCGGCTGCCGCCGGCACGCCCGTCGTCGTCTCGGACCGCTGCGGCATCGCGGGTTTCTTCGAAGAGGGCGAGGCGCTCGTCGTTCCTTATGACGCGGCGGCGGTGACCGAGGCGCTGCGGCGCGTGCTGGCAGACGAGGAGCTGCGCCGGTCGCTCTCCGCCGGCGGCGTGGCCGCAGCGCGGCGCATGTCGTGGGAGCACGTGACCGACCTCCAGGAGGAGATCTACCGGGAGGTGGCGGCTTCGCGAACGGCCTCGACGAAGCGCTCCACACCGGGCCCGTAGCCCCAGTCGCGCATCAGCTCGCGCGAGCGGGCACCCGCCGCCGAGCGCACCGATGCGGACGAGGCGAAGTGGCGGAGCGCAGCCGCCGTCGCGCTCACGTCTCCGGAGGGTACGAGGCCGCCGTTCTCGCCGTCTCGCAATAGGTCGGCGGCAGCGCCGACGCGGTCGGAGAGAACGAGCGGCAGCCCGCACGCGGCTGCCTCGTTCACGACGACACCCCACGGCTCACGTAAGGAGAGCAGGCAAAAGACTTCCGCGCTGGCGTAGACCTCCACCATCCGCTCCCACGGCCGCTCGCCGAGCAGCAGCAGGCGGATGCGCAGCGAGCGCGCCAGCTCCTGTAGCCGCAGCTGCTCCGGACCACTGCCGACGACCATCACCACGAGCCGCGGATCCGCGGCGGCAGCCGCTGCTCGAACGAGCGTGTCGAGTCCCTTTTCGGGGGAGAGCCGTGCGACCGACAGCACGGCGACGTCGTCGGGTCCGATGCCGAGCCCGCGACGGAGCTCCTCCCGCCGGCCGCTGAGGCGGTCCGCCTGCTCACCGAAGGCGGCCGCGTCTACGGTGACCGGAAACAGCCGTATCCGCTCCCGCGCGGCGCCGTACGCGAGCAGCGAGCGACGGACGAGCGTTCCCGTCACGAGCACGCTCGCCGCACCACCGACGAGCCTCGGCACGACGCTGCGCTTCACGGCGCGCCGCCAGCCTGCGCGCGGCCCCTCGTCGTGGCTGTCCGCCTCGAGGACGTACGGGACGCCCCGCACGCGGCACCACGCAATCGCCGACTGGGAGGCGAACGTGCTCCAGCCGACCACGACGGCGACGTCAGGCTGCGCCTGCGCAAGCGCCGCGAAGATGCCCGGCGTCACGGGGAACTCGTGGTGAACGAGCCGCCGTGCACCGGGGATCCGCACCCCCTCGAGGAACACCGCCTTGTGGCCGAGCTCGACCTGCCAACTGCGCCACATGAGCGACCGCCCGGAGTAGACGACCGTCAGGTCGATTTCCGGTCGAGCTGCGAGCAGGTCGAACACGGGGGCGCGGTACGGGGTCGGCTCGGGCGCGACGACCGTGACGCGGACCGTCGCCGGCACCCCGGGCCCGGCAGCCCCCGCCGCGCCGTCGAGTAGCGGCCCCGCGTTCC